>CAZXAS010000126.1:7367-8650 GCA_964638185.1 uncultured Steroidobacteraceae bacterium | reverse complement strand
GTTGACCGTCTTGATCGACATCATCGGGCCTTCGAAGGTCGACATGCCGTAGAAAGACAGCGACACGATCATGAACTTCAGGATCGGATCTGTACGCAGTTTGTGCCAGGCCCCGGACAGGGTCATGATCCCGTTGATCATGCCGCCCCACGAGGGCGCGAGCAGGACGATCGAGAACACCATGCCGAGCGTCTGCGCCCAGTCGGGCAGCGTGGTGTAGTGCAGGTGATGCGGCCCGGCCCACATGTAGATGGCGATCAGTGCCCAGAAGTGCACGACCGACAGCCGGTAGGAGTACACGGGCCGTCCGGCCTGCTTCGGCACGAAGTAGTACATCATCCCGAGGAAGCCGGCGGTCAGGAAGAAGCCCACCGCGTTGTGCCCGTACCACCATTGCACCATCGCGTCGACGGTGCCGGCATACGCCGAATACGACTTGGTCAGCGTGACCGGGATCGCGGCGCTGTTGCCGATGTGCAGCACGGCGATGGTGATGATGTAGGCCGCGAAGAACCAGTTGGCGACGTAGATGTGCTTGACGCGTCGCTTGGCAATGGTGCCGAAGAACACCACGGCGTAGGTCACCCACACCACCGCGATCAGGATGTCGATCGGCCACTCGAGCTCGGCGTACTCCTTCGAGGTGGTGATGCCGAGCGGCAGCGTCACGGCGGCCAGCACGATGATGAGCTGCCACCCCCAGAAGGTGAATGCCGCCAGCTTGTCCGCGAACAACCGTACGTGGCAGGTGCGCTGCACCACGTAGTAGGAGGCCGCGAACAGCGCCGACCCGCCGAAGGCGAAGATCACCGCGTTGGTGTGCAGCGGCCGCAGGCGGCTGTAGGTCAGCCAGGGAATGTCCAGATTGAGCGCCGGCCACAGGAGCTGCGCGGCGATGATCACGCCGACCAGCATGCCGACCACGCCCCAGACGACCGTCATGATGGCGAACTGGCGCACCACCTTGTCGTTATAGGTCTCGACCCGTTCCATTGATTGTTGTCCCCATGAACTGGATGGAGTGGGTATGCCCGCACGTCGGACCGTTCGCCCGCCGGCGATGGGAATGCTACTTTTTGCTTGCTGACCCGAGACATAGGTGGATTCCACTGTCCGCCCGGCAGGACGTGGTTTTCCCGGGGTTTGAGCGCTCCGGCCGCGTTATCCTGTTGGTGCGTGCCGGGCTTGTGTAACCGCGATCACAGACAGGGAGGCCGCAGTCGATGCAGGTACTGGCGAAGATCCTGGTCGTCCTCGATGCGGACGCGGCCGAGCACCCGGCG
>CAZXAS010000126.1:0-7267 GCA_964638185.1 uncultured Steroidobacteraceae bacterium | reverse complement strand
CGCCCCGGACTGGTGGTCAAGGACACGACCTGGCACGCGCCCATCCGGCGGGCACTCTTCACAGCCCCGGACTGGCAGCTGGCGCGCACCTGTCCCGTGCCGCTGCTGCTGGTCAAGTCCGCCGCCTGGAGCGAGCCCTGTGCGGTCGCCGCCGCGGTCGATCCAGGTCACCCGGACGACGCCGCGAGCGTCCTGGACCACGCCATCCTGCGCTCCGCCGCGGCGCTCGGTGGATGGCTCGCCGGGCGGGTGTCGGTCGTGCACGCCTTCCTGCCGCTCGATCCGGCACTGGCGGCGCAGGGCGGTCCCGACCTGCGCGAGGCCGCCGCCGCCGCACTCTCCGCCCTGCTCGAGCCCCACGCTTTCCCGCCCGGGAACGTGAGCCTGGTGGAGGGCGCCGCCGTGCAGGCGGTGCCGGAGTATTGCGAGGCTCACGGCATCGACGTGCTGGTGGTCGGGGCGCTGTCGCGCTCGCGCCTGCAGGACGCGGTGGTCGGCAGCACGGCCGAGCGCCTGCTCGATCGCGTGCCCAGCGACCTCATGATCGTACGCGCGCGGCCGGCAGGCTGACCGGCGCGGGCTGCGGTCCGTGCCGCTGCGCCCGGGGCGCGCTGTCACGTAGAATCGGGAGGATTTCCAAGAACGACGGACATCCTGCCTCATGTATCCCTACCGCGCGCCACTCCGTGACATCCGATTCGCCCTCCACGAGGTCCTGCACGCCGCCAACCATTACTTGGAACTCGGCCGCGAGGAGGTCAACGCGGAGTTCATCGACACCGTGCTGGACGAAGCAGCGCGCTTTGCCGAGGGCATCGTCGCCCCGACCAACGAGCCTGGCGACCGGATCGGCGTGAAACTGGGCGAGGATGGCGTGGTCACCACCCCGCCGGGCTTCAAGGAGGCCTACCAGCGCTTCGTCGCTGACGGCTGGGCGGCCCTGTGCGGGCCGGAGGAATTCGGCGGCCAGGGCCTGCCCGAGAGTCTCGGCGGGCCGCTCGGCGAGTTGTTCGTCTCCGCCAACATGTCCTGGAAGATGTACAGCGGGCTGACGGACAGCGCCGTGCTGTGCCTCGAGCGTCATGCTCCCGACGACATCAAGGCGACCTACCTGCCGAAGCTGGTATCGGGCGTCTGGAGCGGCACGATGTGCCTCACCGAGGCCCATGCGGGCACCGACCTCGGGCTCCTGCGCACGCGCGCCGAGCCTGCCGGCGATGGCAGCTACCGGATCAGCGGCACCAAGATCTTCATCACGAGCGGCGAGCACGACCTGGTGGAGAACATCGTGCACCTGGTGCTTGCGCGCCTGCCGGATGCGCCCGCAGGGACGCGCGGGATCAGCCTGTTCCTGGTGCCCAAGCGGTTGCCGGACGCGACCGGCGATGCCGGTGCTGCGAATGGCGTTTCCTGCGGCCGGCTCGAGGAGAAGCTCGGGATCCACGGCTCGGCCACCTGCGTCATGAACTTCGAGGGCTCGACAGGCTGGATGATCGGCGAGCCCAACGCCGGTCTGAAATGCATGTTCGTGATGATGAATCACGCGCGCCTGTGGGTCGGCCTGCAGGGACTCGCGCAGGCGGAGCGTGCCTGGCAGGCATCGCTGGCCTACGCGCGCGAGCGGCGCCAGGGCCGTTCACCGCGCGGCGGCGCGTCGCCCGACGCTCCCGCCGACCCGCTCATCGAGCATGCCGACGTGCGGCGCATGCTGCTCACGCAGAAGGCCTACATCGAGGGCTCGCGGGTGCTGACCTACCTCGCGGGCATGCAGATGGACAAGGCCGGCCATCATCCGGATCCGGTCGAGCGCGAGCGCGGCGCCGACCTGCTCGCGGTGCTGACGCCGGTCGTGAAGGCGTTCGTCACCGACATGGCCGTCGAGGTCACGAGCCTCGGCATCCAGGTCCATGGCGGGCACGGCTACATCCGTGAGACCGGGGTCGAGCAGTTCTACCGCGATGCCCGGATCGCCTGCCTGTACGAGGGCACCAACGGCATCCAGGGGCTCGACCTGCTCGGTCGCAAGGTCCTCGGTTCGGGCGGACAGCTCGCCCGCCTGCTCGGTGGGCTGATCGGTGCGTTCTGCCAGAACCACGCAGGTTACGAGGAGATGTCGGAGTTCGTCCCGAGGCTCGCCGGCCTGTTGAAGGAATGGAGCGAGGCCACCGAGCAGGTGGCGGAGCGTGCGGCACGCGACCCGGACGAGATCAGCGCGTCGGCCGTCGACTACCTGCAGCTCACCGGTCACCTGTGCCTGGCCTGGTGCTGGGCCAAGATGGCCGCCGTGGCGCTGGCGGCGCTGCGACGCAAGCCGGCCGACGCCGGGTTCTACGAGGCCAAGCTCGCGACGGCCCGCTTCTTCTTCGCCCGCCTGCTGCCGCGCGCGGAAGCCCACCTCGATGCGCTGCAGTCGGGAGCGCGCCCGGTGATGGCCCTGCCTGCGGAGCTGTTCGGCGACTGACCGTGGCCGTGGCCGAGCACGCGTCGCGTATCCGGCGACTGACCGGCGCCAGGCGCGTCGTCGTCAAGGTCGGCTCCGCGCTGCTGGTCGATGCCGCGAGCGGCCGACTCAATCGTGCCTGGCTCGACAGCCTGGCCACCGACGTCGCCAGGCTGCGCGCCCGCGGCCAGCAGGTCGTGCTGGTGTCCTCGGGCGCCATCGCCCTCGGCCGGCGCCACCTCGGCCTGCCGGCGGGGCGGCTGAAGCTCGAGGAGAGCCAGGCGGCCGCCGCCGTCGGCCAGATCCGGCTCGCGCATGCCTGGAAGGAGGCCCTGGAACACCACGACATCACCGTTGCACAGGTGCTGCTCACGCTGGGCGACACCGAGCAGCGTCGCCGCTACCTGAACGCGCGGGCAACGCTGATGACACTGCTGGGACTCGGGGCGGTGCCGGTCATCAACGAGAACGACACGGTGGCGACCGCGGAGATCCGCTACGGCGACAACGACCGGCTGGCCGCACGCGTCGCGCAGATGGTCACGGCCGACTGCACCGTGCTGCTGTCCGACGTCGACGGCCTGTACACCGCGCATCCCTCGCAGGTGGATACGGCGCGCCTGGTGCCGGAGGTGCGCGAGATCACCGCCGCGGTCGAGGCTATGGCATCCGGTCCCGATTCGGGCCTCGGATCAGGCGGCATGACCACCAAGATCGCCGCTGCCCGCATTGCCGTCGCTGCCGGTTCGCACCTGTGCATCGCCTCCGGCCGCGTGGCGCACCCGCTCGATGCGGTGGAGCAGGGCGCGCCTTGCACCTGGTTCGTGGCTCACGGCAAGCCGCTCGTGGTGCGCAAGCAGTGGATCGCCGGCACGCTCAAGGCCGCCGGTGAATTCGTGATCGACGACGGCGCGGCGGCGGCGCTCGCCCGCGGCAAGAGCCTGCTGCCCGCCGGCGTGCTCGCGGTTGGCGGCGAGTTCGAGCGCGGCGATGCGGTACGGGTCGTCGACTCGACCGGGCGCGAGCTGGCGCGCGGCCTCTCCGCCTATGCGAGCGGCGACGCGCGGCGCATCCGCGGGCGCAAGAGCGGCGAGATCGCCGAGATACTCGGCTACCGTGGGCGCGACGAGATGATCCACCGCGATGACCTGGTGGTGGGACGGCCTGCGGCGGACGGGGAGGGGGAGCCGGCATGAGCGCGATCGGCGAGATGATGGAGCGCATCGGGCGCGATGCGGTGGGCGCGGCACAGCGACTGGCACGCGCCGACACCGCCACCCGCAACGCGGCGCTGCTGGCCGCCGCCGCGGCGGTGCGCCGCGACAGCGCCCTGATCCTCGCGGCCAATGCGCTCGACATGGCGGCGGCACGCGACGCACGACTGGCGCCGGCGCTGCTCGATCGCCTGGAACTCGACGGCGGGCGCGTCGAGGCGATCGTGAACGGGCTCGAGGCGGTGGCGGCGCTGCCGGATCCGGTCGGCAGGGTGCTGGCCGAGTGGACGCGCCCGAACGGCCTCGTGATCCAGCGGGTGAGCGTGCCGCTCGGCGTCATCGGCATCATCTACGAGAGCCGGCCCAACGTGACGGCAGATGCCGGCGCGCTGTGCCTCAAGTCGGGCAACGCATCGATCCTGCGCTGCGGTTCCGAGAGCGAGCGCTCGAGTCGTGCCATCCATGCCTGCCTGGTGCAGGGTCTCGGCCACGCCGGCCTGCCTGCGGCGGCCGTGCAACTGGTCCCCACCCAGGACCGCGAGGCGGTCGGGTACCTGCTCAAGGGCATGACCGACTACGTCGACGTGATCGTGCCGCGTGGCGGCAAGGGCCTGATCGAGCGCGTGAAGCAGGACGCGCGCGTGCCGGTGATCGGGCACCTCGAAGGCAACTGCCACGTCTACGTGGACCGGGCGGCGGACCTCAACATGGCGCGCGAGATCGTGCTGAATGCGAAGCTCCGGCGTACCGGCATCTGCGGCAGCGCGGAGACGCTGCTCGTCGATCGCGGCTGCGCCGCGACCCACCTCGCGCCGATCGTGAAAGCGCTGCTCGACGCCGGCTGCGAGGTGCGCGGCGATACGGCGGTGCGCGAGGTCGACGACCGGGTCAGGCCGGCGACCGAGGACGACTGGTACACGGAGTATCTCGACGCCATCATCGCCGCGCGGGTGGTCGACGGGGTCGACGCGGCCATCGAGCACATCGCCAGGTACGGTTCGGCGCATACCGAGTCGATCGTGACCGACGACGCGGCTGCAGCGGAGCGATTCCTGGCGCAGGTCGACAGTGCCATCGTGCTCCACAACGCCTCGACCCAGTATGCGGACGGCGGCGAGTTCGGCATGGGGGCCGAGATCGGCATTTCCACCGACCGTTTCCATGCCCGCGGGCCGGTCGGCCTCGAGCAGCTGGTGAGCTACAAGTACCTGGTACGTGGCACGGGCCAGGTCCGTCCTGGCTGAACGGGCGCGGCGGGATCCCCTGCGCCCAGCCCCCGCGACTTCCCCTATTGCGCTCGACCGAGGCGCGGCGCCAGATGAAGTCGCGCGCGGCCGCGGCGGTGGCCGCCACGGAGGGTGCGACCATGACATCGAACCTGACACCACAGCAGGAGGCAGCGCTCAAGGCGGCGCTGCAGGAACGCCTCGCCACGCTCGCCGAGGAGGTCAGGCAGGATCTGCTCAAGTCCGACGCCGACCGGGCAGCCATGCTGGAGGATCGCGTCCGGGACCTCGAGGACGAGTCGGTCGCCGACCTGATCATCGATCTCGACAACGCCGATACCGACCGCGACCTTGCCGAGATGCGCGACGTCGAGGCGGCACTCAGGCGGATGTCACAGGGCATGTACGGCCGCTGCATCCAGTGCGGTGGGCCGATTCCCCATGAGCGACTCGAGGCGAACCCGGCCGCCAGCCGCTGCCAGCCATGCCAGCGCATGCACGAACTGACCTACGCGCAGGGCGGCTCACCCAGCCTCTGAACGGACCTGCGGCCCGCTTGCAGTCCTTGCGGCCCGACGGTGAGAATCGGGGCGGCGGTGTGCGCCACAGGGGCTTGCCATAGGGCCACGACGGCTGCGGCCGATGAAGAGGTGGGCGAACGTGCGTGGCCTGGCGCTGGCGTGGCTCGGGGTGGTACTGGCCGCTTGGTCGGCCACCCCCATGGCGGAGACCTCTCCGTTGCCGACCGTCACCATGCTGCCGGCGACCGTCACGGATCCCGCGCCGGCCGATGTCTCAGGAGGGCTGCTGGACCGGCAGTTCGAGCCCTTCGACTACCGCGCGGCCCGCGCCCGGGGCGTGCCCTTCTGGCTGCGGTTGCAGGCGCCTGCGGGCCATGCGCCGTCGGGCGTGCCGGCGCTGGTCGTGCGCAAGGGCCGGCACCTCGAGGTCGAGTTGTTCGCTTCCGGCGGCGCCGAGGTGCCGGTGGCCACCGAACTCGCTGGCTTTCGCGGCGAGGTGGACGGGGTCTTCGTGCTGGACGCGCCGCTGGCGGCGGGCGATTCACTGTACGTTCGCGTCCGCGCCGCCGGGCGTGGCGCCGAGTCGCTCGAGTTCTCCCTGTCGACACTCGACGCCGTGCTCGATGCAGGCGCCGGGCACAGCCGCATGATCGCGCTGGCGTTCGGGGCGCTGGCCGCCATGTCGCTGGCGGCCCTGCTCATCTATTTCGTCCTGCCCGACCGGCTGTTCGCGCTTTACGGGATCCTGTTCTCCCTGCAGGCACTCTACGTGGTCTACCTCTCCGGCCAGGGCTTCGCCTGGCCCATCCTCGGTCGCGCCCTGCCGCTGATGGCCCATGCCTGGAACGTGCCGGCCGCGCTGTCCGGCGCCGCGGCCTGCCTGTTCGTGCGCGAGATTGCCGAACTGCAGCGATTCTGGCCACGCATCCACGCCGTCTTCGGCTGGATCGCGCTTGCCTTCGTCGTGCTCGCCGTGGCCAACGTCGGATACACCATCGGCCTCGGCGGCTGGATCGCGGCCTTCGGCAACGTCATGTTCATAGGCACGGCCGTGTTCACGCTGGTCGTGGCATTCCTGTCCTGGCGCCGCGGCAATCGCGCCGCCGGCTGGTTCCTGGTGGCCTGGGGACTGCTCGAGGTCTTCACCATCGCCACCGCGCTGAGTTTCCTGTGGAGCGACGCCGAACCGCTGATGTACTACGGGTTGCCGCTGTCGATGGTGGCGGCGGCGGTGCTGGTGGCGCTCGGTGTCGCCGACCGCCTGCGTGAGCAGCGCGCCGCGTTGACCGACGCCGAGCGGCGGGCGCAGACCGACTCGCTGACCGGCGTGCTCAACCGGCGCTCGCTCGTCGAACGGCTCGAGGCGGCCTGCCTGCGGGCACAGGCCCGCGGCCTGCCCATTGCGCTGCTGTTCATCGATCTCGACCACTTCAAGGAGATCAACGACTCCTTCGGCCATCTTGCCGGTGATGCCTGCCTGCGGGCGGTGGTCGCGCCGATCCAGGCGGAACTTCGGCACTCCGACGTGATCGGGCGCTACGGTGGCGAGGAGTTCGTGGTGATCCTGAGCAGTGCCGACTCGTACGCCGCGCACGCCATCGCCGAGCGCATTCTCGCGCGCGTGGCGGGACTCGAGGTCGAGGGATTCGGCCCGCCGATACGGCTGACCTGCAGCATCGGGGTCGCCACCAGCGACGCGCTCGGCGTGTGGGGAGAACACCTCATCGCGAGGGCGGACGCGGCCGTGTACGCGGCGAAGAGCTCGGGCCGCAATCGCGTGCACATCGCGGTGCCGATGGCCGCGTGATGTACACGGCGCGGCCCAGGGCGGTGTGCCTGCGGTGAGGCGTGTCGCTTTGCGGTTGG
>CAZXAS010000125.1:0-8693 GCA_964638185.1 uncultured Steroidobacteraceae bacterium | reverse complement strand
TGGCTGGCGCTCACCTGGCTTGCGCTCGTCACCCATCCGCTCCTCGATGCGTTCACCGTCTACGGCACGCAACTGCTGCTGCCGTTCACCGACTATCCCGTCGGCCTCGGCAGCATCTTCATCATCGACCCCGCCTACACGCTGCCCCTGCTGGCGGGCGTCGTGGTGGCCCTGGCGCGCCGGCGCCGCGATCCCGCCAGGGCCATGCGCGCCAACGCGGCCGGCCTCGCCCTGAGCACGCTCTACCTGGGCTGGTCGGTGGGCGCCCAGGCCCATGTCGAGGGTGTCGTGCAGCGCTCGCTCGGCGCCTCGCCGCTGGCCAGCAGCCGCGTACTGGTGACCCCGACGCCGTTCAACACGCTGCTGTGGCGCGTGGTGGTCATGGACGATGACGGTTATCACGAGGGCTTTCGCTCGCTGTTCGATGGCGACGCGCCACTGGTGCTCGAACGCCACGCGAGCGACCGGGCCGCGCTCGGTGCGCTCGCTGAGGACTGGGCAGTCCGGCGACTCGCGTGGTTCTCCAAGGGCTTCTATCGTGTGTCGGTCCTGCCGGGCGAGGCCCACGCCACGGTGCCCCTGGCGCCGCGCGCCGGCCCCGTCCCGATGGCCGAGGCGACCACCAAGGCCCGTGCACCGGACGCGAGCATCGTCGTCACGGACCTGCGCATGGGCCAGACGCCGTGGTTCGTGTTCTCGTTCGTCGTCGGCACGCGGGACGGTGGCGGCGTCACCGCCGTGCCCAGCGTGCAGCTGGACGCCGGACGCCCGCCCGCCGACGCCCTGCGATGGCTCTGGGACCGTGCATTCGCCGGCCTCATGGGTGATCATGGCGACGCGTTCCAACCACCGCCTCGAGACGAGGAACCACGATGATTTCACTGAACGTCAACGGCAAGACCGTGGAGGTCGACGTCACGCCCGACACGCCGCTCCTGTGGGTGCTTCGTGACAACGTCGGCCTGACCGGGACCAAGTTCGGTTGCGGCTCGTCGCTATGCGGCGCCTGCACCGTGCATCTCGACGGGCGCGCCGTGCGGGCATGTGTCACGCCGGTCAGGCGCGCCGTGGGCAAGCAGGTGTCGACCATCGAGGGCATCGGCGGGAAGCCGGTCGGTCAGGCCGTCCAGCAGGCCTGGCTCGGCATCGACGTGCCGCAGTGCGGCTACTGCCAGAGCGGGCAGATCATGAGTGCCGTGGCGCTGCTCGAGCAGAACCCGTCGCCGACCGACGCCGAGATCGACACGGCGATGCGCGGCAACCTCTGCCGCTGCGGCACCTACAACCAGATCCGCGAGGCGATCCACGCCGCCGCGGCGTCGCTGAAGGCCTGAGGAGACTGCCATGAGCACGACGTTCCAGCCGACGCGACGCGACTTTCTCAAGGCGACCACCCTGGCCGGTGGCGGGCTGGTGATCGGCTTCAGCCTGCCCCTGGGCGGGCGCTTTGCGGCCGCCGGCGGCGGCTTCCGTCCCAACGCGTTCCTGCGGATCGATGCCTCGGGCGCGGTCACCGTGGTGTGCGGCCTGTCCGAGATGGGCCAGGGCGTGCTGACTGCCATCCCCATGCTCGTGGCCGAGGAGCTCGATGCCGACTGGCAGCAGGTCCGGGTCGAGCAGGCGCCGGCGCACACGGACTACATCAATCCGGTGTTCGGCTTCCAGGGCACCGGTGGTTCGACCTCGGTGATGGGCCACTGGGAGCCGATGCGCAAGGCCGGTGCCGCCGCCCGCGCGATGCTGGTCACGGCGGCCGCCAGCGAGTGGGGCATCGACGCCGGCGACTGCCGTACCGAGGCAGGCTTCGTGATCGCCCCGGACGGGCGCAGGCTGGCCTACGGCGCGCTGGCCGACGCGGCCGGCCAGCTGTCCGTGCCGGAAGCGCCGACACTGAAGAACCCGAAGGACTTCCGCCTCCTGGGCACGGCGGTGAAGCGCCTCGATTCGCCGCCCAAGGTCGACGGCAGCGGCCAGTTCGGCCTCGACGTGCGCCTGCCGGGCATGCTGACCGCGGTGCTGGCGCGTCCGCCGGCCCCGGGCGCGAAGCTCGTGTCGCTCGACGACACCCGGACGCGCGCCATGCCGGGCGTGCGCGACGTGCTGCAGATACCGCAGGGCGTCGCCGTGCTGGCCGAGGGCTACTGGCAGGCGCTCGAGGGCCGCGATGCACTCGCGATCGAGTGGGACAAGGGCGAGTTCGCCGGCGTCACCCACGAGACGGTGTCGCGCCGCCTGCACGACGCCACCGGGCGCGAGGGCGCCGTCGCGCACAGCGCGGGCGACGTGGGCGTGCAGACCGAACGCAGCATCGAGGCGACCTACGAGGTGCCCTATCTCGCCCATGCCTGCATGGAGCCGATGAACTGCACGGCGTGGGTGAAGGACGACAGCGCCGAGATCTGGGCCGGCACGCAGGGGCCCGGGCCGCACCAGGGCGTGGTGGCGAAACTCACCGGACTGGCGCCGGACAAGGTGAAGGTCAACACGCTCTACCTCGGCGGCGGTTTCGGGCGGCGCTTCGCCGGCGACTTCGTGGTCGAGGCGACGTTGCTGTCGAAAGCGTCGGGCAAGCCGGTCAAGGTCGTCTTCTCGCGCGAAGACGATACTCGCGCCATGTTCTTCCGGCCGGCCTCGGTCACGAAGTTCAAGGCCGGCTTCGATGCCGAAGGGAAGCCGGTCTCGTTCGCCGCGAAGGTCGCGAGCCCGTCGATCATGCTGGCGGCGGGCTTCGTGCAGGAGCTGCCGAATGGTGTCGACTCGACCGCGGTCGAGGGCATCGCCGAGTTCTTCTATGGCGTGCCGAACGTGCGCGTCGAGTACGTGCGCGAGGAGCCGGGCTACCAGGTGTGGTTCTGGCGCTCGGTCGGGCATTCACAGAACTGTTTCTTCCTGGAGAGCTTCGTCGACGAGATGGCCGCCGCCGCGGGCCAGGACCCCTACCAGTTCCGCCGCAGGCTGCTCGCCGACCAGCCGCGCCAGCGCGGCGCACTCGACCTCGCGGCCGAGAAGGCCGGCTGGGGCAAGCCGCTGCCTGCAGGCGTGCACCGCGGCATCGCGCTCACGCATTCATTCGGCAGCTACGTCGCGGAGGTCGCCGAGGTGTCGGTCGCGGAGACCGGTGCCGTCAAGGTGCACCGGGTGGTGGCCGCGGTGGATTGCGGCATGACGGTGAACCCGCAGATCATCCGCCGCCAGATCGAGAGCGCGATCGTATTCGGGTTGTCGGCAGCGCTGTACGGCCGGATCACGATCGAGGGCGGCGAGGTCGAGCAGGGCAACTTCGACGACTACCGCGTGCTGCGCATGAACGAGATGCCGCCGGTCGAGGTACACATCGTGCCGAGCAGCGAGAAGCCGTCCGGGATCGGCGAGCCAGGGCTGCCGGCCCTCGCACCGGCGGTGACGAACGCGATCTTCGCCGCCACCGGCAAGCGCATCCGCCGCCTGCCGATCGATCCCGAGACACTGAAAAAGGCCTGACGCCACTCAGGCCGCGGTTGGACCCTCACGCGCCCGTCTGCCGCGGCCTTGACGGATCTCATTGAATTTGCTATACTTTTTTCAGTCTCGTAGTTAGAGACTCAGGGCGCGCGGCCATCCGGCCGCCGTCGCCGCATCCCCCGCCATCCATGGCATGGCCCGCGCCGAGCGCCGGCCCCAGCAGGGAGGATCACCACCAACACAGATCAGAAGGAGGTCAATCCATGAGCACTGCACAGGTACTCAAGGCCAGGGTCCGCACCGAGAAGCCGCGGACCGGAATCGCCGCTGACGACGCCCGGCAACTCGCCGAGGGACTGTCCCGCTCTCTCGCGGAGACCTACGTCCTGTACGTCAAGACCCAGGGGTTCCACTGGAACGTCGTAGGCCCGCTGTTCTACGGGCTGCACAAGCTCACCGAGGAACAGTACGCGGACCTCGCAACCGCCGCCGATGACATCGCCGAGCGCATTCGCGCGCTGGGCCACGTGGCGCCCGCCAGCATGGCGGAGTTCGTCGAACTGAGCACGATCGAGGAGTCGGGCGGAAAGATGAGCGCCGATGACATGGTGTCCGCGCTCGTGGCCGATCACGAAGCAGCCGCGCGCACGTTCCGCGAACTGGTGGCCGTCGCGGAAAAGACGCACGACGTCGCCACCGCCGACCTGCTCACCGATCGCATCCGTGCCCACGAGGAAGCGGGATGGATGCTGCGCTCGATCGCCGCGACCTGAGCTGCGCGCCGTCGAGCCCCCTACACCCGGATATCGAAGGAGACTTTCATGATGAACAGGGAACAGACCGTAGAGAAGCTCAAGACCCGTCTCGACCAGTGGAACGCAGACATCGACACGCTGGAGAAGAAGGCGGAGGGATTCAAGGCCGACCGGCGCGAGGAGCTGCAGACCGCGATCCGGGACCTGCGGCGCAAGCGCGCCGAGGCCCGCGAGCAGTTCGAGAAGATCAAGGGCGCCAGTGACGACGCCTTCGACGACCTGAAGAGCGGCATCGAGCGAGGCTGGGACCAGATCTCAGACTCCATCGAGCAGGCCAAGCGGCGCTACAACTGAGTCCGCAGCCGCATCGACCCTGACGGCGATTTTGCACTGCTTTATCGCCGGCACCGCGCAAGACGCCCCGCATGCGGGGCGTCTTTGCGTTTGGGCCGGCACGCCGCCGGGCGGTTTTCGACTAAGGTCGCAGGGACACCCCCGGACCGCACTGCTAGGTTCAGCACACCCGTAAAAGGGGCGCGAGCGCCCGGGTCACGAAAAGACTTACAAGGCCTGCCAGGGTGCAGTCCCATCTCGAGGGAGGAAAAGCAGTGTCCACGCTATCAGCCGCAGATCGCATCGAGCACTGGCGCCAGACGCGAAACCTGATGTTCGTGCATTTGGCCGTCTGGTTCGTCTTCGCCTACGCCGTCCACTGGTTCGCAGTGCCGTTGAACTCCATCAATTTCTTCGGCTGGCCGCTCGGCTACTACTTCAGCGCGCAGGGATCACTGATCGTCTTCGTGGTCCAGCTGTTCCTTTTCAGCCGGCAGCAGCACGCCATTGACGTCAAGTTCGGCGTTGCCGAAACCGACCAGGCCTAGAGGGAGCACACCATGGGCATGCAGTGGGAAGGGAAATCGTTCATCGAGAATCTCCCCAAGATCTACGGGGTCTACACCGGCGGCTTCCTGGCGTTCTTCGCGCTGATGGCGTTCTTCGAGACGCAGGGGATGGGGGCTGACACGATCGGCATCCTGTTCGTCGCCTTCACCGTCGTCATCTACGCGTTCATCGGCATCCTGTCGCGGACGATGGCCGTCGAGGCCTACTACGTCGCCGGACGCAGCGTCCCGCCGGTCTTCAACGGCATGGCGACGGCGGCCGACTGGATGTCGGGCGCGTCCTTCGTGGCGATGGCCGGCGGCATCTTCATGTCCGGCCACCCGTACATGGCCTTCATCGTCGGCTGGACGGGCGGCTACATCCTGGTCGCGACGCTGATGGCGCCATACCTGCGGAAGTTCGGCTGCTACACCGTGCCGGACTTCATCGGCACGCGCTATGGCGGCAAGCTGACCCGCTTCGCGGCGATCGTGGTCCTGGTCGTGGCGTCCTTCACCTACGTGACGGCGCAGATCACGGCGACCGGAACGATCGCGGCGCGCGCCTTCCAGATCCCGTTCGAGATCGGCGTATGGCTGGGTCTCCTCGGCATCCTGGTGTGCTCGATGCTCGGCGGCATGCGTGCAGTGACCTGGACCCAGGTCGCACAGTACATCGTGCTCATCATCGCCTACCTGATCCCGATCTTCTGGATGTCCATCGTCCAGGGATTCGGCTTCCTGCCGCACCTGGAGTATGGCGCCGCGGTGCAGCGCATCATGGAGCTGGAGCCGATCATCGGAGTCGGCACGGCACCGATGGAGACCGTCGAGGGCCTGAAGGCGCTCACGGCACTGCACGCGACGCCTCCCGAGGGCGCGCTGGCGGCGTGGAAGTTCGTGACGCTGGTGGCGTGCATGATGATCGGCACGGCGTCGCTGCCGCACATCCTGATGCGCTACTTCACGACGCCGTCCGTGCGCGATGCGCGCAGCTCGGTCGCCTGGTCGCTGTTGTTCATCTTCCTGCTGTACTTCTCGGCGCCCGCGCTCGCGACGTTCAGCAAGCTGCAGCTCATCGACCCGACCCTGGCCACCTCCATCATCGGCTCGTCGATCGACCAGGTCATGTCGCTCCAGTGGATCCAGAAATGGGGCAACATCGGGCTGCTCGCCATCCGCGACAGCAACATGGACGGCATACTCCAGATCAACGAGTTCTTCCTGAACCCGGACATCATCGTGCTGGCGACGCCGGAGATCGCCGGCCTGCCGTACGTGATCTCGGGCCTGGTGGCCGCCGGTGGCATGGCTGCGGCGATGTCGACGGCGGACGGCCTGCTGCTGGCCATGGCGAACGCGCTGTCGCATGACCTGTACTACAAGATCATCGACCCGAAGGCCGAGGTGAAGCGCCGGCTGCTCACCGCGCGCATCCTGCTCCTCGTCATCGGCGCGGGCGGCGCGGCGGTCGCGAGCCTCAAGCTCACCGGCATCCTCGGAGCGGTTGCCTGGGCATTCTGCTTCGCGATGTCCGGCCTGTTCGTGCCGCTGGTGCTGGGCGTGTGGTGGAAGCGCGCCAACCGCCCGGGCGCACTGGCGGGCATGATCGTCGGCCTCGGCACGGGCTGGTGGTACCTGCTGGCGGTTCGCAACCCGGATGCGTGGTACGGCCTGGCGAAGCCCTGGATCGGCCTCGACGACCTGCGCTTCGGCATCGTCGGCACCGCCGCGAGCGCCATCGCGATGGTCGTGGTGACCCTGCTCACGAAGGAGCCGGACGCCGAGACGCAGCGCATGGTCGACGAGGTGCGCGTCCCGAGCGGCGACACGATCATTCCTTCCAAGGCCTGATCGCGCGACGTGACAGTCGGGGCCGGGGCGAGGCGACTCGCCCCGGCCTCTTTTTCGTGTGAGAGAATCCGGCGCTGAGGCGGCGCGATCACGCGCCGCGGGAACATGCGGGGTGAGTGGATGATCGAGGGAATCCCGGTCTGGGCGGTCGCGCTGGACTATGTGCTCGGCACGATCATGTGGACGCTGGTCGGCCGGTTCGGCATGCGCCTGTTCCTGCCCGAGGACAGCCGGTTCTTCTTCAGCCGCTTCTTCATCCGCGTCACCGACCCGCTGATCAAGCGCTTCGAACCCATCACGCCAGGCTTCCTGGTCCCGGCACTGGTGCCACTCTACGTGGCATGGTTCTTCTTCATGTTCCGCTTCTACATCATGCCCTGGATGCTGGGCTACTCCGTCATGGGCATGTTGTCGTTTCCGCTCGAGGGACAGATCGCTAAGGGCATCTATTACCTGGGGCGCCAGCTCACCGGCTAGGGCCGTGCGGCAGGGCCGCGAGCATCGCCTGGGCGTCGAGATGCCTGGCGAAGTCGCGGCGGACTTCCTGCCAGCGGAAGCGCACCGAGTTGCGCACGATCTCCTCGTCGAGCTGCTTGAGCTCGTCCATGACCGGCGCCCAGCGCACCAGGCCGGCCGGACTCTCCGTGAACGCCGCTTCGTCGGCGCCCACCGCCAGCCAGTCGGTACGCGCGACCCGGTCGCGCACCCGCCTTGCGTGCGCGGCGAACCCGTCGCCAGCCTCGGCAGGTTCACCCGTCTGCTCGAGGATGTCATCCAGCACGTCGACGGTCATGCGGGCGACCCTGGGCATTTCCCTCGGCGCCAACTGCGCCAGGCGACTGCCCGCATAGACGGTGATGTCGGACAGGCAGTCCAGCCAGACATGCCACTTGGCGATGTTGATCGACACGACGAAGGGGTCGTCGTCGAACAGCTCCGGGTAGCGCATGCCTGCGCGGGTGCGCAGGTAGCCATAGAGCGACGTCTGTGCGACGAAGCTGGCGCGCTTGTCGAGGAAGCGCGCGAGTGCCTCGGGCGCATCGATCGGATCCGGACGCCCTTCCCGGGCGAGGCCGAGATGCGTGCGCAAGGTCGTCCACAGCTCCGCCGGGCGCAGGCTCGACCATGACACGCCGCCACCGCCGGAGCGCGTGCGCCTGACGATGCGGCCATATCTGGAGTCGTCGGATCCGGACATCGGGAACTCCGTGCAAGGCACGCGGCCGGCAACAGTATACGTTGGGCGCCAGCGAGGATACTGCGCCCGGCCTGCCAGGCGCTATGATGGTTCACCATGAGCAGCCCGCTGGCCGATGTCGAGAAGTTCCTCGAGGAGACCCCGCCCTTCGACCTGCTCGACCCGTCGCTGCGACGTCGTGCCGCGGCATCGATCGAGGCCGTCTACCGGCGCAAGGGCGCGGTGCTGATAGACATCGGGCAGCACAACGAGACCCTGTACGTGGTGCGCCGCGGCGCCGTCGATGCCCACGACCGGCTCGGCAACTTCGTGGACCGCTACGGCGAAGGCGAGAGCTTCGGACTGCAATCGCTCCTGACTGGCAAGCCGGTGCGTTTCAGGATCACGCTGATCGAGGACGGCCTGATCTGGATGATGCCGAAGGCCGCCTTCGACCTGCTGCGCGCGAACTCGACGGGATTCTCGACCTACTACATCCGCAGCCTCGAGGAGCGCCTCGTCTCGGCACTGCAGCCGCGCGGTTCCTCCGGCCAGACCCTGTTCATGACTCCGATGGGCGAGCTC
>CAZXAS010000124.1:0-8723 GCA_964638185.1 uncultured Steroidobacteraceae bacterium | reverse complement strand
TGGCCCTCGAGCGACTCGTGGGTGATGGTCTCGGGCAGCTGCGCCAGCGGGTCGACGGGCTTGCCCTCGTGACGCACCTCGAAGTAGAGCATCGGCTGCTGCGAGGGACCGAGGCCCATCGTGGCGATGCGCTGCCCGCGCTTCACCACGGCGTTCTCCTCCACCAGCACGGCGGAGTTGTGCCCGTATGCCGAGAGCCAGCCGCGCTCGTGGGTGATGATGACGAGCTGTCCATAGCCGCGCAGGCCGCTGCCGGTGTACACGACCTTGCCGTCCGCGGCAGCGAACACCGGCTGGCCCAGCGTGCCGTCGATCCGCAGGCCGACGCCGCCGGACGGCTGGCGCACCTGGCCACCGACACTGCCGCCTTCCACCGGCCAGGCCCACGCGGGCGGGGCCGGCAGCGGTCCCGCCGGGCGCGACGGCGTGGCTCGGGTGCCCGGGCTCGACCGGGCGGGCGTGGCGCGCACCACCTGTCCGCCCTGGGGCGGGCGCAGGACGAGGCGCTGGCCGACGTCGATGCGGTAGTCGCTGCCGATGCCGTTCCAGCGCGCGATGTCACGGTAGTCGAGGTTGTGGCGCCAGCCGATGGAATAGAGCGTGTCGCCGGCCCGCACCGTGTAGGTGGCGGGTGGCGTCGGCTTGCGCGGCTCGCCGCCACAGCCGGTCACCAGCGCACCGACGACGAGCGCCAGCAGGGCGAATCGGGACAGCAGTTGACCGGCGCCGCGCGAATGGCCTCGCATCGTCGCTACGATACGCCACCGACCAGCGGCACGAAGCTGACGAAGCCCAGGCGCTCGCGCACGTACTGGTCGCCGCGGCGCGTCAGGCGCAGCAGTTCCTGCTGGCCCTCCGGCCCCACCGGCGCCACCAGGCGTCCCCCCTCGCGCAGTTGTTCCAGCAGCGCCTTCGGCACGGCATGCGGCGCGGCGGCCACCAGGATGGCGTCGAAGGGGGCGAGACTCTTCCAGCCCTCGGCGCCATCCGCGTGCTTGAACTTCACGTTGCGGATGCCGAGTTCCTTGATGCGCAGCTTCGCCCGGTCGAGCAGCGGGCCGATGCGCTCGATGCTGTACAGCCGGCCGACCAGCGGCGCGAGCACGGCGGTCTGGTAGCCGCAGCCGGTGCCGATCTCGAGCACCTTGTCAGGAGTGCCGCCGACGGTGATCGCCTCGGTCATGCGCGCGACCACGTAGGGCTGCGAGATGGTCTGCCCGTGACCGATCGGCAGGGCCGTGTCCTCGTAGGCCCGGCTCGACAGCGCCTCGTCGACGAACAGGTGGCGCGGCACGTTGCGAATGCGGTCGAGGACGCGCGGGTCGCGAATCCCCTGCTCCGTCAGCCGCTGGATCAGTCGTTCGCGCGTGCGCGCCGAGGTCATGCCGATGCCGGAGGCGCCACCGGACGCGGCCGTCACTGGCCCGCCCCCGAGAGCCAGCCGCGAAGGCCGTCGAGCGCACTGTGGCGGGTCAGGTCGACCTGCAGCGGCGTCACCGACACGAAGCCGTTGGCCACCGCGTGGAAGTCCGTGCCCGGCCCGGCATCCTCGCCGGGGCCGGCGAGCCCGACCCAGTAGATCGGCCGGCCGCGAGGATCGTGCGACTTGATGACCGCCTCGGCGCGATGACGGTAGCCGAGGCGCGTCGCCTGCAGACCCTTCAGTTCCGCATAGGGCAGGTCCGGCACGTTGACGTTCAGGATCGTCGACTGGTGCAGCGGCGCGGCCAGGAGCCGCTCGACCAGCTCGCGCGCCACGCGCCCGGCGGTCTCGAAGTGCTCGGGTTGCCCCTTCTCCGCCACCAGTGACACCGCGATGGTTGGCAGGCCGAGGAAGCGGCCCTCGATCGCCGCCGCCACCGTTCCGGAATAGAGCACGTCGTCACCGAGGTTGGCGCCGTCGTTGACGCCGGACACGACCATGTCGAAGTCCTCGTCGAACATGCCGGTGATGGCGAGATGCACGCAGTCCGTCGGGGTGCCGTTGATCACGTACCAGACATCGTCCTCGGCCTGCTGCACCCGAAGCGGCATGTCGAGCGTCAGCGAGTTGCTCGCGCCACTGCGATTGCGGTCCGGCGCGACCACGGTCAGCGGGGCGACACCGGTCAGGGCCGTCTTGAGGCTCCTGAGTCCCGGCGCGCGATAGCCGTCGTCATTGGCGAGCAGGATCTTCACGGCCTTGGGTGCAGGTGTCGTGGGTGGCGTCGCGAGGCGGACGACGGGCGGGGACTATACTCGAATCCGGGCCCCTCGTGACCCGTGCAAACGCGGGAACCGGGTGGGATGATCGGGGTCACAAGCGCATCGAGCCGCACGCCGCCATCGGGTTCGCCATGTCCGCCGACGACGACAAGCAGCTGTTCCGCACCGCCGTCGCCGACGCGCGGCCGCTGACCCACGACCGGCACGTGCCGGCCCGGCCGCGCCCCGCCGCGCGCGCGGTGTTCCGCCGCGCCGACGAGCTTGCGGTCCTCGACGAATCCCTGGAGCTCGGGCCGGCCGAACTCGGCGTGGAAACCGGCGACGAGATCCTGCACAGCCGCAAGGGCCTCGCCGACACGGTGCTGCGCGACCTGCGCCGCGGTCGCTTCGCCATCGAGGACGAACTCGACCTCCACGGCCTGACGGCCGCCCAGGCACGCGACGCGGTGCGCACGTTCCTCGGCCAGGCGCTGGCGCGACGCCTGCGCTGCGTGCGGGTCATTCACGGCAAGGGCCGCGGCTCTGGGCCGCGCGGCCCGGTGTTGAAGAAGTCGGTCAACCTGTGGCTGCGCAAGCACGCGGCCGTGATCGCCTTCTGCTCGGCGCGACCGGCGCATGGCGGCACCGGCGCGATCTACGTGCTGCTCGCGCAGCCGGGCTGATTCGCCGCCCGCCCCGCGCTCAATCCTCAACCGGTTCCGTGAGGTCGCTGGCGCCGCCGGCGACGACTTCGGCCAGCACCGCGGTGGCGAACGCCCCGCGCGGAAGCTGGAACTCGAGCGCCAGCGTCGTCCCGTCGAGCGACCAGCCGAGTCCAGCGACCGGCAGCCGCAGTGCGCGGCGCGACGCGTCGACGCCGGCGTCGGCGAGGCGCGCGCAGAGCGCGCCGCAGGGCGCGAGCGCCAGGGCTTCCGCCGCTCCGGCGGCGGCGACCGGCTGACGCCCGCCACGCCCCGGGAGCGGTCCGGTCGGATGGATGTCGAGCGCCGCCGCGCGCGCCTCGAGTTCCCCGTCGATCTCCTCCGCCACGAACACGCTGCCGGAGCCGGCCAGGTTCACCACCTCGCCGGCCAGCAGCCGGTTCCAGCTGCCGGCACGGACCCGCGCGTCGAGCACGGCGTTGAACGCCAGCGCGCGCGCAGCGGACAGCACGAAGCCGCGCTCCTCGCGCCCGCGCGGCAGTTCGCCGCCGGCCACCCAGGCTGCCACTCGCTCGATGTTGGCGCCCTCGCGGCCGAAGCGCTGCGGTCCGAAGTAGTTCGGCACGCCCTCGCGCTCGAGGACCGCCATCCGTGCGGGCAGGTCACCCACCTCGCCTGCCACCTCGCGCACGGTGATGCGGAAGCGATTGCCGGCCAGCGCACCGCGCCTGAGCTTGCGCGAATGCGGGTGTGCCGCCAGCACGCGGAAGCCCTCGCCGGCGAAGCCGGTCCACTCGACCGCTCGCTGGCGCGGCACGCTGAACCACTGCGTGGCGACTGCGCGACGGTCCTTGAGCCCTGCGAAACCGACGTCCGCCGGGCGCACGCCGGCGAAACGGGCCAGCGCGCGCGCCACGTAGGGCGTGTTCGCATCGGTCTTCTCGACCTGGACCAGCACATGGCCGCTGCCTGCGTCGGGCTCGAAGCCGAGCAGTTCCTCGACCACGAAATCGCCGGCGGTCGCGCGCAGCACACCGGTCAGCGGCGGCTCGCCGTGGGCGCGGGAGGGACCCAGGGCGACACGATGGTCGAACGTGGCGGTCATTCCGGTCCGACGCGCCCGCGCGGCAGGACCAGTGCGACGGCCTGCGCGGCGATCCCCTCGGCACGGCCGGTGAAGCCGAGTCCCTCGGTGGTCGTCGCCTTGATGCCGACCGCGCCGGGCTCGATGCCGAGGTCGAGGGCGATGCAGGCGCGCATCGCCTCGCGATGTGGACCGATGCGCGGCCGCTCGGCGATGACGGTCACGTCGCAGTTGGCGACGGCATAGCCGGCCTCGGCGACCAGCGCCGCCACGCGCCGCAGCAACATGCGGCTGTCCGCCCCGCGCCAGGCGGGATCGGTGTCCGGGAAATGCTGGCCGATGTCGCCGGCGCCGATGGCGCCGAGCAGCGCATCGATCAGCGCGTGCAGCACCACATCGCCGTCGGAGTGCGCGCGCAGTCCGCGATCATGGGGGATGCGCACGCCGCCGAGCATGACGTGGTCACCGTCACCGAAGGCATGGACGTCGAAGCCGCTGCCGATCCTCATGCGCCCTCCTGCCCGCGCGACCCGAGCACCCGCCCGGCGAAGGCCAGGTCGGCCGGTCGCGTGATCTTGATGTTGAGCGACGATCCCTCGACCAGGCGGGGCCTCAAGCCCAGCCGCTCGACCGCAGAGGCCTCGTCCGAGGGCAGTTCACCGGTGGACATCGCGGTCTCGAGCGCGTGCTCGAGCAGGTCGCGACGGAACATCTGCGGGGTCTGCGCCCGCCACAGGCGTTCGCGTCCGACGGTCGATTCGACGCGCGCCGCGTCGTCCGCGCGCTTCAGGGTGTCCGCCACTGGAATGGCCAGGAGCCCCCCGACCTCGTCGTGCTCGCAGGCGCCGATGAGCGCATCGAGCTCGACGCGCGCCAGGCACGGCCGTGCGGCATCGTGCACCAGGACCCAGTCGTCGCCGGCGGCATCGAGCGCACGCAGGCCATTGAACACCGAGTGGCAGCGTTCGGCGCCACCCGCCGCGGTCGTGACGCGCGCACGCACGGATGCGGGAAGGCCGAGCCAGTGCGGATCGCCGGCGCTGGTGACGACGACGCCGCCGCTGATGCGTGGATGGGACAGGAGCGCCTCGAGGCTGTGTTCGAGCACCGTGCGCCCGGCGAGCGTGAGATAGGGCTTCGGCCGCCCGGCCCCCATGCGGCGCGACGCGCCGGCAGCCGGCACGACGAACCAGATGGCGCCTGGCACCGGCCTAGCGGCTCGCGGCCCGGGTGGTCACCGGCGCGGGCTCGGTTGGGAAGGCCTGCGCATCGCCGGCGTCGACGACCTGGTAGAAGGTCTCGCGCGGCCCGACCATGCCGAGGTCATGTCGCGCCCGCTCCTCGAGCGCGACCAGCCCCTGCTTGAGGTCCTGGACCTCGGCCTTGAGCTGGTCGTTGCGCTGGGAGAGCTCGGAATTCTCTTGGGACTGGGTCTCGACGGCCTGGCGGAGCTGCCAGATCTCGCGGATGCCTTCGTCGGAGACCCACAGGCGGTACTGCAACAGTACCAGCGCAATGGTCAACAGGGCGGCGAAGACCTTCATGGGCGGAAAAGTCTATCACGTTCGGGGCGTTGCGAAAGATTCTTCATGCCGGTCCGACCCCGGTGCGCCGCCACCCTTCGATCATCCCGGAACTGCCGGGATGACCGGAGGCAATGCCCGGCGCACACCAGCACCTCAGCTCAGCTTGACCGGGAAGGCGTCGCGGCCGGCGTAGACGGCACGCGGGCCCAGTTCCGCCTCGATGCGCAGGAGCTGGTTGTACTTGGCGATGCGATCCGAGCGGGACAACGAACCGGTCTTGATCTGCGTTGCCGCGGTGGCCACCGCGATATCGGCGATGGTCGCGTCCTCGGTCTCGCCGGAACGGTGCGAGACCACCGAGGCGTAGCCGGCCCGGTCGGCCATCTCGATGGCGGCCAGTGTCTCGGTCAGGGTGCCGATCTGGTTGGGCTTGATGAGGATGGCGTTGGCGATCTTCTTCTCGATGCCCTCGGCAAGGATCCTGGTGTTGGTCACGAAGATGTCGTCGCCGACGAGTTGCACGCGCCCGCCGAGCTTGCCGGTGAGGCCTGCCCAACCGTCCCAGTCGGCCTCCGCCATGCCGTCCTCGACCGTGATGATCGGGTAGCGGAACACCAGCTCGGACAGGTAGTTGCCGAATTCCTCGCTGGTGAACTCGCGCTGTTCCGACTGCAGCACATAGCGGCCATCGCGATGAAATTCGCTGCTGGCCACGTCGAGACCGAGGTAGATGTCCCTGCCCGCCTTGTAGCCGGCCTTCTCGATCGCCTCGAGGATGGTGGTCAGTGCCGCCTCGTTGGACGGCAGGCTGGGCGCGAAACCGCCCTCGTCGCCGACCGCGGTGTTGAGGCCACGCTCGTGCAGCAGCTTCTTCAGCGTGTGGAACACCTCGGCGCCGTAGCGCAGCGCCTCGGCGAAGCTCGGCGCGCCTACCGGGAGGATCATGAACTCCTGGATGTCGAGGCTGTTGTCGGCATGCGCGCCGCCGTTGATGATGTTCATCATCGGCACCGGCATCACGTGCGCGGCGTCACCGCCGAGGTGGCGATAGAGCGCGACGCCGCGCTCGCGCGCGGTCGCGTGCGCCGCCGCCAGCGACACGGCAAGTAGCGCATTGGCGCCCAGGCGCGACTTGGTGTCGGTGCCGTCGAGCTTGCGCATGCGTTCGTCGAGACCGGCCTGGTCGGCAGCGTCGAAGCCGACCAGCAACTTCTTCAGCTCCGTGTTGACGTGGCCGACCGCCTTGCGCACCCCCTTGCCGAGGTAGCGCGCCTTGTCGCCGTCGCGCAGCTCAACCGCCTCGCGCGTGCCGGTCGAGGCGCCGGAAGGCACCGCCGCGCGTCCCACCGCACCGGACTCGAGCACCACGTCCGCCTCGACGGTGGGGTTGCCACGCGAATCGATGATCTCGCGGCCACGGATATCGGCGATCTTGCTCAAAGGGAATCCTCCTCGAACGGAACCGACTTCACCACCCGGTCGATCTCCAGGAGCGTCTCCAGCAGTGGACGCATGTGGCCGAGCGGCCAGGCGTTCGGCCCGTCGGACAGGGCCTCCTCCGGCTTCGGGTGCGTTTCCATGAACACCCCGGAGACACCGGCAGCCACTGCCGCCCGCGCCAGCACCGGCACGAACTCGCGCTGGCCGCCCGAGGCCGTGCCCTTGCCCCCAGGCAGCTGGACCGAGTGGGTGGCGTCGAACACCACCGGCGCGCCGAAGGCGCGCATCACCGACAGCGCGCGCATGTCGGAGACCAGGTTGTTGTAGCCGAAGCTGAAGCCGCGCTCGCAGACCATGATCTGCTCGTTGCCGGTGGACTTCGCCTTGTCGACCACGTTCTGCATCTCCCAGGGACTCAGGAACTGGCCCTTCTTGATGTTGACGGGCTTGCCCTGGGAGCAGGCGGCGAGGATGAAGTTGGTCTGCCGGCACAGGAAGGCCGGCGTCTGCAGCACGTCGACCACGGCGGCGATCTCCGCGAGCGGCGAGTCCTCGTGCACGTCGGTCAGCACCGGCACGCCGAGCTGGCGCTTCACTTCGCCGAGGATCCTGAGTCCCTCCTCGATGCCCGGGCCGCGGTAGGAGGCGCGCGAGGAACGATTGGCCTTGTCGTAGGACGCCTTGAACACGAAGGACACGCCGAGCTCGGCGGTGAGCTCCCGGAGCCGGCCGGCGATGTCGAGCGTCAGCGCCTCGCTCTCGACCACGCAGGGTCCGGCGATCAGGAACAGCGGCCGGTCCGGCCCGATCTTGAAGCCGGCGAGCTTCATGCGCTGGCCGCCTGTGGCAGCCGGCCCGCGGCCTGCTGGCGCGCGGCGCGCACGAAGCCGGTGAACAGGGGATGCCCGTCACGCGGGTTCGAGGTGAACTCCGGGTGGAACTGCACCGCCACGAACCACGGATGCCCGGGCAGCTCGACGATCTCCACCAGCCCGTCTGGCGAGAAGCCGGAGAAGACCATCCCGGCGCCGCGCATGCGCTCGAGGTAGTTGTTGTTGAACTCGAAGCGGTGGCGGTGGCGCTCGAAGACGGATTCACCGCCGTAGATCCGTGATGCCAGCGTGCCGGCCTCGAGCCGGATCTCCTGCGCGCCGAGGCGCATGGTCCCGCCGAGGTCGGAAGCCTCGGTGCGTTGCTCCGTGCGGCCGCTGACGTCCTGCCACTCGGTGATGAGCGCGATCACCGGGTCGGGGGTCGACTTGTTGAACTCGGTCGAGTTGGCGCCCTCGAGGCCGAGCACGTTGCGGGCGAACTCGACGACCGCGACCTGCATGCCGAGGCAGATGCCGAGGTAGGGGATGCCGCGCTCGCGCGCGTAGCGCACCGCCTCGATCTTGCCCTCGGTGCCGCGCTCGCCGAATCCCCCGGGCACCAGGATCGCATCCATGCCGGCGAGACAGCCGGTGCCGGTCTTCTCGATGTCCGCGGACTCGACGTAGTGGACGCGCACGCGGCTCCTGGTCTTGAGGCCGGCATGCTGCAGCGCCTCGTTGAGGGAAATGTAGGAGTCGCGGATCTGCACGTACTTGCCGACCATCGCGACGTTGACCGTCGCCTCGTAGGCGTGGCGGGCGGCGACCACCTGCTGCCACTCGTCGAGGCTGGCCGGCGGCGCCTCGATGCGGAGCTTGTCGCAGACGATGTCGTCGAGCGCCTGCTCGTGCAGCAGGAGCGGGATGCGGTAGATGTCGTCGGCGTCGATGGCGGAGATGACCGCGCGCTCCTCGACGTTGGTGAACAGCGCGATCTTGCGCCGCTGCTCCTCGG
>CAZXAS010000123.1:0-8736 GCA_964638185.1 uncultured Steroidobacteraceae bacterium | reverse complement strand
CAATGAGACGCGGCAGCCGCGCGACCTCGCGCTCGCCATCCCGTTGTCGTTCGCGCGCGAACCCTTCGATGCCCTGATCGGCCCGACCCAGGCGCGCGGCGAGCCCACCGGGCTCGTCATCCGCCACGGCCATGTCGTCGCCCGCTGGGGCGATCCGGACCGCGTCGACATGACCTTCAGCGTCACCAAGAGCTTCCTGTCTACCATGATCGGCCTCGCGCTCGCGGACGGCCGAATCGACACGGTCGACGAGCCCGTCTCGCGACGCATCGCCATCGCCGAGTTCAGCGGCGAACCGAACGCCTCGATCACCTGGGACCAGCTGTTGCGGCAGACCAGCGGCTGGCGCGGGACGCTGTGGGGCAAGCACGACTGGGCCGACCGGCCGGAGGGCGACGACCCGTTCGCGTGGCCGACGGCGCCGGTGCCTGCGCCGGGCACGGCCTGGAAGTACAACGACGTGCGCGTCAATGCGCTGGCGCTCGCCGCGCTGCACCTGTGGCGCGAGCCGCTGCCGGAGGTGCTGGAGCGCAAGCTGATGCGGCCCATCGGCGCGAGCGACGGCTGGCGCTGGCACGGCTATGACAACTCCTGGATCACGCTCGACGGCAGGCGCATGCAATCGGTGAGCGGCGGCGGCCATTGGGGTGGCGGCATGTTCATCGATGCCTGGGACCTGGCCCGCTTCGGGCTCCTGTGGCTCAGGCGCGGCAACTGGGGCGGGCAGCGGCTGGTGCCGGAGTCGTGGTTCGCGTACGCCTCGACGCCGACGCCGCAGAACCCCCAATACGGCGTGATGAACTGGTTCCTGAACACCGGTCGCGAGCTCCTGCCGTCGGCACCGGCGGAGGCCATCGTTCACTTCGGCGCCGGCACCAACATGGTCTACGTCGACCCGGTCAACGACCTGGTGGTGGTGGCACGCTGGATCCGCCGCGACGCGGTCGATGGCTTCATCCGCGCCGTGCTCGATGCCATCCAGTCGCCCGACGTGACCAAGCGCGCCGGCGAATGACCGACCTCGCCGCCGACCGTCCGAAGGCCCGGTCAGTCCGCCCGCTCAAGGCGCTGCTGCCGTTCCTGCGGCCCTATCGCGCCACGCTCGTCATCGCGCTCGTCGCCCTGCTCGTCGCCGCCGCCGCGCTGCTGGTGCTGCCAGTCGCGGCCCGCTATGTCATCGACCGCGGCTTCGTCGCCAACGACGCCGAGACGATCAACCGCTACTTCGGCTGGTTCCTGCTGGCGGCCGTCGTGTTCGGCTCGTTCGCCGCGATCCGCTTCTACTTCGTGACCTGGCTCGGCGAGCGCGTGGTGGCGGACATCCGCGACGCCGTGTACGGCCGGGTGGTGCGCATGGACCCGGCATTCTTCGAGGTCACGCGCACCGGCGAGGTGCTGTCGCGGCTCACCACCGACACCACGCTGGTGCAGTCGATCGCCGGCTCCGGCATCTCCATTGCGCTGCGCTCGAGCATCAACCTGGTCGGAGCGCTGGTCATGCTGGCGCTGACCAGTCCGCGGCTGATGGGCTGGATCGTCGTCATGATCCCGGTCGTCATCGCGCCGCTCATCGTCGTCGGTCGCTATGTCCGCAAGCTGTCGCGCGTCGCGCAGGACGGCATCGCCGACTCCAGCGGACTGGCGGGCGAGACGCTCAACGCCATCCAGACGGTACAGGCCTTCACGCTCGAGAAGCTGCAGACCGAACGCTTCCACGGCTCGGTGGAACACGCGTTTGCGACGGCGGTGCGTCGCACCCGTGCGCGTGCGCTGCTGACGGCACTCGGCGTCATGCTGGTGTTCGGCGCGGTCACGCTGGTGCTGTGGCTCGGCGCCCACGCGGTGCTCGACGGCGAGATGACCGCCGGCGAACTGGGCCAGTTCCTGTTCTACGCCATGTTCGTCGCTGGCTCGGCGGCCGCGCTGTCGGAGATGTGGGGCGAGGTGCAACGCGCGGCGGGCGCAACCGAGCGCCTGGTGGAGCTGCTCGAGGCCGAACCCGCCATCACGGCACCGGCGGTGCCCATGCCATTGCCATCGCCGGGCGAGGGCCGCATCGTCTTCGAGCACGTCGCCTTCAGCTATCCGTCGCGGCCGGACACGCGCGCGCTCGCGGACTTCTCGATTTGCATCGAGCCGGGCGAGACCATCGCCTTCGTCGGGCCGTCCGGCGCCGGCAAGAGCACGACCTTCCAGCTGCTGCTGCGCTTCTACGACCCCGAGGCCGGCCGCATCATGGTCGACGGCGTCGACCTGGTCGCCGCGGACCCGCGCGAGGCGCGCTCGCGCATCGGCCTCGTTCCCCAGGACACCGTGCTGTTCGGCGCCACCGCGCGGGAGAACATCCGCTACGGGCGCCCGGATGCGAGCGATGCGGCGATCGAGGCAGCCGCAGCCGCCGCGGCGGCCGACGAGTTCATCCGCGAACTGCCCGAGGGCTACGAGACCTTCCTCGGCGAACGCGGTGCGCGCCTGTCCGGCGGGCAGCGGCAGCGGATCGCCATCGCGCGGGCCATCCTCAAGGATCCGCCCATCCTGCTGCTCGACGAGGCGACCAGCTCGCTCGATGCGCAAAGCGAGCGGCTGGTGCAGCAGGCCCTGGAGCGATTGATGCAGGGGCGCACGACCATCATCATCGCGCACCGGCTCGCAACCGTGCTCAAGGCGGATCGGATCGTGGTCATGGACCGCGGCCGGATCGTCGACGTCGGCTCTCACGCCGAGCTCAGTGCGCGCAATCCGCTCTACGCGCGCCTCGCGGAACTGCAGTTCTCAGGCGTCTAGCCCGACATTCACGAGAGCGTGACCGGATCCTCGAGCGCCGGCGTTTCGGCGGTGATCCCGTAGCGCGAGGCGATGCCCGCGGCAAGTGCCGCACGCGCCGGTTCCTCGCCATGGGTCAGCACCACGCGCGGCATGGCGGGCGCAACCCCTGCGAGCCAGTCGAGCAGCTCACTGTGGCCGGCATGGGCCGAGAAGCCGTCCAGGCGGTGTACGTTGGCCCGCACCAGCACCTTCTCCCCGAATATCGTCACCTCGCCGGCACCGTCGGCGAGCTCGCGTCCCAGCGTGTCGCGCGCCATGTAGCCGACCAGCACCACGTGCACGTCGCGCTTCCAGAGGTTGTGGCGCAAGTGGTGGACCACGCGTCCACCCTCGCACATGCCCGAGGCGCTCAGGATGATGCAGGGATGGTCGCCGGCATTCAGCGCGCGTGACTCGCCCGACGAGGCGGTCACCCTGAGGCTCTTGAGGTCGGCGGCGAACTGGCGCCGCGCGACCAGTTCGGCCGCGTCGTCGTCGAGGACCTCCGGGTGCTCGATGAGTGCCGCCGTGGCCCGGGCCGCCATCGGGCTGTCGAGGTAGATCGGGAAGTCTCCTGGCAGGCGGCCCTCGCGCACCGCCTCGGCGAGGTAGTAGAGGATGAGCTGCACGCGGCCGACGGCGAACGCCGGGATGATGACGCGCTCGCCATGACGCGCCGCGTGCTCGATGACGTCCTTGAAAGCCGCCACGGTCGTCGCCTGGGGCGGCCGCTCGCGCCCGCCGTAGGTGGACTCGAGGAAGACGAGGTCGGCCGTCGACGGCGGCTCGGGGTCGCGCAGGATGGGCACGCCCGGCGGACCGACGTCACCGGAGAACACGATGACCCGCGCCCGGCCGCCATTTTCGACCGTCAGTTCCACGGATGCGGAGCCCATGATGTGCCCGGCCTCGAGCAGCCGCAGGCTCATTCCCGCAGCGACGCCGGCGCGCTGGCCGTAGTGGAGCGCGCGGCAGCGATCATGCAGCCGCGCGACGTCCTCGGGCCGGTAGATCGGCTCGAGCGGCTCCTCGCCGGCACGTTCGCGCGTGCGGTTGAGCTTGCTGACCCACTCGAGGTCGAGCCGCGCGACGTCCTCGAGCAGGATCGGCGTCAGGGCGAGCGTCGCATGGGTGGCGAACAACGGCCCGCGCCAGCCCGCGGCGGTGAGCATCGGCAGGCGACCGGAGTGATCGACATGGGCGTGGGTCAGGATCACCGCATTCACGCCCCGCGGTACCACGGGCCCGAACTCGCGGCTGCGCCGGCGGGCATCGGCGCCGCCCTGGAACAGGCCGAAGTCCACCAACACCCGCGACTGCGGGCCCTCCACCAGGTAGCCCGACCCGGTCACTTCGCCGGCCGCGCCGCACAGGCGGATGGTGATCATCGCCGGCCCGGCCTGCGGCGCCGGCGATGATCGACCAGCTGCGCCGGGTGCTGCCCGGGTGCGGCGCGGGCGGGTGCCTCGCGGGCGAGCGCCACGCAGGTGTCGACCGCACGCCTGATGACCGGCGGAACCCCGGGTGAACCGGCCTCGGACGCCGCGGCCAGCACCTCGAAGGCGAGGTAGGGCTTCGAGTGGCGCTTGACCGCGCGGGCAATGACACGGCGCGGCGGTATGCGGTGCTCCGGCGACACGTGGATGCCCGCCACGCGCTGGTACACGCCGGCATAGCCGTGCCGCCACAGGCAGTGCTCGAGGTCGAGTTCCCTGATCTGGGTGATGCGCCGTGCGGTTTCCTCGCCACCGAGGAAGGCCTGCGCCTCGCCGGCGTAGTAGCGGCCGGTCCGGTCGCCGTCCGCCAGCACGTGCCAGGCGATCCCGAGTTCCTGGGCCAGCTTGATCAGCGGCGGCAGGCCGCACTGCGCGAACTCCACCACCGCGATGCCCTCGAGGTTGAAGTCGTGGCCGGCAAGATGCGCGAGCTCCGGCAGCATCCAGAACTCCGTCTCGCCCTCCACCAGGAGCCAGCAGCGCGCGAACATCGCTTCGCCGCGACGCGAGCGGACGTGATAACCGAGCTTGCGACGCTCGTCCGCGGACAGCCGGTCGGCGCGCACCCGCCACTGGCTGAGCCGCCCGTCGTGGCGCGTCAGGCGCCGGATGGATGCGAACGGCGCAGCCGCGAGCAGCGCGTCGGAATGCGTGGCGACGATCTTCTGCGTGTCCGCATGCTCGAGCAGCCCCCAGACCGAGGCCAGCGTCATCGGATGCAGGTGGGCCTCGGGATCCTCGACGACCAGAAGCGGCCTCGCGCCTCGGGCCCAGTGCCCGACACCCTGGCGGATCACCGCCGCGGTCAGTATCAGCACGCCGATCTGCCGGGCGGCGGAGCCCCGCCTCGGCAGGACAAGGCCCTCCTGCGTTCCAGCCCGGCCGCCAAGCACATCGACGAGCGCCGCCTGCGGCGCGCGGCCGGACGACGGCGGCCCGCCTCGCTGCGCGAGCAGTTCCCGTGCGGCGGCGTAGCCGGCCTTCAGTTCCTCCAGCTCGTTGGTGGCGGTGCCCGACACCAGCGCGGCGTGGTGCGTCTCGACTTCGGCCGCGAGGGCAGCGATGTCTCCCCCGGCAGCCGCTCCATCGGCGGCGGGCGTGCGCTGCACCGTCGTCGCGCTCATCAGCATGCCGCTTCTCAGCCACACCAGCGGATTGAGCTGCCGAAGCCGGGCGAGCGCCCCGACGTCGTCCTCGAGCGTCACGCCGCCCGGTGCCCCGATCTGCCAGTGCACCACGTCCCCGGTGTCGTCGTGATCCGGTTCGGCGGCGATCTCGAGCACCAGGCGGCGCGCGGCCGGGCCCGGCTTGCCGGCGACCGTGGCGAGCGTTCCCAGGTCCGCCTCGAGCCACTCGCCAGCTGCGCGCTCGACGAATGTCAGTGTCACGACGAGCGGCGTCGCCGCCTCCCCGTCATGCCCTGGCCGGTGGAAGTGATGCGCGCCAGGCGCCGGCCTGCCGTCGGCGGTCGAGGAGAGCGCCAGGTCGATGGCCGAGAGCAGGCTGGTCCTGCCGCAGTCGTTCTCGCCGATGAGCACGGTCGTCTGGTCGAGGTCGAGCCGTCCGGCCGCGATGCCGCGGAAGTTCCGTACCTCGAGCGACTGCAGGAACATCGGCTCCCCTCAGCGCCTCGCGATGATCTTCAGCGCATCGTCGACCGTGGCGACATCGTGGATGAAGTCCACGTCGGCGGGGCTGATGACGCCCTCCTTGAGCATGGTGTCGGCGATGAAGCTGCGCAGGTGCGTCCAGAACTCGCCGCCCATGGAGATGATCGGAAAGCGCTCCAGCTTGCCGGTCTGCACCAGTGTGATGACCTCGAAGGCCTCGTCCAGCGTGCCGAAGCCGCCCGGCATGGCCACGAAGGCGCAGGAGAACTTCACCAGCATCACCTTGCGGACGAAGAAGTGCTCGAGCTCGATGAACCGGTCGAGGTATGGATTCGGTTTCTGCTCGCGCGGCAGGCGGATGTTGCATCCGAGGCTCAGGCCGCCGGCCTCGCGCGCGCCGCGATTGGCCGCCTCCATCACGCCGGGTCCGCCGCCCGTCATGACCACGTAGCCGGCCTTGGCGAGCCGGAACCCGAGGTCGCGGGCCAGCTCGTAGGTCGGGTGGTCCTCGCCGAAGCGCGACGAGCCGAACACCGTGACGCAGGGGCCCTCGAAATCGAAACTCTCGAAGGCGCGCAGGAACTCGAGGAAGAAGCGCACGGCACTTTCGAGTTCGGCGTCGCGCTGGCGCCGGCCGGACAGGAACGCCTTTTCCGCTCCCTCGACCTGGGCCAGCAGGCTGTCGCCAGCCCCGGGTATACGGTCCATCGCGGTCACCCCGACTGCGGACGGGATGCCTCAGACCATAGCCGGTCCGCCCGTGGCCGGCCAGTCGGGGAAGACCCCGTCAGTGCACGCCGGTGATGTTGATGAAGCGCAGGAACTCGGTGCGGGTGCGCGGGTCGCTGCGGAAGGTGCCGAGCATCTGGCTCGTCACCATCGACACGCCGCGCTTGTGCACGCCGCGGGTGGTCATGCATTCGTGCTTGGCCTCGATGACGACACCCACGCCCCGTGGCTTCAGCACCTTGTTGATGCAGGCGGCGATCTCGGCGGTCAGCTTTTCCTGCACCTGGAAGCGCCGCGCATAGCCGTCGACCACCCGGGCGAGCTTGCTGATGCCGACCACCTTGTTGGTGGGCAGGTAGCCGACGTGGGCGCGACCGATGATCGGCGCCATGTGGTGCTCGCAGTGTGACTCGAACTCGATGTCGCGCAACACCACCAGTTCGTCATAGCCGGCCACCTCCTCGAAGGTGCGCGCGAGGTAGTCGTCCGGATTGATGCGATAGCCGGAGAACCAGTCGAGGTAGCCCTCGACGACCCGGCGCGGGGTATCGAGGAGGCCCTCCCGGCGCGGGTCCTCGCCGGCCCAACGCAGCAGGGTACGTACCGCGTCTTCCGCATCGTCCTGGCTGACGGGCGCCAGCCTGGTCTTCTTCGCTGCCATGAACTCTTCTCCCCACCCGGAGCGCCCGGGCGACTATAGCCCGTAACCTGCGCCACCGTGCCCCATGCCATTCGCGCGACGGTACCGGGCAGATTCGCCCGGCCGTGCCGCAGGCGGACCGCGCGTCGTCAGCGGGCCAGTTCCCGGGCCGTGACGAAGCGTGGCCGGATGTCGACCGGAACGCCCTCGAGGCGGTCGAGTACCGCACGCACCTCGGGACGGATCACGACCAGCCGGTCCATCAGCGCCTTGGTGCCCGCATAGTCCCCGGTGGCCTGCAGCGTCATCAGCTCGCGCGTGAGCGCCGTGGTCGCCTGCTTGACCCTGGCGAGGTCGACGGAGAACGTGCCGTCCTCGGCGACGGTGAAGGCGCCGGCATCGAGCATCCAGTTCACCTGCAGGGCCATGCCCTTGGCGTGCGACGAGGACATCCCGAAGCGCAGCGTCCGGAAAGCGGACGCCAGGAACGTCGTGTACATGCTGCGCTCCTGGGCCTGGTCGAGGACGCCCTTGTCCATGAGCTGCTGCAGCGCCCACAGCCCCGAGACGTCGGCCTTGGCCTCCTCCGTCGCGCTGTACAGCTCCTTGAGCGCCTGCCGGACGCCCGGCCCCGCGCCCTGCGCGCCGGTGTTGTTGGGCCCGAGGCCGTGCATCACCTCGTGCATCAGGATATGGGTGAAGAAGGAGTCGAAATCGACATGGGCGCGGTCGGCCTCGGCCAGTGCGACATCCGAGATGGGACGCAGCACGCGGTCGAACTTCGCCTGCTGGATGTTCTTCAGCATCACGCGCTTCGACCCCATGGCATTGACGACCCGTTCGTCGTTCGGCAGGTTGAAGGCCGCCGTCTGCACGCCGCGGTTGGCATCGCCGGCGGTGAACACCACGTTCACCACCCGGATGGGCGCCAGCGCGCCGAGCTCGGCCCGACGATAGCGGGCGTCGATGGGCAGGCGGTCCTCGAGCCATTGCAACTCGCTGCCGAAGCGCGCGAGCTTGGCCGTCTCGGCGTCGTCGCGCAGCGTGATGAACGCCTCGAAGGCGGCCTTGAAGTTGAACCACTCGTCCTCGTAGACCTCATAGGGCCCGATGGTTGGCTCGATGGAGGCGTCGAGCTTCATCCAGGCGACGTCGCTCGCGTAGTAGTCGTTGCCGACGAGCGCCGCCGCCCGGCTCTCCAGGAATGCCGCGAGCGTCGGCTGGCGCGTGGCGGCCGTCGCATCGCGCAGGTGGCGGGCCATCACCGCGAGCTCGCCCTGGTACTCGAGACTGTAGGGAACGGCGAGCAGCCGGCCGTCGATGCCGCGGCGGATGGTGTGGAAGAACCCGGTCGCAGCTGCGCGCTCCTCGCCCTCGAGCGACGCCGTCCAGGCCTCGATTTCCTCGCGCGTCGCGCCCGCGGCGTAGAAGTTGGCGCCGCCGGGCCGCTCCCCGA
>CAZXAS010000122.1:0-8762 GCA_964638185.1 uncultured Steroidobacteraceae bacterium | reverse complement strand
GCGCCCGCCTGCATGGCCTCGACCGCCATCGGCACGTCGCCATGACCGGTGATGAAGACGATCGGCATGATCGAATGCCGGTCGTTCAGCTGCTGCTGCAGCTCCAGGCCGCTCATGCCGGGCATGCGGATATCCAGCACCAGGCAGCCGGCCCGGTCCGGGTCGAACTGCTCGAGGAACTCCTGTGCGGCGGCATAGGTCTCGACCGGCAGTCCGACGGACTTGAGCAGCAGCCTGAGCGACGTGCGCACCGCCTCGTCGTCGTCCACCACGAAAACGGTCGCCGGCTTTTCCTTCATTTCTCTTCCCCTGGCATCGCGGGCAGCGTAAAGAATACCGTGGCGCCGCCTCCCGGTGTTGGCCGGTGAGCGAGGCGCCCGCCGTGCGCCCTCAGGATCGAGCGGCTGATGGCGATCCCGAGCCCGGTCCCGGCGGCCTTGGTGGTGAAGAACGGGTTGCCGAGGTTGTCGGCGACCTCGGGCGGGATGCCCGGGCCGTGGTCCGCCACGCTGATCTCCACGGCGCCTTCCTCGTCGACCCGTGCGGCAATGGCGATCTCGCGCACGGGCCGCGGCGCCTCGTTGGTAGCATCGATGGCGTTGCGGATCAGGTTCAGCAGCACCTGCTGGATCTGCACCGGGTCGCAGGCGACCTGTGGCAGGGCATCGCTGTCCTCGATGCGCAGCCGAATATCGTTGAGCCGCGTGTCCGGCTCGGCGAATACCATCAGGTCCTTGATCAGGCGCGCCGGGTCGATGACTTCCGTCCTGGCCTCGCGGTTCTTGACGAACGACCGGAGGCGGCGGATCACCTCCCCGGCGCGCAGCGCCTGCGCCGAGATCTGCGACAGGGCGAGTTCGGTGTCGGCCGGGTCGATTGTCTCCGGCTTCGCGAGCATGCGCGACAGCGCCTGGGCGTAGTTCGTGATCGCCGTCAGCGGCTGGTTGATCTCGTGCGCGAGGCCGGCGGCCATCTCGCCCATGGTGGACAGCCGCGCGAACTGGGTGAGCCGTTGCTGGGTCTGGCGGATCTCCTCCTCGGCCAGCTTGCGCTCGGTGACGTCGTGCAGCGTGCCGACGACCTGCAGGTGTCCCTCGTCGTCGCGGGTGAGCCGCGCGATGGAGTGAACCTGGCGCACGCTGCCGTCCGGGCGGACGATGCGGTACTCGACGTCGAAGGGTTGTCCCTCCTGCACCAGCAGGTCCCAGTCGCGCACGAAGCGTTGCCGGTCGTCGCCGTGCACGACGTGTTCGACATAATCGCCGAAGGACTGCGGCCTGCCTTTCGGATCGAGGCCGAGGATCCGGTACATCTGCGGCGACCAGTACACCGGCCCGCCGGGAATGCGCGTCTCGTAGTTGCCGAGGTTGGCGATCGCCTGCGCGTCCTTGAGCAACTGCTCGCTCTTGCGCAGGGCCTCGATGGCGCGACGCTGCTCGGTGATGTCCTCGCCGCAGGACAGGGTGCCGCTCACCAGCCCGCGCTCGTCGCGCAGCACGACGTTTCGCCAGGCGATGAGCTTGCGCTGGCCGCTGCGGGTGACGACCTCGTGCTCGGCGTACTGGGCCGGCGACGCGGTGCCGTCGAAGAAACGCTCGAACATGGCCTTGACGTCGTCGCGCAGTTCCGTCGGCAGGCAGCTGTCGAACCAGCTACGCCCGACCAGTTCATCCTCCGGCCAGCCGAGGAGCTCGCAGCCCTTGCGGTTGACGAGCGAGATGGTGCCGCGCGCATCGAGGGCGAGCAGCATGACCTCGGCCAGGTCGAGGTAGGCCTGGGCGCGGTCCCGCTCGCGCCGCAGCGCCTCCACCACGCGCTTGCGATCGGTGATGTCGTGGATGAACCCGACGAAGCGGGGCGGCTCCAGGCCGGCGATGCGTCCGACCGCGAGTGCCATCGGGAACAGCGAACCGTCGCGGCGCTGGGCGACGACCTCGCGGCCCTTGCCGATGATCCGCTGCTCGCCGGTGCGCATGTGGTGATCCATGTAGCCGTCGTGCTGGCTGCGAAACGGCTCGGGCATGAGGATGTTGACATTGCGCCCGAGCACCTCGGCGGCGGAGAAGCCGAACAGCTTCTCCGCTGCGCGATTGAAGGTCTCGATCAGGCCCCTGGAGTCGATGATGATGACTGCGTCGACCGCGGCGTCGAGCACGGCCCGCAGTTCGAGTTCGGCGACACTCGCCGGGTACTGGGCCTGTCCGGTCGCTCCTGTCACGACGCCTGTGTCTTCATGGATACGGGACGGAAAACCGGTCCGTGGCCCGGTGGCCGCTGGCTTGCGGCAGGTGGTGCCACGCGCGCGGCGCGCGCGGCGGGCTCAATAATCGTCGCGATCGCCGTAGCGACCGTCTTCCTCGTCCTCGTCGAGGTCGTCCTCGTCGTCTTCGTCCTCGTCCTCATCGTCGTCATCGTCCCAGTCGTCGTCCTCGTCCTCGTCGTCGCCGGCGGCGCCGGTCCAGCCCTCCGGCTCGACGGTCAGGTCGAGGTCCAGTTCCTTCCAGGTGTCGTAGTCGATCTCCTCGATGTCACCGTCGACGTACTGGATCTCGACCAGTTCCGCGTCCTCGTCCACGGCAAGGACCTGGAAGACGTCGTCGTCCTCGAGGTTCTCGTACCATTGGCCCCGTACCGGATCGTGTTCTCTGCCCATGCGGGCTTCCTCTGTTTCGGGTTGTGCGGATTCGCGGGATCGAGCCGCCCCGAATATTAGGGTGGCCGTGCAGCGGTGGCAACGACCACGCTGCGCCCGCCCGATGACGGCACCCGTGCTCAATCCGCTGGCCGACCACGTCTGGCGCAGCCGCTATCGCCTCGTCGGCGATGGCCTGGCACCCGAGGACTCGCTGGCCGGCACATTCGGGCGCGTCGCGGCCGCAGTGGCGGCCGGCGAGCCTGACCCTGCGGTGTGGCGCCGGCGATTCGCGGCGGAGATGCGCGCGTTTCGCCTGCTGCCCGGCGGCCGGATCCTGGCCGGCGCTGGCGCCGGCGGGCGGGCGACGCTCCTCAACTGCTTCGTGATGCCCCCACTCGAGGGCCCCCTCGACGCGGTGTTCGATGCACTCGGGCTCGCTGCCCGTACGCTGGCCGCCGGCGGCGGCATCGGCTGCGATTTCTCGGCCCTGCCGCCGCGTGCCGCCGCCAGCGGGCCGTGGGCGGCCGGGACGCCAGGTCCGGTGGCGTGGATTCGGCTCTGGGACGCCACCTGCGCCACCGTCACGGGCATGATGGACCGCAGTGGCGCGATGATGGCGACCCTCGACGCGCGTCACCCGGACATCCTCGAGTTCATCGATGCGAAGCGCCGGGCGGCGGTGCTGCCACACTTCAACCTGTCGGTGCGCGCGGACGACGACTTTCTCGCGGCCGCCCGCGGTAGTGGCGGCGACGAACCAGGGGTCGCGCGGGTCTGGAACCAGCTCGTCGCGGCGGCGCTCGAGGCAGCCGAACCAGGGTTGCTGTTCACCACTACCATCAACGAGTGCAACAACCTCCGCTGGTGCGAGACGCTCACCGCGACCAACCCCTGCGGCGAGGCACCCCTGCCGGCCTGGGGATGCTGTGCACTGGCGTCGTTGAACCTGGCGGCCTTCGTCCGCGGTGCCTTCGGGAGCGACGCGTGCCTCGATCTCGACGCGCTCGACGCCGCAGCGCGGACCGGTGTCCGCCTGCTCGATGACGTGCTCGAAGTCGCCCGCTATCCGCTCGAGATGCAGCGCGCCGAGGCGCTGCGCACGCGTCGCGTCGGGCTCGGCATCACCGGCCTCGCGGATGCGCTGGCCATGCTCGGCCTGCGCTATGACAGCGAGGCCGGCCGGGACGCCGCCGCCGGGTTCATGGAGCGCGTCAAGCTCGCGGCCTACCGGGCCTCGGTCGCGCTGGCCCGCGAGCGGGGCCCGTTCCCCGCATATCAGCGCGAGCCATACCTGGCCGCACCGTTCGTCGCGGCATTGCCCGGAGCCCTGCGCGATGAACTCGCGCGTCACGGGATCCGCAACAGCCACCTGCTGGCGGTGGCGCCGGCGGGCTCCATCAGCCTGCTGGCCAACAACGTGTCGCCGGGCATGGAGCCGATCCCCGCCCTCAGGCAGCGCCGGCAGGTGCGGGTCGCGGGAGGGGATCCGCTCGTGTTCGACGTCGAGGACCGCGCCTGGTCGCAGTTCAGGGCCCGTGGGGCGGGTGCGACCGGGACCTTCGTCGAGGCCAGGGAGGTGAGCCCGGAGGCGCAGGTGGAACTGCAGGCGGCCTTGCAGCGGCATGTGGATGGCGCCGTGTCGAAGACGGTGACACTTCCACCGGACTGCACCCAGGCGCAACTGTCGTCACTGCTGCTCCAAGCACACCGGCTCGGGGCCAAGGGGCTCGCAGTGTACCGGCCTGGCACGGTGCGCGGCACCGTGCTCTCGCCGGGTTGCCGCGGCCCGGCTTCGATCGAATGCGATCCGGCGTGAGCCTCGCGCCCGCGCCGCCTGCGCAGGGTGCGTATCCGCTTAGGCGGCAGTACGCATAGGAGGCAATTGCCGACTGGCGCACCATCGGGCCTCAGGCTTCGTCGAGGCCCATGAGGCACCAGCCAGTGACGGACCTCGAGGACGTCCGCAAGCAACTCGTTGAACGCAAGCGCGAGTTGCTGGTGCGTGCGGGCGAGGTACATGCCGACATCACGCGCGCCGCCGGTCCGCTCGACAAGGACTTTGCCGAGCAGGTGGTGCAGATGGAGAACGACGCGGTGCTGGCCGGCCTGAGCCAGTCCACTGCCGCGGAGATCTCGCAGATCAACCGCGCCCTGAAGCGCATCGACGACGGCCAGTATGGGCAGTGCGCGGTATGCGGCGAAGTGATCGACGAGCGCCGGCTGAAGGCGCTGCCGCACTCCGATCGCTGCATCCGCTGCGCGGAGTTCTCGGGCTAGGGGGCGCCGTTCCCGCCGCCACGGCTTCAGTGGTGGTGCATCGATCCCGGTCCGTCCGCGGCCTGTTCCATCTGCGCGGCGCCGTGCCCGGCATGCGGCGCGAGCGGCCCCAGTGCCGTCCACACCGCGAAGCCGAGCATCAGCACGCCCGCGGCGATCCTTAGGCCAGGAGCGGAACCCCGCCGCAGCATGGCGGTGCCAGCGAGCGTCATCCCGAGCATCGATGGCAGCGTGCCGAGTCCGAAGGCGACCATGGTCAGTGACGCAGCGGCGGCGCTGCCCGTGGTCGCGGCCAGCGCCGCGGCGGAGTACACGAGCCCGCAGGGCAGGAATCCCCATACCACGCCGAGGGCCGCGAAACGCAGCGGGCCTGGCAGTGCCAGGGCCCGGCCGGCGAGCGGCTGCAGCCTGCGCCACAAGGCGCCACCGGCACGCTCGAGCGCGAGCAGGTCCCTGCCGAGCAGCAGTTGCAGGGCCAGCAGGGCCATCAGCAGCGCCGCGACCAGTCGCAAGGTGACCGCGAGGGGTCGCACCGGAAGCGGTCCGAGGGCGACGCCGACCAGGGCGCCCGCCACGGCGCCGAGCAGGGCGTAGCCGGCCACGCGCCCGGCATTGAACGCGAGGGCGGCGCCAACCGGCCGCGGCGTCGCGCCATGGACCCGCGCGCGCGTCCCGGCCGCGGCCGCGATACCCCCGCACATCGCGACGCAATGCAGGCTTCCGGCCAAGCCGAGCGTGGCGGCCGCCGCGAATGCAGTCCAGGGCGCCTCGAAGATCATGGCGGCTTTCCCGGGCCGGACTGCGGGTCAGGCGCATCGTCCGGTGTGGACGCGGGCGGCTCGTGCCCGTCGACCAGCACCGACCAGCCAGGTGTGTCGAGGTCGTCGAACTGCCCGCTGCCGACCGCCCAGAAGAAGGCCCAGGCGCCGGCGGCCAGGAGGACCAGCCCGAGCGGGATGAGGATGTAGACGACGCTCACGGCGCGGTACCGAGCGCGGTGGCCGCGACACCGGCGTCGGACGGGCGCTCGCCGCGACGCAGGCGCGTGGCGTTTGCCACCACCAGCAGGGAGCTCGCCGACATGCCGATCGCGGCGGCCCAGGGCGGGATGAAGCCGAACGCGGCCAGGGGCAGCGCCGCGAGGTTGTAAGCCGCGGCCCAGGCGAGGTTCTGGCGGATCACGGCGACCGTGTGCCGCGCGCGGCGCAAGGCATCGGGCAGCGCGGCGAGGTCACTCGTCATCAGTACGGCGTCGGCGCTGGTCTGCGCGATCGCCGCACCCGCGCCCATGGCGATCGAGACGCTGGCTGCCGCGAGCACCGGCGCATCGTTGACCCCGTCGCCGATCATGGCGACCTTGCGACCGCCGCGGTGCAGGCGCTCGACCAGTTCGAGCTTGCCTGCCGGATCCAGCCGCGAGTGGCCCTGCGTGGCGCCGATGCGTGTCGCCACGTCCGTGACGGCGGCGGCGTGATCGCCGCTCGCGACGACGACCTCCACCCCGAGCTCGCGCAATTCCTCCGTGGCGACGATCGCCGAGCGGCGGAGCGGGTCCTCGACCTCGATCAGGGCGAGCCACTGCCCGCGCCGGGCGAGATAGAGGCCGCGGTCCGGCCCCGCTGTGGCGGGTCCGGCGAATTCGGCGACCCAGTCGCGGCGGCCGATCCGATGGCGGACGCCAGCGACGTTCCCTTCGAGGCCGAGGCCGGCGTGCGTGCTGAGGTCGCTCGCAACCGGCAACGGACCTGGCAGGTCGCGGAAGGCGCGCGCCAGCGGATGGGACGAGGACTGCTCCAGGGCTGCAGCGATGCCGAGGCAGGTGTCCGCGTCCATCGGACCGAGCGGCCGGCAGCCGGTGACCTGCGGACGTCCCGCGGTGAGCGTGCCGGTCTTGTCGAGCACCACGGTGTCGATGCCGGCCAGGGTCTCGAGTGCATCCGCGCGAGTGACCAGGAGCCCGCGCCGGGCCAGCGCGGCGGTGGCGGCAGTGATGGCCGTCGGCGTGGCGAGCGACAGGGCACAGGGGCAGGTCACGACCAGCACGGCAAGCGTTGCCTCGAACGCGTGCTCCGGGGCAATCAGCATCCAGCCGCCGGCGACGAGCGCCGCGGCGGCGAGCACGGCTGCCACGAACCAGGTGGCCCAGCGGTCAGCAATGCGGGCGATCGCGGGTCGTTCCGTCTGCGCCCGCTCGAGGAGGCGCACGATGCCGGCCAGGACGGTGTCGTGGCCGATGGCGGTGACCCGCATGTGCACCGGCTGCAGGGCGTTGATCGAGCCGCCGATCACGGCATCGCCCGGCGTCTTGGCGACCGGCGCGGCTTCGCCCGTCAGCAATGACTCGTCCGCGGCCGTCTGGCCGCGGCACAGGATGCCATCGACGGGGAACGGCTCGCCTGCCGGCACCACGAGTTCATCCAGCGGCGACAGCGCATCGACGGGGACCCGCTCGACGCCGGAACCCTGGACCCGTGTCGCGAGCGCCGGTTGCAGCCGGACCAGTGCATCGCTCGTGCTGCTGGCACGATGCCGCGCGCTCATCTCGGCGAACCGGCCGAGCAGCAGCAGGAACACGAACATCGTGACCGAGTCGAAATACACCTCGCCGCGGCCGGCGAAAGTGTTCCAGGTACTGGCTGCATAGGCGAGCACGAGGGCGAGCGCGACCGGGACGTCCATGCCGAGCTGGCGCGCGGTGAGGCCGCGCCATGCGCCCTCGAGGAACGGCCGGCCGGCGTAGACCAGGACCGGGGTCGCCACGATCATGCTGACCAGGCGCAGGTACTGGCGCAGCACGGGGTCCATGCCGTCGAAGGCACCGGCGTACATCGCCACCGCGAACATCATCACCTGCATCATGCCGAAGCCCGCGATGACCAGGCGCTTGAGCGCCTGGCGGCGCTCGCGCATCGCCACCTCGACGGTATCCGTGGCGCCGAGCACGTGCGGCCGGTAGCCCAGGGCCTGTATGGTGCGCAGCAGCGTCGACAGCCGGGTCGCATCCGCGCGCCACTCGAGCCGGGCACGGCCCGAGGCCGGGTTGACGTGGATGCCGGTGACCCCGGCCGTGCGCTCGAGCCGGCGCTCGACCAGCCAGCTGCAGGCCGCGCAGCGGATGCCCTCCAGCAGCAGGTTTACCGACAGCGCCCCGCCGGTCGCAGCCACGAGGCGCTGCTGCACCTCCGGCCGGTCGTAGGTGACCCAGGCGTCGTCGGCCTGGGCGTCTGGTCTCGGCGCCGGGGCGTCGCGGAATCGGTAGTAGTCGGCGAGGCCTGCGTCACGGATGAACTCGGCCGCGGCCTTGCAGCCGCCGCAGCACACGGGGCGATCCTCGTTCTCCAGCCGCACGACGAAGTCCGTGCCGGGCGGCACGGGCTCGCCGCAGTGGAAGCACTGCGTCGGTGCAAGCATGGGCTCAGGATACCCCGGGCGCCTCGAACTCGACGACGGATTCGCCCTCGTCGATGCTGCCCCGCAGGCGCCATCGGCGGTCCGGCGGCGTGACCTCGAGGTACCAGCGGCCCGGCGGCAGCGCCTCGACGACGCCGCTGTAGCGCCCCTGCCGGCCGGTGAGCGTGGTCATGCGGTCGAGCTCGGCGCGGGTGGCGTGCGACAGCACCAGCAGCAGTTGCCGCGGCGGGTCGCCATGCGCGAGCGCGAGGTCGAGGTCGAGGCGGGTGCGCGCCGCGTCGATCTCGAGCCTGGCGGTGGCGCCGGCCGCGGCCGCTGCCGCATCGCGGGCCGGGTCGGCGTAGATGGCAATTCCGTCCTTGCGGAAGTCGTCGCGGACCAGTTCGTCACTGCCCGTCGCCGCCAGGAACAGCGTCACGGCACCGGCCACCACGGTCAG
>CAZXAS010000121.1:1326-8767 GCA_964638185.1 uncultured Steroidobacteraceae bacterium | reverse complement strand
GGCGCGTGGTCGGTGAAGCGGGCGAGCGTCGCCGGGTCGAGCACGCGGCGGTAGTACCCGGTGCGCGGGGCCGGCCAATAGAACACTGGCTCGAGCACGAAGGCGCCGGACCCGACGATCGCGGTGAGCGCGCCGACCTCGATGCCATGGCGTCCGAAGGCGGCGGCATGGGATGCGAACAGCGCCTGGACGGCGCTCCAGGCGTCGGCCGCTTCCGCGAGCGGCAGCAGGGCGTGCACCGGCAGCCAGCGTTCGCCATCCGGTCCGATGGCGCTCGCCATGCTGACGAAGGGCATGCCGCGCATCAGCTTCGGCACGCTGTCGGGCACCTCGCGCCCACCGTCGGCGAGGGCGATGCGCCGTGCCTCGGCCAGCGCGTATTCCACCGACGCCGGGTCCTGTCCTTCCGTCCCGACGTGTACGGAATAGTTCACCGCATCGAGGAACCCGCGCCCGGCGAGGGCGACCCTGGCCACGTCGCGAAGCGCCGTGCCCAATCCGCCCGACGACGCCACGACGCCCTTGAGCGCCTCGAGCCCCTGCGAGATGCGTGCGCGCTTCAGGCGCTGGTGCGACAGCACCGGGTCCATGCCGAAGCACTCGCTGGCGATCCCGGCGCGGGCGATCCCGGCCATGCATGCGACGGCGGCGGCATGGGTCTCGAATCCGAACGACACCGTGCCGACGTGCGCGGGCGCGCGCATCAGTTTGAGCGTGGCGCGTGCCTTGACGCCGAGCGCGCCGGCATCGCCGAGGAACAGCCCGGTGAGATCGGGCCCGTAGTGACGGAAGAAGGCCGCATCCCGGTTCACCGCACCACCGCCCGTGGATAGCAGGGTGCCGTCGGCCAGCACCACGTCGAGCCCGATGACGCTCTCCGCCGAGGCGCCGTAGCGCGCCGAACCCCACAGGATCGCGTGCTGCGACAGGCTGCCCCCGACGGTCGCGACCGCACCGGACAAGGGACCCCAGAACGGCGTGCGCAGGCCATGCGGGGCCAGGGCATCGAGCAGCCCGCGCCAGGTGCAACCGGCCTCGACCGTCACGCGCATGTTGTCTGCGTCGACGCGGGTCACCGCTGCCAGGCGCCTGGTGTCGATCAGGAGCGACGCCGGCGTCTGCGGCACGAAGCCGGCCGTGTAGGAGGACCCGCCGCCGCGCGCCAGCACGGCGAAACCCGCGCTGGTGGCGAGCCCGACGGTCCGCGCCAGTTGCTCGACCGTGGCCGGTTGCGCCACGAGCGCGGCCGGCGTGCGACCACCGGCGATGTCCTGGGAAAAGAACTCCCGGTCGGCGTCGGTGGCAAGCACGAACTCGGCCCCGATCACCGGCGCAAGCCCGGCCGCCAGGCGCACCGCATCGGGCGCAGTTGCAGAAGTCATGCCGAGGCCTCGCTGCAGGGTGGATCCCCCTCGTTCAGTTACCAGTCGCGGCGATTTGCGCCCATGCGGGTTTTCGGCAGCGTGCTCGGCAGATTCCCGGATGGCGGCAGGGGTGGCCGCCCGAACGGCCCGTCGCACCGGCGGCGGTACCCGTGACGTGGTTCACGCTTGTGACCCGCCACGATCAAGTCCGCGGTGCCGGCGACGTTAGAGCGGTTGCCACCACCGTGGGCGAGACCCGGTCATGCTGCAGTCCATACGCCAGTGCTCGCGCTGCCTCCCGGCCCTGGGACTGGCGGCGACGCTGGCGGCCTGTGGCGGTGGCGGTGGTTCAGGCCCCGCGGCACCGACCGCGACGCCCCCGGCCGCGCCGCCGGCCGAGGCCACGAGCCGCCCCGTGACCCAGACCGACCTCGAGATCGCGCGGCTCGTCTACAGCGACGCGCAGCGCACGCCGGAGGGCTTCTACAGCGAGCCTGACCCGGGCTGGAACGCCCAGGTGGCGACCTTCCACATCAAGAACAGCGACCTGGCGGCGCTTGCACCCGATGCGCCGCGCCACGAGGTCTGCGCCAGCGACTGGAGCGAGGCGCTTGCCTGGTCCGAGCAGGTGGCGCAGTCCGCACCTGCCTATTCCGACCTGGTCGAGACCGGCGGCAATGACCACTGGCACGAGTTCACCCGGCTGGTCCGAGGCCCGGACCCGCGCTACCTGCGCATGCGGGTCTACGACTGCGGCTACGTCGACCGCAACGGCGTCGACATCGGCGCCGATGACGGCAGCGCCGGCGTGCTGAACCAGCGGCCGGTCACCGCCCAGGCACTCGCCTCGCTGAGCGAGTACCTGTGGAAGTTCACGCTCTTCAACAACTTCGGCCACGTGGTGCTGGCGAGCCGCGGGCAGGCCTCGGGCGGCGCGCTCGAGCATGCACTCATGATTGCGAGCCTCGAGCGTGGCGGTGCCGGTGCCTGCGACCTCATCACCGTCAACGCCTGGACACACCGCGCCGACCCGTCGAGCGGCGCGCTCACGCTCGCGACCACGCCGCTGTGGAGCTTCGCCGCGCGCGAGAACGCCGGCTTCACCGAGTTGTGCGACGGCTGAGGCCGAACAGGTCCTTGAACGTGTCCTGGTCCGCCTTCATGCGCAGCTTGATGAAGGGCCCCTGGGCCGTGTAGCGGCTGGCGTCGAAATCGTCGTCGTCGAAGCCGGTGAAGTTGTAGCCCACCGACAACCACAGGTTGCGCGCCAGGGTCACGCCGACGTCGACGCCGAGCGCCGCGTCGCTGACGCCGGAACGCCACGAGTGCAGCCAGGTGCCGTGCAGGCCGACGTCGAAGCGCCGCGACAGGTCACGGCGGAGGTCGACGCCGTAGAGGTCCGAGAGGCCATCGTAGCGCTCGCCATCGAAGGTGCTGGCGACGTAGCGCAGCCCCAGCTGCAGGCCGAGCTGCGTCCGCGGATCCAGTTGCCAGTTGGCATTCAGGTTGTTGACGACGCGGGCGGACTCGAGGCTGCCGGCCTGGTCGTCACGCTCAAGCTGCTCGAGTTCCAGCCGGTTCAGCACGATCCAGCGGCTGGACACGGGGCGGAAGGCCCAGCCGAGGTCGACGCCGGCCTCGAGCGCACTGCCTGACGTGGTGAAGCTGCTGTCGAGCAGGCGCACCGCCGCGGAGAATGCGTGACCGGCCACCGGCTCGCGATACAGGCCGCCGGTCAGTGACCAGCGCTCCTCGAGGTCAGCGTTGCGGTGCTCGATGCGTGCATTGGCGGTCCACAGCTCGGTGCGATAGAGACCGCCGACGAAGGCCGCCAGGAAATCGTCGGCGAGCGTGCCGGAGGCGAGCGGCACGTCCTCGTCGAAGGGCGCGAGGTCCGGCCCGCGCAGGGTGTTGCTCTGGTCCACCCCGACGTCGAAGGCGAGCCGGTCGTTGACCTGCCACCCCTGGGTCAGGCCGAGGCTCGCGAACACCCGCGGGCCGAACTCCGTGAATTCCTGGTTGAGCGCGGAGGTCAGCTGCGCCCGGTTCCACGGCGTCGCCCGTACGCCGACCCGTGTCATGTCGGCGGTGAGCGCCGCACCCTCGGCGTGCTCGTACTCCGCGAACAGCGTGGCGGCCTGGTGCAGGTGGTAGTCGAGGCCGAGCGTGGTCCGGGCCGGATAGTCGACGCTTGAGTCCCGGCCGCCGAGCGCGAACTCCGACGCCGCACGCAGCGTCACGCGGTCGCCGAACAGGTCGACGCTCCCCTGCACGAACGCCAGGTCGGACTGCAGGTCCCCGGTCGTGGTGCCCGTATCCTCGACCCGGCGGAGCCCGGCAGCGAGCGTGTGATTGTCCGTCTCGCGCCGCAGTTCCGCCGCGGCGTGACGACGCTCGGCCCCGGTATCGAGATTCTCGACCATGAACACCTCGGCGACGGCCGTGAGTCCCTCGCCGAACCGGAGCCTGCCGTCGATGCCAGCCTTGCGCGTGCCGCCCTCCGTCGAGAGCTGCTGGCCGACGCCGAATCCCGCCTGCTGCTCGCGCAGGTAGGCGCGGGCGTCCAGCCGCTCGGTCACATGCTCGATCTCGGCCAGGTACGCCGTCGCGGCGTCGGCACGCGCGGGATCGTCGGACTCGCTGCGGGCGAGTTCCGCGCGCAGTTCGGTCGCGGCGCCGAGCGTCACCCGCAGGTCGAGCCCGCCGAGGCGCGTCGGGCCGTCGGCGGCGCCTTCCTCGACCAGCGTCGCGCCGAGCTCGGCGCGATCGCCGGCGAGCTTCGTGGCGATGCGGCCGCCGGCCGTGGTCTGCTCGCCGCCACCGAGCACCTCGTACTCGGCGATGATCCACACCGGGTTGAACGCATCGTCGCGGCTCGGCACCGGCTGCTTGAAGAACACGGTCCCGCGCAGGTAGTCGATGTCGTAGTCGATGAAGCGGGTCAGCGGACGGCTCTCGACCACGACCTCGCTGCGGAAGCGATCGCGGACCTCGAGGCGCAACCGGTCGCTGTTGGCGACGATGTCGTCGCCGGACAGCCGGTACAGGCCCGAGGTGCCATCTCCGCGCAACTCGTCCTTGACGTAGCCGAGTGCGGAGTCGGCGACGAACGCCGCAGCCTGGATCCGTTCGCCGGCGAACTCGGTCCTGAGGCCGGTGAGGTTGCGGCTGTAGCGACTGAGCTCGGTGACTGTCAGGCCGGTGTCGAAGTCGCCAAAGAGCGCATAGAACTGCTGCCGCTCGAGCTTTAGGAACAGCTTCTCGGACGAGGCGGCCTCGAAGCGCTGCTCCGTCCCGTCGCCATACAGCGTGTAGTAGCGGTCGGGCTCGATGACGCCGAACAGCCGCTCGCGGGCCTCGTCCGGATCCCGCGCCGAGTCATAGGCGATAGTGAGCAGGAACTCGCCCTTGATGCGGCCCTTCGCGAAGAAAGCCACGCGGCCATCCTCCGCCATGCCGTCCTCCAGTCCGGCGGCCTCGGCCGCCTCCATGTTCTGGCTGATGCTGCGATAGGCGGCGCTGCCCTCCGCGATGCCGACCACGATCCACTCGCGCGCCTCGGGCGCGAGCCAGGCGCGCACTTCCTGGTCCTGCCGGTCGCTGAATCGCAGGCGCAGCACGACGGTCCCGGCCTGGGCGGTCGGCTCGAGCTCGAGGCGTGCGATGCCGTCGTCGTCGACGGTGAAGGTCGGCTCCCGCGGGCCCACCGCCAGCGCCTTGTTCTCGTTGAGCGACTGGACTTCCCACCAGGAGCGATACGGGGCCTCGACGCGATAGGTGCCGAGCGTGCCGCCACGGGCCGGCTTGCCGTAGGCGTCGAGCATCCTGAGCGCCAGCACCGGCCGCGTGCGACCATCCGCGACCAGCACTGACTGGTCCCGGTCCAGCTCGGCGCGCACGGCGCCGCCGGCGTAGTGGACGCTGCGGCGGAGCTCCTGATGCACGCTGCCATCGGCGCCGCGGACCACCGCCACCAGCTCGTTGTCCCCGTCGCGCAGGTCGATACCGCGCCAGCGACTGAGCGCCACGGTCTTCGCCGCGTTGACCTCGGCACCGTCGTAGTTCAGGCGGCTCACCGGGCGGCCGTTGATGGTGAGGACGACTTCGTCGGACGGGCGGTGCTGGATCGCGACCTTCAGGCTCGGGATCGCCGGCTGCTCGCCGCTCGCAGGCGCCAGCATGGCGATGCCGGGGGCCAGCCGCTCGACGTCGAGGTCCCTGGCGGGGTCGGCCCGTGGCGCATCGAGCGGGCTCGTATCGACCACGCCACGGCGCGCCGCGTCAGGCGCCCGTGCACCGACGGTGGTCACCGGGTCGGCCATGGCGCGCTCGGTCACGAACGACAGCGTCGCGGCGCTGACGGTGCGCACGCCGATGATGCTGATCTCGACGCGCCGGTTGCGCGCGAGGCTCGCCGGATCGTCGCCGTCGGCGACCGGCTCGTCGGCGCCGCGACCATCGATCGAGATCGCCTCCGGCGGCAGCTCGAGCCGCTTGCCGAGGTAATCCGCCACGGCCGCGGCCCGTGCCCGCGACAGCGCATCGTTGTCGGGATAGCGGTCGCGGTTCGCCGCGGCGATCGGTGTGCGATCGGAGTGCCCGATGGCCGAGAGCTCGATGTCCGCGACACCCTGCCACTCGGCGGCGATCGCATCGAGTCGCGCGCGGTCCGCCGGGTCGAGTTCCGTGCCCAGAATGTCGAATCGCGGCGAGAAGGTGTAGTGCATGCCCTCCCGGCGGGCTGACTGGCGCGACACCAGGTTCGCGACCGGCTGCGTGGCGAGCCCGGCACGACCGGCGGAGTCGAACTGCAGCACGGCCTTGATCGCAATCTCGCCCTCGAGGTCCTGCGCCACCCTGCTCCGGAAGCGCAGCGTGTGCACGGCGCCGCTATCGAGTGTGCCTGCATCGAAGGTCAGCACCCCGGAACGCTGCGACGGCTCGGCGGTGCGCGTGTCGTCCAGGCGCGCGCTGCCGCGCAGGTAGTTCACGCCCGCCGGCAGCATCACGAGCAGGCGTGCGCCCGCGATCGCCACTTCCTGTACCCGCAGGGTCGCTGCATGCTCGAGTTCGTCCTGGCTCGCCGCGGTGGTCGCGAGCTCGAGCGCGACCGAGCCGTTCGGCAGTGGCCGGTAGGCGAGCGCGAAATCGGCCCGCCACAACGCACCGCCCCTCAGGTCGACGAACTGCGAGTAGCTGCGCCCGGCATGCCGCACGTTGTCGGCGCAGGATGCCGGCTCGAGCGACTCGGGAACGGTGATCGTATCGAGCTGCACGACATGTGTCCCGGGCTCGAGACCTTCGAAGTGGTACTTGCCGTCCGCATCGGTGACCGCGTAGCGCCCGTCTTCGAGATAGACCCGCACGCCGGCGACGCCCGGCGCACTGGTGAGCTCGTTGCAGCTTCCCTGCACCACCCGGCCGACCACGATGGCCGACGAACGATTGAGCTCCTCGCGCAGGCGGATGCTGGCACGGGCCTCGTTGGACTGCAGGCCGTCGGGCGTGGCGGCCTGCGCCACGTTCACGAGTTCCTTGCCGCGCGCCGCAACAGTGACCTCGGCGACATAGCTCAGGGTGATGCGCGACCCCGGCTCCAGCCTTCCGCTTGCGAACCGCAGCGTGCGCCCGTCGGGCTCGATGGCCGGGTCCGCCACCGGCTCGCCGTCGAGGCGGGTGGATCCTGCGCGATAACGCATGCCGGCCGGCAGGCGATCGGTCGTCTGCAGCGCGTCGAAGGCGCCGCTCGCGCTCGCGTTCTCGAGCGACAGCGTGTACTGCACGAAGTCGCCGGGCGCGGCCACCGTCGTGCTCGCACGCTTGGTCAGGAACAACGCCGTGCCGGCCGGGTCGAGCGGCACGTCGACGACAGCGGCCAGCGGGCCGCTCACCACGAAGTCATCGCCGAACGAGCCGTCGCCGAGGCGAAACGGTGCGCCCGGAAGCAATGCGATCTCGGCAGGTGTCGCGGTCGACGGATGGGTATGGCCGGGGGGCGGCGTGACCTCGATGCGATAGGTGCCGGGCGGCACCAGCGGGAATCGATACACGCCCGGCGGGAACGTATAGACGGTCCC
>CAZXAS010000121.1:0-1226 GCA_964638185.1 uncultured Steroidobacteraceae bacterium | reverse complement strand
CGCAACACCTGCAGCATGCAGTCGCCCAGGACCGGACTGGCAGCGGAAGTCTGGATGTAGCCGACGAACAGGCCGCTGTCGGGAGCGGTCTCGACGAGCTGCAGGCTCTCCCGGTCACCTGCGGCCGAGGTGACCTCGAGGTCGATGGTGTCGCGGACTGTCGCGTCCCGGTTCTGGTCGCCATCCACGATCTCGAAGAAGACCGCTTCGCCGCCGTGCACCAGCGATGCGGGATCGAAAGGCGCGGGCACGTTGGGATCGATAGGCTGGCCATTCGCCAGCACCGGGGGCGGCAACACGGTCAGGCCCGCAGGTCCACGGCAGGCTGTGGGCCCGCTGGTGGTGGTGACGCCGCCACCTTGCGGCTCGGCACGCAGGATCCGGACGGCGGCGCGTGTCGCCGCCGGCTCGACCGTGACGGAGACCTCGTTGGAGAGCACCGTCTCGATGCTGCCCGGTGACAGCGCGTACTCCACCGACGCCACGTTCCGGACGATCGACCCCGGCGGGGTCGGCGAAACGGCCTGCGCGCCGGCGACGCGCACACCGCCGAGGAGCAGGAAAACGACGATCAGCAGGACGAAAGCGGGACGCAGGAAAACCGGCAGGGCGGGGCGAACTACGTTCGCCCCGCCCTGTTCGGCCACCGGTCCATACAGGGATGCCCGGTGGACGGCAGGCCCGCCGGCGGCGGGCCCGAGCGCCGTAGCGCTTGCGTCCATTCCGTCCCTCGATCAGTTGATGGTCACGCGGAAGCGCACGGTCACCGCGTTGCCCGCACCCGCCACGATGTCGCCCAGCGCAGGGGCGCCGACCACCAGCTGGCCTCCGTTCACGACGCAGCCATCGGCGTTGGAATCGGCACCACCCGCTTCGGCCAGGCAGTAGCCCGGAGCGCCGGCGCCGACGGTGATCTCGACGTTGGACGCGCCACCGTTGTAGGCGTCCGCCACGAAGGTCGTGTTCGCCGGGAACGGGTCGCCGACCTGCACGCCCTGTGCATCCACCACACCGTTGTTGGTGAGCGTCAGCGTGTACTCGACCACCGCGGCCGGGATCGCCTTCGGATCGGTCGTGCCGTTGAACGGATCGCTGATCACTTCCGAGGTCTTCGCGACCGTCAGCGCCGCGGACTGCACCGCGTACTGGTCGGAGGCCGCCTCGCTGTTGTCCTCGCCCGCGTCGCCGAACACGACGTCGACGGCGTTCGGATCCTCCGGGCCGAC
>CAZXAS010000120.1:0-8786 GCA_964638185.1 uncultured Steroidobacteraceae bacterium | reverse complement strand
CGCGCGTGCATGCCCGGTGCGCAGTCGCGACTCCAGCTCCCGCCACTCGTCCTCCCGCTCGGCGTCTGCCGCACGCGCCCTGGCGCGCGCAGCGGCCACATCGCGATCCTGGCGGTCACGTGTGAACAGCGGGACATCGAAGGTGAGCATGGCGGTCAGCATGTCCGGACGCGCGCCGCCACCCATTGAACTGCCCTGCCGGAAACCGTAGGCGAGATCCACGCCAAAGGCTGGCTTGTAGCGCTCGGCAGCCAGGTCGGCGGCGGCGATCGCAGCGAGCCGCCCCTGTTCGCGCGAGGCAAGTCGCGGGTGCGCGTCCAGACGCTCGACCAGAGTCTCGACTGCGGCCAGCTCGCCGGCCGGGGGCAAGGCAGGTATGCGGTCCGCGGACACGCCAGTGCCAGTCCAGCGTTCGAGCCCTGCGCGGGCGGCGTCGAGATCACGCTGCGTCCCGATCCGGCGCTCCTCGAGCTCGAGCAGCATCAGGCGGGCCTCGAGCAGGCCGGCCTGTGTTCCCTGCCCGGCCGCGTAGGACGCCGCCACGCTGCCGACCAGCGCCTGTGCCCAGCGCCGCTGCTCGTCGAGCAGGTCGAGCGACTGCTCGAGGTAGTCGATCTCGCGCCAGGCCCGTTCCACCTCGAGACGGACCATGCGGCCGCGATCGGCCGCCGTCGCGTCGGCGGCATCGGCCTGGCGCTCCAGCCCGCTGCGTGCCAGGGCGCGGCTGCGGCCGGCCGGAAAGCGCTGCATGACGCCGACCTCGAGCATGGTCATGTCCTCCGCGTCGAGCGCGAAGGTATCGGTCGGCACGTTGACGGCGCCGACCCTCGCCTCGGGGTCGGGCAACTGGCCGGCGGCGACCGCGAGCTCGCGCAGTGCGCCCGACTCGCTCTCGATGGCGAGCAGGCCCGCGTCACGTCGCACCGCGAGTTCCTGGGCCACAGGCAACGCCAGCGGCTCCGCGGCAGCATTCACGGCAATGGCCTGGCTGCAAGCCAGGATGATCAGGGCTGTCGGACCCGCTCCACGGTCGAAGAATATGCGCACGCCTCCTCCTGCAGGATCGCCGAACGGACGAACCGGACAGGAGCGGCTATTTCAGGTAAGTGCAGAAGCGCTGCTGCAGCGTCGCGCCCGGGGGATGCGGGCTATCGACTGGCGAGGCCGGCTGGCTGCCTTCAAGCGCCACGAGTGGCGCGATGATGAGGACCGGGGCCATTCCGACCAGGAGCTTGGCGGGTTCGAGCTGGTCATGGTGCTGCGTGGGCAGCCCCGGTGCTCCGACCGCGTCGCACTCGAGTGCCGTGCCGGTCGCGCAGTCGTGGCCGTCGGTCGGGCCCGGCGGGCAATGCGGACAGTGCTGCGACATGTCGCCCGCGGGCATGTCGCCGCCGGCGTGGTGGTCATGCCCCTGGTGGCGGGCGTCGCCGGAGGGCGTCGGCTCGGAGGCGGCGTCGTGCGCCATGCACGGCTGCACGGCGAGACCGAGCCAGGTCGCGGCGAACGCGGCGACGAGCGCCCGTCCGAGCGAGCCGCGCCTGCGCCGCAGTGTATGAAACAGGTCCATCGCCAGCCACAGCATTCCTGGGAAATGCCGACGCTACGCGCCGGCCGGGGCGCGGTCAATCGGTCATGCCACATTCGGCGACACCGGTCACCTGGCGGGCGACCCGACGGCGTGTCCCGGCTGTGCTAGAGTTCGCGTCCAATCCCCGGAAGTTCCTTTTCAAACAACGATATCCGGGCACGCAGGAGCCAGCGATCCATGACCAGCGTCAAGATCACGCCGCCCGCGACGGGCGCCAAGATCAGCATCCAGAACGGCACGCTCACGGTGCCGGACAATCCAATCATCCCCTACATCGAGGGCGACGGCACCGGGCCTGACATCTGGCGGGCCAGTGTGCGGGTGCTCGATGCAGCGGTGGACAAGGCCTATGGCGGCAGGCGGCGGATCTCCTGGATGGAGGTGTATGCCGGCGAGAAGTCCAACAAGCTGTTCAACACCTGGCTGCCGGACGAGACCGTCGCGGCCTGCCGGGAGTACCTGGTGTCGATCAAGGGCCCGCTCACGACGCCGATCGGCGGCGGCATCCGCTCGCTCAACGTGGCGCTGCGGCAGATGCTCGACCTGTATGTCTGCCTGCGCCCGGTGCGCTGGTTCCGCGGCGTGCCCTCGCCGGTGCGCAATCCCGGCGAGGTGGACATGGTGATCTTCCGCGAGAACACCGAGGACATCTACGCAGGCATCGAGTTCGAGGCCGGGACGGCCGAGAACCAGAAGTTCATGGAGCTGTTCAAGCAGGCGTTTCCGAAGCACTACGGCAAGATCCGCTTCCCGGAATCCTCCGGTATCGGCATCAAGCCGGTCTCGCGCGAGGGTACGGAACGCCTGGTACGGGCCGCCCTGCTGTATGCGATCGCCAACGGCCGCAAGAGCCTGACGTTCGTGCACAAGGGCAACATCATGAAGTTCACGGAGGGCGCCTTCCGCAACTGGGGATACGCGCTCGCCGAGAGTGAATTCGCCGACAAGGTCTATACCTGGGACCAGTGGGAACGCACCCGTGCAGCGAAGGGCGACCGGGCCGCCAACGACGAGCAGAAGGCAGCCCTCGCCGCCGGCAGGATCCTGGTCAAGGACGCCATCGCCGACATCACGCTGCAGCAGGTCCTGACCCGCCCGGCCGAGTTCGACGTGATTGCCACCATGAACCTGAATGGCGACTACCTGTCCGATGCACTGGCGGCCCAGGTCGGCGGCATCGGCATCGCGCCTGGCGGCAACGTCAACTACATCACGGGCCACGCGGTATTCGAGGCGACACATGGAACGGCGCCGAAGTACGCCAACCTCGACAAGGTGAATCCGAGCTCGGTGATCCTTTCCGGCGAGATGATGCTGCGTTACATGGGCTGGACCGAGGCGGCGGACCTGATCATCAAGGCCATGGACAAGAGCATCGACGACAAGACCGTCACCTACGACTTCGCCCGGCTCATGGAAGGCGCCACCGAGGTCAAGTGCAGCGAGTTCGGCGACACCCTCATCCGCAACATGTGCTGAAGCCCGCCGCGACGTGGGCAGACCGGTCGCGAACACCGACGATGCGACCCTGGCGCAGACCTGCGCCAGGGTCATCGTGGACGCGTTCGCGCGCTACAACGACGACTTCCGCACGATCACGCGACGCGCTCCGGAGCGGTTCGAGAACCGGGACTGGGGCGGGGTCCAGCGCGACGTCGTCGAACGACTCGACCTGTATGGCATCGCCGTCAACCGTGCGCTCGAGGAGACGGCCGCGCTCACCGGACCACGGTCGCTGGACGTGGAGCTGTGGCGGCGCATCCGCGACGACTTCGCGGGAATGATCGAGGAGCTGCCGGATCCGGAGTTCCTCAAGACGTTCTTCAGTTCCATCACGCGACGCATGTTCGGGACGGTCGGAGTCAGCCCGGACGTGGAGTTCTTCGCACTCGACCTCGACCCGTTGCGCGGCATCACCACCGAGGTGATCACGAGCACCTATGCGAATCGCGGCGCGCTGGAACTGCTGTTCGAGCAGCTGCTTTCGGACTTCCGCTTCCGCACGCCGTGGCGCGACTTCGAGGGCAGCGTCGAGCACGTCACGACGGACGTGCGCATGCACCTGTCGCGCATCGGCGAGGTCCGGCCGGTCCGCGAGGTGGAAGTGATCCGCAGGATCTTCTTCCAGATGACCCGGGCCTACGTGGTAGGGCGCATCAAGGGTGACGGCTGGGTGCTGCCGCTCGCCATCGCCTTCCGCAACGGCGAGCGCGGCGTGCTGGTCGACGCGGTGATGCTGAAGGAAGGCGACGTTTCCATCCTGTTCAGCTTCACCCGCTCGTACTTCCACGTGGACCTGGCGCGGGTCGGCGAGGCCGTCCTGTTCTTGAAGTCCATCCTGCCGCGCAAGCCGGTCTCGGAGCTGTTCACGGTGCTCGGGCGGGCCAAGCAGGGCAAGACCGAGCGTTTCCGCGAGATCTTCCGCCACCTCGAGGACAGTGACGACCGCTTCGTGCTGGCACCCGGCGAGAAGGGCCTGGTGATGGCCTGTTTCACGCTGCAGGACTTCGACGTCGTGTTCAAGGTCATCCGTGACCGGTTCCCCGACGTCAAGAACGTGCTGCGCGAGGAGGTCATGGCCAAGTACGAGATGGTGTTCAAGCACGATCGCGCCGGACGGCTGGTCGACGCACAGGAGTTCAAGCGCGTGCGCTTCCCGAAGGCACGCTTCGAGGCAGAGGTACTGGATGAGCTCCTGACCCAGTGCGCGATCACCGTCCACGACGAGGGCGACGACGTGATCGTCGACCACGTCTACATCGAGCGCAAGATGACGCCGCTCAACCTCTACCTGCGCAGCGCGACCCCGGAGCAGGCGGAGATGGCAGTGATCGAGTATGGCCAGGCCATCCGCGAGCTGGCCTATACCAACATCTTCGCCGGCGACCTGCTGCTGAAGAACTTCGGCGTCACGCGCCACGGGCGCGTCATCTTCTACGACTACGACGAGTTGTGCCGGGTGACCGACTGCCGGTTCCGCGACATGCCCGAGGCGCAGAACCACGAGGACGAGATGCGCGCCGACGCGTGGTTCTACGTAGCCGAGAACGACGTCTTCCCGGAGACCTTCATCAATTTCCTGGGCTTCGAGGAGCGCCTGAAACAGGTGTTCCTCGACAAGCACGGCGAGATCCTCGAGGCAGACTGGTGGCGGCAGCTGCAGGAGCGGCTGCGCCAGGAAGGCGATGTCGTCGAGGTGCTCCCCTACCACGCCCACCGGGTGCGGGTGGCGAGCAGCGTCTGACCCCTCCTGCCTAAACGCGACCGAGCGCCTGGTCGAGGTCCGCGATCAGGTCGTCGGGATCCTCGGCGCCGATCGACAGGCGCACCGTCGACTTCGACAGTCCGCTCGCCGCGACCTGCTCGGGCGTGAATTCCTTGGGCTGCATGAAGTGCGGTGGCATGACCAGCGATTCCACGGAGCCGAGGCTCGCGGTCATGGCAAAGAGCTCCAGCGACTCCACCACGACCCTGGCCTCGTCGAGCCCGCCCTTCAGGTCGAAGGTGACGATGGTGCCGAAGTCCTTCATCTGCCGCCGGGCCAGCGCATGGCGCGGGTGGCTCTCGAGGCCCGGATAGCGCACCATGGCCACGGCCGGGTGGGCGGCGAGCCACGCGGCTACCCGCATGGAGGCTTCCGCCTGCGCCTCGTAGCGCAGGTAGTAGGTCTTGAGGCCCCTCAGCACCAGGAAGGCGGCATGCGGGTCCAGCACCGGGCCGAGCGACGAGGCGTCGTAGCGCATCGACTTGAGCAGCTCGCGGCTGCCGATGATGGCGCCGCCCATGACGTCGCCGTGGCCGGATGCGTACTTGGTCAGGCTGTGCAGGAACAGGTCGACCTCGAACTGGCCATGGTTGTGGAAGCCCGCGAAGGTGTTGTCCATCACCGTGAGGGCGCCATGGGCCCTGGCCACCGAGGTGATGTGCTCGATATCGGCGATCTTGGTCATGGGGTTGGTCGGGCTCTCGAACATCACGAGCCGCGTCTGGCGCCCGGCCAGCACACGCTCGATCGCGGCGTCGTCCTCGATCGACAGCATGGTGTACTCGACGCCGAACTTCGCCATCAGGTGGCGAATGAGGTATCTCGTCGGGCCGTAGGACTCCACGAAGCACAGCACGTGGTCGCCGGCCCGGCACAATGACAGCAGGCAGGTGCTGACCGCGGCAACGCCCGACGCGGAGGCGATGCAGTCCTCGCGGCCCTGCATGCCGGCGACGAGCAGCTCGAGCTGGCGCGTGGTCGGATTCGATGTGCGCGTGTAGAAGAAGCCGGGCCGCTCGCCCCGCATTGCCCGAAGGGACTCGTCGATGCGCTGCATCTCGAACTTGACCGACTGGTAGATGGGTGCCACCAGCGGCCGGTTGTCGGCCGGCAGCTCCACCTCCGGCGGGTGTATCACGCGGGTCCGGTCTTTCATCTCGCTCCCTGGGTCGGCTACGGCGCTGTCCGCGCCGGGGCATCCACCCAGCAATGGTAGCCGAATGGATTGAAAAGTCCGGACAAGCTCAGTGAAAATCGGGGACCGGCCGGCGTCCCGGGCGGACATACGGAGCGAACGATGGATTTCCAGCTCACCGACGACCAACAGATGATCCAGGCTGCGGCGCGCGAGTTCGCCCGGAACGAGATCGCACCGGTGGCGGGCGAGTTCGACGCCTCGGGACAGTTTCCTGCCGCCACCATCCGCAAGGCCGGCGAACTCGGCTTCATGGGCATCGAGGTGCCGGTCGAGTACGGCGGTTCAGGCCTCGACCCGGTCTCCTACGCGCTGGTGATCGAGGAAATCGCAGCCGCGGACGCGGCCCACTCGACCATCATCTCGGTGAACAACTCGCTGTTCGCCCACGGCATCCTGGAATTCGGCAGCGAGGCGCAGAAGAAGCAGTTCGTGACGCCGGTGGCATCGGGCCAGGCGATCGGCTGCTACGGGCTGACCGAGCCGCAGTCCGGCTCCGATGCCGCCAACATGCGCACGCGCGCGGAGCGCTCGGCGGACGGCAGCCACTACGTCATCAATGGCAAGAAGTCCTGGATCACCTCCGGGCCCGTGGCCGACTACATGGTTATGTTCGCCGTGACCGCGCCGGAGCGGAAGTCGAAGGGCGTGACCGCGTTCATCGTCGACTGTCACCAGAAGGGATTCATCCGCGGCAAGAGCGAGCCGAAGCTCGGCATTCGCGCCTCGGCGACCTGCGAGATCGAGTTCGAGGACTACGCCGTGCCGGTCGGGAACCGGCTCGGCGAGGAAGGCCAGGGCTTCGCCATCGCCATGACCATCCTCGACTCGGGGCGCATCGGCATCGCCGCACAGGCGGTGGGCATCGCGCGGGCGGCGTACGAGGCCTCGCTGGCCTTCGCCCGCGAGCGCAAGGCCTTCGGCTCGCCGATCGGCTCTTTCCAGATGATCCAGCAGAAGCTCGCCGACATGAAATGCCGGCTCGAGGCCTCGCGGCTGCTCACGCTGCACGCCGCCTGGAACAAGGCACGATGCCGGGAAGCCGGGGGACGCAATACGCTGGCCGGATCGATCGCCAAGCTGACCGCGTCCGAGACCGCGATGTTCTGTGCGCACGCGGCGGTGCAGATCCACGGTGGCATGGGCTACAGCAAGGAACTGCCGATCGAGCGCTACTTCCGCGATGCCAAGATCACCGAGATCTACGAAGGCACCAGCGAAGTCCAGCGCATGGTCATCGCGCGGACCGAGACCGGCCTGCGCTAGAAGGGGACATTCCTATTTTCCTTTTCGGGACGGGCGCCCGCGCCGCCGGCCGCCGGTGTCGAGCCCGCACTGTGCCGCGGTGGCGTCGCACCAGGCCGCTGATCCGAAAGGACGCTCGCGGGCCGCACAGAGCCGCAGTTGCTCCAGCTCGCTGGCTGTCTGGGCGCGGTTGACATGAGGCAACCAGTCCCCCGGCAGCGGCACGGGGGATGGGGCGATGGCCGGTCCCGGGAAGCGCCCGCATCGCCAGCCCAGGCTGCCCCAAGCCCAATCCTCGGCTCGCGCCACCAGCCGCGCACGTAGTGCGTTTCGTTCAACGTACCTGAGGACAGTCAGCAGGTGCCGGTCCTGCTCGATCGGAAAGGCCTTGTAGCGCCCCTGCCATACGCGCCCGTTGGTTCCGCGTCGGCCGTGGAAGCGCCGCACGTGGGTCGTCAGCAACCAGTGCATCCACCGCGCCAGGTCGCTGTCACCCCTTGGGCGGACGACGAGATGGAAGTGATTCGGCATCAGGCAGGCGGCCAGGATCTCCAGGTCGATCCTGAGCTGGGCCTCGACGATCAGGCCAATGAACGCGCAGAAGTCGCCCGGGCCACGGAAGATCTCCGCCTTCTGGTTGGCTCGGTTGACTACGTGATAGCACCAACCAGCCTGGGCTGCGCGTGCCGTCCTTGGCATGGCGACAGCATGCGCCAGGTCGAATCCCAGGTGTCGGGCACTAAGTAACCTGGATCAGCAGATTCCAGAAAGGAAAATAGGAATGTCCCCTTCTATATTCTGGTGAGCCAGCCGTGGGTGTCGGGCGCAGCGCCCTGCTGGATGTCCACCAGCGCGGCGCGCAGCTTCCTGGTGTGCGGCCCCACGTCCCCGCCGCCGACCGGGTACTCGGTGCCGCGATGGATGAGCGTGCCGACGCCGGCGAGCACGGCCGCGGTGCCCGACAGCGCGGCCTCGCCGTCCTTCACCCACTCGAGCATCTCCTCGACCGTGAACACGCGTTCCTCGATCTCGTAGCCGAGTCCGGGCGCCATCCTGAGCAGCGAGTCGCGGGTCACGCCGTGCAGGAAGGTCGAGTCGAGGCTGCGGGTCAGGATCCTGCCGGCGCGGATCAACAGGAAGTTGGCGGCGCCCGTCTCCTGCACTTCGCCGCCGGGGCAGAACAGCACCTGGTCGACCCCGTACTTCTTCCTGGCGGCGAGCGTCGGCCCCATGGCCGCGGCGTAGTTGCCGCCCGTCTTCACCATCCCGAGGTGCGAGGCGCAGCGCGTGGCCTCGTCCTCGACGTAGATGCGCAGCGCCTTCATGCCGCCGGAGAAGTAATCCCACACCGGGCTCGCCAGCACGACGAGCATCAGCTGGTCGGGTGGCGCGGATGCCGCCCCGATGTTGGGCGTGGTGCCGAACAGGATCGGTCGCAGGTACAGGGCGCCGGGCGCATCCGGCACCTGGTCCCGGACCCTGTCGATCACGGC
>CAZXAS010000119.1:0-9030 GCA_964638185.1 uncultured Steroidobacteraceae bacterium | reverse complement strand
AGCTGATGCGCCAGCCGTACACCGGCTGCAATCCGCGCGGCATGATGCTGTCGCGCGACAAGGTGCTGTCGAAGCAGATCCTGAGCTACCACCGCATCCCGACGCCGCAGTTCGCGCTGTTCCGCCGCGGCCGCAGGATCCAGATTCCGCGGCGGCTGCGCTTCCCGCTGTTCGTCAAGTCGGCCACCGAGGACGCCTCGCTCGGCATCGCCCAGGCGTCGGTGGTGGAGGATGCGGACCGGCTGCGCGAGCGCATCGCGTTCGTGCATGAGCAGACCCACACCGACGCGCTGGTCGAGGAGTTCATCGACGGGCGCGAGCTGTACATCGGCGTGCTCGGCAACGACCGCCTGACGACCTTCGCGCCCTGGGAGCTGCTGTTCGGCTCCATGACCGACTCCGCGATGGGCATCGCCACCCGCAAGCTCAAGTGGGACCGCGCCTACCAGGAGAAGCATGGCATCGTCACCGACCCGGCCAAGCGCCTGCCGGCCGGGGTCGCGGACAAGCTCGACCGCTATGCGCGCCGGATCTACCGGGCGCTGCACATGACCGGCTACGCCCGCATGGACTTCCGCCTGTCCCGGGACGGCGTGCCCTTCGTGCTCGAGGCCAACGCCAACCCGAACCTCGAGCGCTACGAGGACTTCGCGCGCTCCGCCGAGCACGCCGGGATCAAGTACCCGCAGCTGTTGCAGCGCCTGCTGGCGCTCGGCCACGCGTACCGGGCCGAGTGGCGCATGTACTAGGGGACATTCCTGTTTTCCTTTCGCTGCCGGGGCGGCGAAAGGAAAACAGGAATGTCCCCTTCAGCTTCAGCTGAACAGGAACACGCGCAGCAGTACGTCGCCGATGCCGATGATCGCGGCGCCGGCGATGAGCCCGGCACAGATCGGTTCCTGGGTCTCGACCCACAGGCGATGCCCCGTCGTGTCGCGGCGTTCGCCGTGCCGGCGGACCATGACCCAGAAGAACAGCGCGCCGAGGAAGATCATGAACGATGACTCGGGCGGCACCAGCACGCCGAGCCCGATGGCGAGCGGCGACAGCGGGAAGCGCCCCTTGCTGCGCACCCGCGCCACCTCCATCACGAGCGCCGCCACGGCGGCGAGGCCCATCGACCACAGTATCGACGGGCTAAGCAGCGTCTCCGTCGACTCGCCGCCGAACACCGAGGTGACCAGGTCGGAGACGCCCTTCCACTGCAGCGCGGCCGGGAACGAGAACTGCTCGCTGACCATCGACTGCTCGACGCTCCGGCCGGCGGCGGCATCGAAGCTGCCGAGCCCGAACAGCAGGTAGAACAGCGGCGTGCTGGCGAGCGCGCCGGCAACGATGCCGATCACGTGGCCGACCGCCTGCTGCCGCGGCTTCGCGCCCAGCATGTAGCCGGGCTTGATGTCCATGAGCAGGTTGGAGGCGTTGCTCGCCACCTCGGTGCACATCACCGCCGTCATCAGGTTGGTCGGCGGGTGGCGCGGGTCCGCGGCGCCGAAGATGAACTGCGGGATCTTGGACAGCGAGCCGGTCGGCGTGATGGCCGTCATGGCCGTGCTGCTCGCCGCCACCAGTGCGAGCACCAGGATGAGCGGGATGGCGAGTGCCCCGAGCACCCAGTCCACGCCGAACCAGGCGTGGGTCATCCAGACCCCGAGTGCCCCGACCAGCGGGACGCCGACCCAGGAGACCCACAGCGGCAGCTCGATGTCGCGCAGCACGTCCTCGCCGGCGGGAGGCGCGCTCGCGCGGCGCGTGAACCCGCGGAAGGCCTGTGCAAACACCTCCGGCCGGGCGAACAGCGATGCCATCGCCGCCACCAGCATCATCACCAGGCCCCACCACAGTGCCCAGTTGTTGAGGATCCAGGCGCGTCCGAACACCGCGGTGCCGGCGGCGACCGATCCGGACCGCGGCTCGATCTCGCCCAGTGCGATCATCACCGGAACGATGACCATGAAGTTCGCCAGCATGCCGACCAGCATGCTCACCGCGGTGCGGATCCCGACCAGGCCGCCGACGCCGATCATGGCCAGGTCGATGCCCGGCGTGAGCGCAAGCTGCCGGATGTCGACGCCGGCGAGCCGCGGCAACGGCGCCAGCCCGCGCTCGACCAGCTGGTAGTACCAGCCATCGAGGCTGTGCGGCAGCACCCAGGCGGACTTGAAGCCCAGCCACCTTTCCTGCAGCAGGCGCATGTAGTGCTCGCCCGACACCAGCGTGATCCCGCCGGCGAGTGCCGCCGCGCCGGCCAGCGCGCGCGCCTTGAACATTCCGGTCGCGGCCGACGCAGATACATAGAGCGTATCGAGCACTACGCCGACGGCGCGACCCTCGGGAAAGGGGTGCTGCTCGTCGTTGATGAATCGCCGCTTCATCGGGAACGCCACCAGCACGCCGAGCACCGACAGCACGATCGTCAGGGCCATGACCTGCCACCAGGGAAGGACCTCGTTCTGCACCCACATGTAGGCGGCGAGGCCCGCGACCAGCGGCTGCGTCATGTAGCCGGCCGAGGTGGCGATCGACTGCACGCAGTTGTTCTCGAGGATGGTCATGTCGCGCGTGCCGAGACTGGCCAGCGCACGATGGATGGCGAACGCCATGATCACCGAGGTCACGCCCACGCCGAGCGTCCAGCCGGTCTTGGCGCCGACGTACAGGTTGGTGGCGCTCAGCAGGCCCCCGAGCACGAACCCGGTCAGTGCCGACCGCAGCGTGAGCTGCGGCATGTCGCCGCGCCAGACGTTGTCGAACCACCAGCGGTCCTTCTGCGCGCGGGTCCAGGTCCGGACCTGCGTCTCGTCGAGCTGTGGAATGGCCATGGTTGCTCTTCTGCGGGGACCGGTCAGGGACGGCGGGGACGGATGAGACCGAGGACGGTGGTGAAGCCGTGCAGGAACGTGGCGCCCTGCACCGGCCCGATCTCGCCGGCGCAGAACATCCCGCCCACCGGGGTGTCCGGAAAGGCGCGCTGCAGCACGGCGGTGTCGTGGCCGGCCACGCCATACAGGCCGGCGCCGCGACCGACGCAGGACAGCATGATCGCGGCGGCCGGGGCACCCGGTACCGACGCGACCTGGCGGCCGATCTCGCGCGCGAGATCGGCTGCCGACGAGCCGGCGTCGCGCAGCTGGAACTGGACCACGCCATTGACCGCGGGCCGGGCGCCGATCATCAGTTCGCCGGAGTCCGCGTCGAGCCCGATGATCGTGCGTACCAGGAAGTCGCCGGGGCCGACGGCCTGGCTGGGCCGGGGCAGCGCGAGTCCGATGAACAGCTGCCGCTGGTTGAACAACTCGCGATCACGGGCGTCGAGCGTGCCGTAGAGGTCCGCAATGACATCGCGCGGCGAGCGACCGTCGAGTTCGCGGATGCGGTTGTCCTCGGCGCGGGTCACGAACAGCGGCTCGCCGACAGGGCGGCAGCCCTGCGCCACGATCCCATCGACGCGGATGTTGCCGGTGCAGGCGAGCAGCAGAGCACCGCGCGTGTGCGCGTCGTGCTCGGCGACGAGCCGGGTCATGCCGGGCTGTGCCGCGGCCGCCGACAGTCCGCCGACCACGGTCGCGCCTGGATAGGCGCGGTCGAGGCCCCGGGCGCAGTGCTCGGCGTCGAAGGAGAACGGGTCGGCAAGCAGCAGGAAGCAGGGTTCCGCCTCCGGGCGAATGCCGGTCAGCTGCCACCACGCCTCGCGCGGCGCGGTGACCGGCGGCAGGGTCGACTGTTCGAGGTGAATGGCGGCCAGCTCGACGTCGGTCAGCAGGCCGGCGAGCAGCGCGAGCGCCGGTCCTTCCTCTTCCTCTCGGCCGCCGCCGATCGCGCCGCTGCTGTTGCAGCCCATCACCAGCGCGTCGCCGGCCCAGGGCCGCAGCCGGCGCGCGATCCGGCCGAACTCGCCGGGGTCGTGCCCGGCCGCGAAGGCCAGCACCACGTCGGGCTCGACCTGCTCGAATTCCCGGCCGAGCCTTTCGACCAGCGTGTCGACGGCGGCGCCGAGCGCGGGCTCCGACGACAGGGCGCTGGCCCACTTCATCGCGGCTGCCGGGCGCGGGTCATGTCGCGCTACCGACTTCCTCGTGCGGCACGACCACGCCCTCGGTCGCGGCGAGGCGTATCCAGTCGGCCAGCTGCGGATCGGCGATCACCGTGTCGCGGTAGGCGAGCGCGGTCGGCGACAGCGCGAGCCCATAGGTTGCCGAGCGCAGTGCCACGGGCGCGAACATGGCGTCGGCCACGGAGTAGCTGCCGAAGAGCCAGGGACCGGCGTCGGCGAAACGCGCGCGGCAGCCGGCCCAGATCGCGTCGATGCGCGCGATGTCGCGGGCCAGGGCGTCGGTGAGCGGCACGCGCCGGTCGCGCGCCCGGACGTTCATCGGGCAGGCCGTGCGCAGCGCGGTGAAACCCGCATGCATCTCGGCGGCGAGTGCGCGTGCCTCGGCGCGCTCCGCGCGGTCGGCCGGCCAGCCTTCGCCGCCGGCAAGCTCGCTCGCATACTCGCAGATGGCGAGCGATTCCCAGATGCAGCGGTCGCCGTCGAGCAGGACCGGCACGCGCCGGGTGGGCGACAGCCGCGGGACCTCGGTCGCGAACTCGTCCGTATCGAAGTGGATGACACGCTCGCTGAACGGGATGCCGAGGTGCCTGAGCAGTATCCACGGCCGGAGCGACCAGGAGCTGTAGTTGCGCGTGCCGATGACGAGCGTGAGACCCGGCATGAGTCCTCCGGTGGCGGGTGCCCGGACCTTATTTCACCGGCGGCTGGCCTGCAAGGTATTCGACGGTCACGTCCGGGTGGTCGGAGAACAGGCCGTCGATGGCGGCGACCCCGAACAGCAGCGCGTGCAGCGCCTGCGCATCCGGGACTGCCGCCGGCAGCTCGTCGTTGCGGAAGGTATAACCGTGGACGTCGAGTCCGGCGGCATGCGCGGCCTCCCCGAGGCCGGTGCTCACCACCCGCGTGCCGTCGGGGGAGGGCCCGAGCAGATGGTGCAGCCACGCGCCGATCGCGTCTGCGTAGCCGGCGACCGCGGCGAGCCCGGCGGCGCTTCGCATCGTCGCGAAGTCCGTGTCGGCCTCGCCCCAGGCGTCGTCGCCGATGAGCTGCACCAGCCTGAGATCCGACCCGAGATCGAAGCGGGCGCGGCGAAGCTCCACCGGGTCGAAGCACTGCAGATAGGCATTGTCGCCGCGGCGCGAGTAACCGGCCGCGGAGAGCACCGCGAGTACCGCGCGGGTCGCGTCCTTCCCGGCCGCGCGATGCCAGGCCGGCGACTTGATCTCCGTGTAGACGCCCACGTTGCGCCCGGTCGACCGGTTGAGCGCCTGGATGAACGCGAGCTCCTCCGCCAGGGTCGGGATCCTGAGCGGCAGCCCGGGCGAGGCGAAACGCGCCGGCCAGCGTGGGCCGCCGTCGGCTTTCCGTCGCTCGCGGACCGACAGCCGCTTGAGCTCCTCGAGGGTGAAGTCGATCGCGTAGAACCGGCCGTCCTCGCGTTGCCTGCCGGGGAAGACCTGCCCGACGTCGGTCACGTCGTCGAGCCACAGGTCGTGCAGCACCACCGGCACGCCGTCCTTGCTCAACACCACGTCCTGCTCGAGGTAGTCGACCCCGAGCGCGTGCGCGTAGGCCTTCGACTCCAGCGTGTGCTCGGGCAGGTAGCCGGATGCGCCGCGATGGGCGATGACGACGGGTCGATCAGCCATGGCGACCTGGATTCCGGCCATGAGGAGCGCGCCCTGCGCGAAGCGCGCCAGCATCGCGAGCAGCAGGATGGGCATGCGGTTGGCGATGGCCAGGGCAAATGGGAGCGCAGGATAGGCCGGCAGGCATGGCAGTATCATGACGTGTTTCCTTCCAGCGAGCGACCATGCCGCCGATCAGCGCGATCTGCCTCGACCTCGACGATACCCTTTGGCCGGTGACGCCGGTCATCGAGGCTGCCGAGCTCGCCATGCATGCCTGGCTGGCGCAGCATTGCCCGAAGATCACCGCACGCCACGACCTGGACAGCATGCGCGCCGTGCGCATGGACATGGCGCTCCGCCACCCGGACCGGAGCCACGACTTCACCTTCCTGCGGACGCAGGCGTTGCTGCTCCATACCCGCGAGGCGGGCTATCCCGATGAGGTCGCGGCGGCGGCGTTCGAGGTCTTCTTCGCCGCGCGCAACCGGGTCGAGCCCTTCCCCGATGTCGTCGCGGCGCTCGACCGGCTGGCGACGCGTTTCCGCCTGCTGTCGCTGTCGAACGGCAATGCCGATCTCGGCGTCATCGGCCTCGCCGGCTACTTCGAGCATTCCCTCGGCGCACGCGAGGCCGGCGCGGCGAAGCCCGACCGGCGTATTTTCGCGGCCATGCTCGAGCGTGCCGGACTCGAGCCGGCCGACGTCGTCTACGTGGGCGATGATCCGCACGCCGACGTCGACGGTGCGCGACGCGCCGGATTGCACGCAGTATGGGTGGATCGTTTCGGCCGGCCATGGCCCGCCGAACTCGAGCCGCCGGCGCACCGCGTGCGCGATCTCGCCGAGCTCGCCGACCGCCTCCTCTAGCGTCAGCGCTGCAATCAGCAGCCGCTACCCCTGGCTGCTGATTGCAGCGCACCATTTCGCTCTTGTGTTCTGCGTCACGCATGCCCTCAATATACGGGCGTAGCGTGAATCAACCTTTCGATGTCGCGGCCGATTTCAGGTACAGGAACCGACGCGACCGGTGAGACCGACTGCCGGCGGAGGGACGTGACGATGAGCGACGCGATGCCCGTCATCGAGGTGCAGAACCTGCAGGAGTTCTTTCGCGGCGAGTTGCAGGCCGCGATCGAGCGCCAGCGCTTCGCGATCGACGACCACACAGAGCACTACGTCGTCAACGTGCTGACGCTGTTCGCCCGCTCCGAGGCGCTCTTCGAGCCGACACCCGAAGGCCGGCGCCTGCGCCCGCTGGCGATGATGCTGGCGGATGCCGTGCACGCCGGATCCGGCGTCGAGCGCTTCCACGCGCTGCAGCGTCTGGGGGACGTGTCGCTCTTCATCGCCGGTTTCTTCGCGCAGAGCTTCTCCCGCCGCCTGGTCGACGTCGACTATCACATCGCCATGGGCGGGCGCGCCTACGACACCGCCGCAGGCATGCTGCCCGGCACGACGCGGGGCAGGGCGCTCAACTCGGTCTTCCGCGAGCTGGCGGCGAAGTTCCAGCGCCTCGTGGACGCGCTGAACGAGGTGGCCGAGTCCGCCTGCGAGAATTCGGACCGCGACCTGATGCGGCTGTACGAGAACTACGTCAAGACCGGCAGTCCGCGCGCCCGCGACCTGTTGCTGAAGATGGGCGTGCAGCCGGTCCCTGCCGGCCAGCGCCAGGACCACTGAGGCCCGCGCGTGGTACTCGAGCGACTGCAGTCGTTGCTGGCGCGGATCTACGACGTCGAGCCGCCGCTCGAGGTGCATCCCTTCCTGGTGACCGACCCGGCCGCGGTCGCAGGCTGGGAGGCGGCGTCCGTGCCGGGCACGGACGAGACGCTGTACGTGCATGAGGGCGACGACTGCCTGGAACTCGCCCTGTACGTCGACGGCGCGGTGCTCGAGCGGCTCGAGCGTGCCGACCCGTTCCAGTGCCTGGACGCCGGCAACCTGCAGGACTGCTGCACGGCGGTCGAGGGCGTGAGCCACCTCCTGTACCTGGCCTGGAGCGCGATGCGCGGTCGCAAGGTGTCACTGCTCGAACTGGAGACCCAGGCGGAGGTCGACAAGTTCGCCGCGGCGCTGGTCCTGTGTGGCGCGCACGGGCCGGTCGAGCCCGGACGCCTGGTGGATGCCCTGTTCGGCAGGGTGCGCTACGCGGAGGGCCTGGACGCGGAGCGACTGGAGCGCTACTCGACGGCCAACCGCTTCGCGGCGCGCTTCTGCCAGCGCCTGTCGCGGCGCTGGCTCGGCAGTCCCGACGGACAGCACGGCCTGTTCAGGGACCTGAGGGCGTTCTACCGGTTGTCGCACCAGCGCAAGATCGCCTGCGCGGCGCATTGAGCGCGACCGGCGGCCCGATCAGCGGCCGCGTGGCTTGTTCTTGTTGCCGGTGATCCAGTCGGACAGGGCGCGCAGGTCCTTCTTCTTCTTCCATTCCTTCTTGACCAGCACGTCGCTGTCGTAGGGGTTGTACCCCTTCTTCAGGCCGGCCGCGTTGGGCTGCGCGCGCTTGATGGTGCCGCGGTCGGCGTCCTCGGTGATCGCGAGCGTGTCCTCGTTCAGCAGGCGCCGGATGGCCTCGCCGTCGCCGACGCCCTCGAACGGCTTCCACACGGGGTTGCCGAGTTCGTCGTACTCGATCTGCCCCGAGTCCATGTACTGCGCATCCTTCTCCTCGCCGGCGCGGTCGAGGTCGCGCAGCTCGTTGAGGTTGCGGGGGATCCTGAATTTACCGGTGTCGCCCATGAGTACAGTCATCCGACGCAGGCACAGCCCGCGCATGATGCAACGCTACTCGCGCCCGGTCCACCGGTACCGTGATGCGCTTCACATCCGCGCCTATGTCAAAAAGCCCGACACACAGAGCCGGTCGACGGGTCCGGGTTGAGGCCGATTCGGGGGTGAGGACGGTGGGAGCTGGACGTGCGGCCTACTCCTGTATGGTCCTCTGTGAATTCGGAAGAGTCGGAAAACGAATTCACAGAGGACCATACAGTCGTCTCCGCACGCCAGGCACGACCTTCACCGAGTTGGTCCTGCCCGCTGGCACGTCGTGCACGGCAGGCACGGCTCCCCACTGGCAGGTCACACAGCCCGTGGCGGAGACGACTGTAGTCGTGTTTGCTCGCGCGTTTTCCGACTCTTCCGCGCGAGCAAACACGATCTACAGGAGTAGGCCGCCACGGGCCGTGCCAACCTCGACGCGGCACGCCTCACTACAGGCAGAACACCGGACGGGACAGTCCCCACGGGCAATCGACCGCCGCCAAAAACCGCAGTGCATCGTGGGGACAGTCCCCTCGACGCGGCACGCCTCACCGCGTGCACGCCACCCCAACGCAGCCGACCGCGC
>CAZXAS010000118.1:0-9131 GCA_964638185.1 uncultured Steroidobacteraceae bacterium | reverse complement strand
GACTACGCGGTGCGCGAACTGGGCTTCGCGGCCTGCGTGAACTATCGCGACGGCGACCTGCGCGCCAGCCTCAAGGACGCCTGCCCGGACGGGATCGACGTCTATTTCGACAGTGTCGGCGGCGACACCCTGGCGGCAGTGCTCGGTAACCTGGCAATGGGTGCGCGGGTCGTGCTGTGCGGCATGATCGAGGCCTACAGCCTCGACAAGCCGCCGCCCGGGCCGTTCCTCGGCCCCGTGGTCGGCGCGCGCGCCACCATGAAGGGGCTCGTGGTCTACGACTGGTTGCACAAGCAGCCTGAACTGCTGCGGGTCGTGGGTGCCTGGATCCGTTCCGGCCAGTTCCGCTACCGCGAGGACGTCACCGACGGCCTCGATGCGGCCCCGGCCGCATTCTGCCGCCTGATGCGCGGCGGCAATTTCGGCAAGGCCCTGGTGCGGGTCGCGCCCGCCAATACCTGAGACACGAAGGACGCCCACTCATGCCCGCGCCCATCACTGCGCTCTACGCCGGCCTGCTCGGGCTCATGATGCTGGCCCTGGCCGGGCTCGTCGTACGTGCCCGGTGGCAGTACAGGACGGGTCTCGGTACGGGTTCGGAGCCCGGCATGGAGCGCGCGGTGCGCGTGCATGCGAACTTCGTCGAGTACGTGCCGTTGACCCTCGTGGTGATGCTGCTGGCCGAGATCAACGGCCTGCCGGCCATGCTGCTGCATGCAGCGGGCGCCGCGCTCTTGGTGGCACGCGGCCTGCACGCCTGGGGCCTCGGGCACAGCTCCGGTCGATCGTTCGGCCGCTTCTGGGGCACGGCGGTCACCTGGCTCGTGCTGCTGGCGCTCTCGCTCGCCGTCGTGGTCCTCGCCGTCCGCTGAGCGGCGCCGTCAGGCGTCCAGCCATTCCTGGCACACGCCTGCCAGCGCCGCGACCGCCGCCGGCCGCGGCCTCGCGGCGGCGCGCGGCAGGCGGCGCGCAATCTTGTCGACATCGGCGTAGCGTGGGTCGTCGGCCACCTCGAGCAGCAGCACTGGCTGGGTGACGTCGCGCAGGCGTTCGCGCAGCGGGAACTCGAGTGTCGCCAGCGCCACGTCGCCGTAGTTCCCGGGCTGCTTGAGGATGTCCACCGTCATCGCATGCAGCTCTGCGGCGCTGTTCGACGGATCGGCGCGACGCGCAGCCGTGGCGGCCCGCTCGAACCACGGCCAGCTGAATTCCTGGTCGCGCAGCAGGTGCCAGGCCTGCAGCAGGTGGCTGCCGTCCCGGACCGGTTGCAGGCGCGGACAATACTCGCGCCACAGGCGGCGACGTTCACGCGCTCCCGGCAGGACGCTGCCATCCAGCACCAGGCGGCGACAGGCCCCGGGCGCACGCGCAGCCAGGTCGACCGCGAGGCGCACCGACAGATGCTCGGCATACAGGTCGAACTCGCGCCAGCCCAGCTGCCCGGCGATCGCGATGAGCACGCTGCTGAGGCCGGCCACGTCCGCCTCGGGCGCCGCGGAGGACTCCCCGACCCCCGGCAGGTCCGGCACGACGACCACACGGTCGGTGGCAAGCGCGCGGGCGAGCGGCTCGAGCCGCGCACTCGAGCCGGGCACGTCATGCAGCATCAGCAACGGCCGGCCGCGACCCCCGCCGAAACGGCGGACGTGGACCTGCCCGTGCGGCAGGTCGACATAGCCACGGGACTCGGCGCGGCCCGGCTCGAGCAGCGGGTCGGGAAACACCGGCCGTTGCGCCGGGTCGGCCGTGTAGCGCAGGGCGAGGGCCGCGATCCGCTCGCGCCAGGTCGCCGGCTCATCGTCGAGGCGCTCCACCTTCGAGCCCGCGGGGAGCGACTCGGGCAGGGCGTCGAGGTAAGCATAGAGCACGTCGCCTTCGCGGCACATGAAGGTGGCCGGAACGACCAGGCGGCCGATCGCCTCGCGTGCCGGGAAGCGCATGGCGGCGGCATACGCGGGCGTCCATGTAGCGCCTGCCATCAGCGAGTCCATGCAGTAGCGGTGCAGCTGCCAGTCGTCCGGCAGGTCCATCGCGAGGCGGGTCGCGCCGCGGCGATCGAACCAGGGAAAGAAGCGGTGGAAGTCCAGCACCTTGGTCCACTGTGCGGCGAGGTGCGCGCCGTCGTCGCTGACGACGAAGGGTTTCATGTAGCGGGCAATGAAGGCCTCGTCCGGCGGCGACGCCGGCAGCGACAGGCCATCGAGGATCGCGCCTGAAACCCGGGCCCCGGGTCGGGTGCCGAGGGCCAATGCGATCTTGGAGCTGGTGTGGAAGCCATAGACGGGGCAGGGACCGAGGCTGAGGGCCGCCAGCGTCGCCTCGAGCGCGGTCGCGAAGTCCTCGATGCCCGGTGCCGGCTCGGCAGGCAGTGGCGTCGAGTTGCCATAGCCGGGTGTGTCGAGCGCGATGACGGTGAAGTCCTCGGCCAACCATTCCAGCTGAGGTTCGTGCATCACCGAGGACCGCGGCGAATCGTGCAGCAGTACCACCGGCGGGCCGTCGCCGGCCGTGCGGCAGTGGACCTGGCCATGGGGCACGTCGACGTAGCGCTTGCGGATCGCTCCCGGACTCATGTCCGCTCCGGGCCCGCCGGCGGCATGGCGGCGAAGTGCTCGTAGCAGCGCTTGAAATACACGATCGGCGCGAGCGGCGCCTCCACGTAGTGAATGAAGCGCCAGCCTTGTGGACGGTGGCGCAGGATGGCGGTGACACGGGTGTCGCCGCCGATCGGCGCGCGGTAGCTGTCGAACTCGCCGATCCAGCGCATTCGGTAGACCGCCGTTGCGAGCCCGGCCGCGATCGACCGCGCGCGAAGGTCCCAGGTCTCGAGCCGGATTGCCCGGGTGACGGCGCGCGTCGCCGCCCAGTAGCCCTCGATGCCCTCCCAGTCGAACAAGGGGCGGTCGCCCTCCTCGGGCAGGTAGGTGGGCACCGGCTCGTCGGCATCCCACAGCTGGCGCAGGCCGGCGAAATCCAGCCGCGTCCAGCAATCCCGATACGCCTCAATAGTTATTTCAATCTCTTGCGTCAGTTTTCTAATGTCATCTGTCATCTTCGGATCCCGGCCAGCGGTCCAAAAAAACGCCCCGTCTGCCGGGGCGGCACACGGGGCGCGGGGTCGGCCTCGTGACCGCCGGTCAGAGCAGCTTTTCGATCTCCGGCACCAGCGTGAACAGGTCGCCCACGAGGCCGATATCCGCCACCTCGAAGATCGGCGCCTCGGCGTCCTTGTTGATCGCCACGATGGTGCGCGCGTCCTTGATGCCGGTCAGGTGCTGGATGGCGCCCGAGATGCCGATCGCCACGTACAGTTCCGGGGCGATGATCTTGCCGGTCTGGCCGACCTGCATTTCGTTCGGCGCGTAGCCCGCATCGACCGCGGCGCGCGACGCGCCGACGCCCGCGCCGAGCCTGGCGGCGAGCTTGTAGATGACGTCGAAGTTCTCGGCGCTGCCGAGCGCACGGCCACCGGCCACGACGCGCGCGGCGGTCTGCAGGTCCGGCCGATCACTCTTCGCGGCCGATACCGACACGAATCGCGTATGCGACGGCAGTGCGACGTCGACGCTCGCCGTTTCGACCGGGGCGGCGGCCGTGCCCGTCCGCGCCGCCTCGTACGAAGCGACTCGCACCGTGCAGACGACCTGCTGTCCGGACGCCACCTCGACCGTGACGATCGCGTTGCCCGCGTATACCGGGCGGCGGAAACGGGTCGCGCTCTCGACCGCCATCACGTCGGACAGCTGCGGCACATCGAGCAGCGCCGCCACGCGAGGCATCAGGTCGCGGCCGAAGGTGGTCGATGGACCGAGTACGTGTGTCGACCCGGCGGCGAGCTTCGCGACCTGCGGCGCGAGCACGGCGGCCAGCGGCTGGGCGTTCGCCGGATTGTTGACCACCACGACCCGGTCGACACCGTCGAGCGCGGCCGCCTGGCTCGCGACCGCCGCGCCGTCGTCGGCGAACACCGCCACCGTGACTTCGGCATCGGGAATGCCGCGCGCGCAGGTGACGCACTTGGGGGTCGCCGGATTGAGCTTGCCGAGTGCGTGCTCGGCGACGATGAGGACCTTGTTCATCCGATCAACCCCTTGTTGCGCAGCGCCGCGACCAGCTCCGCGGCGTCCTTGACCATGACCCCTTTCTGCCGCTGGGCAGGCGGTTCCCACTTGATTACCGAGAGCGCGCTCGCCGCGGAAACGCCGAGCGTCGCGAGGTCGGTGAGGTCGAGCGGCTTCTTCTTGGCCTTCATGATGTCGGGCAGCTTCACGTAGCGCGGCTCGTTGAGGCGCAGGTCGACGGTGATCACCGCCGGCAGGTCGACCTCGATGGTCTCGAGCCCGGCGTCCACCTCGCGCTTGACCGTCGCCACGCCGTCGCTCAACCCGACCTTGGAGGCGAAGGTGGCCTGCGGCCGGTCCCACAGGGCGGCCAGCATCTGCCCGGTCTGGCTGGCGTCGTCGTCGATCGCCTGCTTGCCGAGCAGGACCAGGTCCGGCGACTCCTTCTGCACCAGCGCCAGGAACGCGCGCGCCGCGGTCAAGGGCTCGACCACGCCCTCGGCCTTGACCAGGATCGCGCGATCCGCGCCCATGGCGAGCGCGGTGCGCAGTTGCTGTTGCGCATCATCAGGGCCGATGCTCACAGCGAGCACCTCGGAAGCCTCGCCACGCTCCTTGATGCGCAATGCCTCCTCGAGTGCGATCTCGTCGAAGGGATTGATGCTCATCTTCACGCCGTCCGTGACCACCCCGGATCCGTCGGGCTTCACCCGGACACGGACGTTGTAGTCGATCACGCGCTTGACGCAGACCATGAGTTTGCGCATTCGGCTCGCTCTCCTCGTATCTTCCTGTCGTTCAGATCACGTTGTCGCGAACGAGCCGCTCGATGACCGAGCGCTGGGTCGCGACGAAATGCTGCCGGTCCGGCACCGTCGGCGCGCCATCCGCCGCCAGCATCGTATTGGGCGGGTACACCGAGCCGGCGTAGGCGGCGGCGAAGAGTTCCAGGCGCTGCCGCGCGAGCAGGTTGCCCATGCCGGGTCGCCGCCGATGGCGCCGCAGCGCGGCGAGGTCGATCTCGGCGCAGGCGTTGGCCGATTCCCCGGGAAACGCCTCGGCGCGAACCTCGCCGAGATAGTCGACCACCTTCGACATGCCGTCGGCGGAAGCGGCGGGCATGTCGACGCCGACGATGCCGGCCGTGTTGGCCGACACCACGTAGGCGAGGTTCTCGAGCGCACGCGCCCGCTTGGCGATGTCCTTGGGCGTCAGCCGCGGCGAACCGACCTCGCTCGAGCTGTGCAGGAAGACCTCGGCCCCGCGCAGGGCCAGCGCGCGCGCGATCTCCGGGTAGAGGATTTCCTCGGAGGCGATGGCGGCGAGGCGTCCGATCGCGGTGGTGGCTACGGGAAACACGCCGTCGAGGCCGTAGATGTCGAGGTAGCGGTCCCAGACGTCGTGCGGTGTCGGCGCAAACATCGACACCAGTCGCCGGTAGCGCAACACCATCTCGCCGGCCGGCGAGAGACAGAAGCTGGTCTGGAAGTACAGGCCCGGGAAGTGCCGGTCCGCCTCGTAGGCGTTGCCGGCCAGGAAGACGTCGAGCCTCTGCGCGATCGCGCCGAGCGCCTCGTACTCGGGACCCTGCGGTTCCAGGGCGGCCTTGTCGAGCCAGCCGGAGATCGTCTCGCCGAGCGGGTAGCTGGTCAGCAGGTACTCGGGCAACACGACCAGCTTCAGGTCGGGGCCGAGGAACTGCTTGGCGCCACGCGCGGCGCGCTCGACCCGGGCGACGTTCTCCAGCATGCGACTGCGCGCCGCCGCGCGATCGGGACAGTCGTTGACGGCGTGGCAGGTCACCTGCAGGGCGAGGGCTCGATAGGACGTGATCTCGTCGGACATGAATCCTCGATCGCTCAGGGACGCGGCGGAGTCGCTCCGGTCAACGGCTTTTTTGCAGTGCGCAAACTACGCAACCGGTTCGAGGGTGTCAAACGACGCCGCCGGCGCCGCGCGATCTCCCTCGGACGACCGCCGCCTTCACGGCGCCGGACGGCCCGCAGCGCCTGGTCTGTTCTCGTCGCTGAACTGTTGCGCGATCTGGCGCGCCGCTTCCCTGAGCCTCGGCAGGAATCGCTCTAGCGCCTGCTTCATGGGCACGGCATTGGCGGAGAACCGCAGCGACAGGCAGGCCAGCAGCCGCTCGCCAGCCACGACCGGCACGGCGAGGCTGATCTCGTCGGCAATGCGCCTCGCCTGCACGGCGGAGGCGTAACCCTGCGACCGCGCCTCGTTGACCAGGCGCATGAGTTCGGCCGTATTGCGCGCGAGCTTGTCCTCCTCGCGCGCGGAGCGCGACAGGATGTCGACCAGCGCATCCCGCTGCGCCGGGGCGCAGAACGCGAGGTAGGCACGGCCGGCGGCGCTCGTGAGCAGCGGCACGCGGGTTCCGGCGGTGTGGCGCTCCACCACCAGCGGGCTCATGTGGTCGGTCGTCTCGCGCACCATCATCGTGGTGCCCGACAGGGTGGCGATCGCCACCGGCCAGACCACCTCGCGCGACAGGTCGGCGAGCACCGGGCGCGCGATCTGCCCGACCCAGGCCTCGTCGTCGAAGCCGTCCGACAGGGCGCGGACCATGATGGTGAGGCGGTAGCGGTCGTCGGCCGGATCGCGGAACACGTAGCCGGCGGAGGCGAGCGTCTCGAGCACGCGGTAGGTCGTGGTGCGCGGCAGCCCGATTTCGGCCGCCACTTCGGACACCGTCGCGCCGCTCCTGAGATTCAGTACAGCGAGCGCATCGAGGCCGCGCTGCAGGGCGCGGATGGGTCGCGTGGAATCTGGCATGGCATGCATTCCTGGGCGGCGACAGGGTGGTCAGTGTAGGGAATCGCGGGTGTTTTTGTCCAACAGGCGGACGTGACGACTTCTCTGTGGCCGACGCCTGGTCCGCTCGCGCCGGTTGTGCGGGCGGCGCCGGCCCTGAATAATCCCGCGCTCCTGTCACATCGGGTCCGCCGGGAGCACTGCCATGAAGAGCAACGTACAGGTCGTGCCCGACACCTCTGGCGTCATCGGCGCGCTGGTCAGTCGCCTGGGGGCGGCCCACGTGCTGCAGGACCCCGAGGACCTGCAGTTCTATTCCCAGGACGTGCATGACGTCGGCGTCGCGCCGCTCGCCGTGCTGCGCCCGGGCAGCGGCGAGGAACTGTCCGAGGCGGTGCGCCTCGCGACCGCGGCGGGACTCGCCGTGGTGCCGCGCGGCGGCGGCATGTCCTACACACGCGGTTACGTCACGGACCTGCCGCGCTACGTCTGCATCGACATGGGCCGGCTCGACCGCGTGCTCGACCTCAATGTTGCCGATGGTTTCGTCACCGTCGAGTGCGGCATCACCTGGAGGCAGTTGAACGCGGTGCTGGAGCCCCACGGCGTGCGCACGCCGATGTGGGGCACGCTCTCGGGGATGCGCGCGACCGTCGGCGGCGGACTGTCCCAGGGCGCCCTGTTCCTGGGCTCCGGCATTCACGGTCCGGCGGCCGAGAGCCTGCTTGGGCTCGATGTCGTGCTGGCCGACGGCGGCACGGCGCGCCTCGGTGCCCACGCCAATGCCAATGGCGCGCCGTTCTTCCGTCACTTCGGCCCTGACCTCAGCGCCATGTTCACCGGCGACTGCGGCGCACTCGGCATCAAGCTGCGGGCGACGCTCAGGCTCATTCCACGCCCGGCCGCGACCCGCCACCTGTCGTTCGGCTTTGCCACCGCGGCCGGCCTGTTCGCCACGCTCGCCGACGTCGCTCGGGCCGGCATCGCCGCCGAGGCCTTCGCCTTCGACCCGGGCCTGCAGAAGGTGCGCATGAAGCGCGTCAGCCTTGCCGAGGATGCGAAGGCGCTCGGCAAGGTCATGAAGGCGGCAGGGGGCGGGATCAAGGCCTTGAGGGAAGGCGCCAAGGTCGTCCTCGCCGGTCGGAGCTTTCTCGACGAGGCGCATTTCTCGGCCCATTTCAATGTCGACGAGCGCGACGCCGCCGAAGCGGATGCGCGCGCCGCCCTGCTGCGCGCGATCGTCGGCACGCGTGGCGTCGAAGTGCCGGGGACGATCCCGCAGGTCATGCGCGCCAACCCGTTCGCGGAGGTGACGAGCATGATCGGGCCGGCCGGCGAGCGCTGGGTCCCGGTTCACGGCTCCGTGCCCCTGTCACGGGCCGCGGCTGTCTTCGAGGCCCTGGAGGCTGTCTTTGCGCGCCACCGCGACGCCCGCGAACGCCACGACATCGACCATGGCTACCTGGTCTGCACCGTCGGCGATCGCGCCATCCTGATCGAGCCGGTCATGTACTGGCCCGACTCACGTGAGCGATTCCACGAGCGCGTGCTCGACCACGAGTACCTCGCGAGGCTTCCCGCGTACTCACGCAACCCGGAAGCACGCTCAGCCGTCGACCTCATGCGCGCCGACCTCGCGCGCTGCCTGATGGAGCAGGGCGCGGCGAGCTTCCAGCTGGGCCGGTTCTATCCCTACCAGGCCGGGCTCGACCCCACCGCTGCGGCGCTGCTCCAGTCCGTGAAGCAACTGGTCGACCCGCGGGGCCTGATGAATCCCGGCTGCCTCGGACTCGCCGCACCACAGACGCCCCCGCGGTGAACCAGGTCGGGCCGGTCAAGCGCGTGACGCTGTGGGTGCGCGACATCGAGGCGTCGCTTGCGCTCTACCGCGACCTGCTTGGCCTCGATGTCGTCGAAGACAAGCAACTCGAGGGTCCCGCCGTGGCGGCGCTCCTTGGCCTCGAGCAGGGACGACTGCGCATCGTCCATCTGTCCGCGGCGGGCCTCGATCATGGCTGGGTGGGCCTGTATGCACTGACCGACGCGAAGCCCGCGCCTGCGTCGTTGCCGCCGCCGGACCCGCGCCGCTTCAGCTTCGGACAGGTGGCGATCGTGATGCAGACGGAGCGGCTCGATGCATTGCTCGGCCGCCTCGAGGCGGCGGGCTGCCGCCTCATGGGGCCGGTGGTCGACTACGTGAAGGCTGAGGGCAGCGCCACGTCGCCCGCGGGCCGCTACCGTGAAGTGTTGTTTCTCGATCCCGATGGCATCGCGGTGAGCCTGATCCAGGTCGACGCACGC
>CAZXAS010000117.1:0-9263 GCA_964638185.1 uncultured Steroidobacteraceae bacterium | reverse complement strand
TTCCTGCCGACGCTGGCCGCATTCCACCTGCTGCTGGCGGCCTATGCCGTGCTGCGCATGCTGCGGCGTGCGCCGTTGCCGGAGGCGCAGAAGACCCCGTTCATCGGCACGCCGCCGGGGACCAGTTCCAGCGGCGAGCTGCTCGGCCATACGGGCGATGCCAGTGCACCGCCGGCTGCCGCGGGCGGCGACCGGAGCTGACGCGATGGGCGGCCCGGCGGTCCCCCGTCGCGGGGCGCCCTGGAGGCATTGCAGGGCCGGGTCGAGGATGATGGAAATCCGGCGTCGCAATGGCGGTCTACCACGACGCCGCCCGATTCCACGGTGCTATCCTGCCAAAAACCATCAGCAAGACCGGAAATCGGGGGACCCGAGGCCATGGCCCATACCACCGCAGACATCCGCAACCTCGCACTCGTCGGCCATGCCGGCACTGGCAAGACCCTGCTGGCCGAAGCGCTCCTGCACGGCGCCGGGGCGATCGCCGCCAAGGGCAGTCTGGAGCGCGGCACCACGGTGTGCGACTTCGACGCCCAGGAAAAACGCATGCAGCATTCGCTGGACTCGGCGGTGTGTCACTTCGAGACCGCCGGGACGCAGGTCAACCTGCTCGACACCCCCGGCTTCCCCGACTTCATCGGCCGCAGCCTGAGTGTGCTCGAGGCGGTCGAGACCGCCGCGGTGGTAGTGAGTGCCGTGGCCGGGGTCGAGCCGATGACGCAGCGCATGATGGATTTCGCGCGCGACCGCGGCCTGTGCCGGCTGGTCATCGTCAACAAGATCGATCACCCCGATGCCCGTCCGGATGAGGTGCTGGAGGAGATCCGCGAGCGCTTCGGCAGCGAGTGCCTGCCGCTCAACCTGCCGGCCGACCGCGGCAAGGCGGTCATCGACGTCTTCTTCCAGCCCGACGGGCGGGCAACGGACTTCTCCTCCGTCGCGACCGCCCATACCGAGATCGTCGACCAGGTGGTGGAGGTCGACGAGAACCTGATGGCGCTCTATCTCGAGCAGGGTGAGGAACTCAAGCCCGAGCAGCTGCACGACCCGTTCGAGGAGGCCCTGCGGGAGGGGCACCTGGTGCCGGTGTGCTTCGTGTCGGCCGAGACCGGCGTCGGCGTCCCGGAGCTGCTCGAGGTCATCGCCAGGCTGATGCCCAACCCGGCCGAGGGCAACCCGCCGCCGTTCCTGAAAGGCGAAGGCCCGCAGGCGGTGAGGGTCGAGGTGCGTCCCGATCCACAGCGGCACGTCGTGGCCCACGTGTTCAAGATCGCCATCGACCCCTTCGTCGGCAAGCTCGGCATCTTCCGCGTGCACCAGGGCACGATCCGCACCGGTGCGCAGCTCTTCGTCGGCGACGGCCGCAAGCCGGTCAAGATCGCCCACCTGTACCGGCAGCAGGGCAAGGAAATGGCCGAGATCCCGGAGGCGCTGCCCGGCGACATCTGCGCAGTCGCCAAGCTCGAGGAGATGCACTTCGACGCGGTGCTGCACGATTCGCACGACGAGGATCACCACCACCTGAAGTCGATCAGCTTCCCGCCCGCGATGCTCGGACTCGCGATCGAGCCGGAACGGCGCGGCGAGGAACAGCGCCTCGCCGACACGCTGCACAAGCTGGTCGCCGAGGATCCCTGCGTGCGCGTCGAGCACCATCCGGCAGTCAATGAAACGGTGCTGTACGGCATGGGCGAGCTGCACCTGCGGGTGATGCTCGAGCGCATGACCGAGCGCTACAACGTGCACGTCAAGACCCGGCCACCCAGCATTCCCTATCGCGAGACCATCACCCGCGCCGCCGACGGCCATCATCGCCACAAGAAGCAGACCGGTGGCGCCGGCCAGTTCGGCGAGGTGTACCTGAAGATCGAGCCGCTCGAGCGCGGCAGCGGCTTCGAGTTCGTCGACGAGGTGGTCGGCGGCGTGATTCCCCACCAGTTCATCCCGGCGGTGGAGAAGGGCGTGCGGCAGGTGCTCGACGGCGGGGCCATCGCCGGATTCCCGCTGCAGGACCTGCGCGTGACCGTCTACGACGGCAAGCACCACTCGGTCGATTCCAAGGAAGTGGCCTTCGTCGCGGCCGGCAAGAAGGCGTTCCTGGAGGCGGTGGCCAAGGCCGCTCCGACGGTGCTCGAGCCGATCGTCAAGGTGGAGATCACCGCGCCGTCGGCGTCCATCGGCGACATCACCGGGGACCTCGCCACCAAGCGCGGACGCATCAACGGCAGCGATACGCTACCCGGCGGACGCGTCGCGGTGTCGGCATACGTGCCGCTCGCGGAACTGTCGGACTACCAGACGCGCCTCAAGGCCCTGACCGGCGGCGAGGGCAGCTACACGCTCGACCTGAGCCACTACGACCCGGTGCCGCCGCGGACGCTGCAGGAGCTGATGGCGGCGTGGAAGCCGCAGGCGGTGGAGGATTAGGCGAGACGGCTGGCTATGCGCTGTATGCCGTGAGCCGTGAGCCGTGAGCCGTAAGAAGGCAGTACCCTCTTACGGCTCACGGCTCACCTCCCCTCACACCAACACCCTCTCTATCCCCCCTGCGTTCGCCGTCCGCACGTACTCGGCCATCCAGTCCGGCCCGAGCAGGTGGCGGGCGATCTCGACCACGATGTAATCGGCGTCCACGTCGGCGTCGTCGGCGTAGCGGGCGAGACCCTGCAGGCAGGATGGGCAGGACGTCAGGATGCGGACGTCGCCGTCGAAGCCGTCCGCGCGCAGCCTTCCGGCGCCCTTGACCATCTCCTGCTCCTTGCGGAAGCGCACCTGCGTGGAGATGTCCGGCCGCGCGACCGCAAAGGTGCCGGACTCGCCACAGCAGCGGTCGTTCTTCTCGATGCGTCCGTTCACTGCCGAGTTCATCAGCGTGTTGACCACTGTCAGGGGTTCGTGCGTCTTCATCGTCGTGTGGCTGGGGTCGTGGTACATGTAGCGCACGCCGGTGACGTTCTCGAGGCGCACGCCCTTCTCCATGAGGAACTCGTGGATGTCGACGATCCGGCAGCCGGGGAAGATCTCCTCGAACCGGTAGCCCTGCAGCTGGTCGTAGCAGGTGCCACAGCTGACCACGACGGTCCGGATGTCGAGGTAATTGAGCGTATTGGCCACGCGGTGGAACAGCACGCGGTTGTCGGTGATCATCTTCGCGGCCTTGTCGAACTCGCCCGCGCCGCGTTGCGGATAGCCACAACACAGGTAGCCGGGCGGCAGCACCGTCTGAACGCCGACGTGCCACAGCATCGCCTGGGTGGCGAGTCCCACCTGCGAGAACAGGCGTTCCGAGCCGCAGCCCGGGAAGTAGAACACCGCCTCGGTGTCGGCGCTGGTCCGCGCCGGGTCGCGGATCACCGGCACGTAGTCGCGGTCCTCGATGTCGAGCAGTGCCCGGGCGGTGCGCCTCGGCAGCCCCCCGGGCATCTTCTTGTTGACGAAGTGGACCACCTGCTCGTGCAGCGGCGCCTTGCCCGTCGTCGCCGGCGGGCGGCGCGTCTGGGCGCGCGAGACGGTTTTCAGCATGTCATGGGCTAAGCGCTGCGCGCGGTAGCCGACGCCGATCATGAGCGTCCGTGCGAGCTTGATGGTCTCCGGGCGCGTCGTGTCGAGGAAGTACATCGCCGCGGCCTTGCCCGGGTTGAAGCGCTTCTTGCCCATGCGCCGCAGCAGGTCGCGCATCGCCATGGAGACGTCGCCAAAATCGATGTCGACCGGGCAGGGCGTCACGCACTTGTGGCACACGGTGCAGTGGTCGGCGACGTCGTTGAACTCGTCCCAGTGGCGGATCGACACGCCGCGGCGTGTCTGCTCCTCGTACAGGAAGGCCTCGACCAGCAGCGACGTGGCGAGGATCTTGTTCCGCGGCGAATACAACAGGTTTGCACGCGGCACGTGCGTGGCGCAGACCGGCTTGCACTTGCCGCAGCGCAGGCAGTCCTTCACGGCATCGGAGATCGAGGCGATGTCGGACTGCTGCATGATCAGCGATTCGTGGCCGAGCAGGTTGAAGCTCGGGGTATAGGCGCTCGCCAGGTCACCGCCGGGCAGCAGCTTGCCGCGGTTGTAGTGACCCTCGGGATCGACCCGGGCCTTGTAGCGGCGGAACTCCGCGGTCTCGTCCTCCGTCAGGAACTCGTACTTGGTGATGCCGATGCCATGCTCGCCGGAGATCACGCCATTCAGGCGTCGGGCGATCGCCATGATCCGCGCCACGGTCTGGTTGGCGGCGCGCAGCATCCCGTAGTCGTCGGAGTTGACGGGGATGTTGGTGTGCACGTTGCCGTCGCCGGCGTGCATGTGCATGGCGACGAACAGGCGGCTCTTCAGGACCCGCGCGTGCACCTGCCTGAGGCCTGCGACGACCGGCGCGAAGGCGGCGCCGGCGAACAGCCGCTCGATCGGCGCGCGGACCTCCGCCTTCCACGAGGTCCGCAGCGCGCGTTCCTGCATCAGCGCGAACACGGTGAGCGTCGGCTCGCCGGCGGCGCGGCGGGCGAGTTCGGTACCCAGCGCCTCGGACACCAGCGGGCGCAGGGAGGCGAGACCTTCCGCCAGTGTCGTGTCGAGGTGCTGGTCGAGCCACGCCCAGCGCGCGCGCGTGCGGCGCACGACGTCGAGGGCCTGGGCCGGGCGGTCGCCGAGGACCTCGGTCGCGGGCAGCTGCTCCGGCTCGTCGCCGGGTGCGAGCTGCAGCGGGCCGGAGAGGTACTCCTCGATGGCGTCCAGCAGTTCGAGCTTGTTGCGGTTGGACAGCTCGACGTTGATGCGCTCGATCGCGTCGGTGTACTCGCCCAGGCGCTCGAGCGGGATGACCACGTCCTCGTTGATCTTGAAGGCGTTGGTGTGCCGCGCGATCGCGGCGGTGCGGGAACGCTCAGCCCAGAACTTGCGGCGGGCGTCGGCGTTCACGGCCACGAAGCCCTCGCCCGAACGGCCGTTGGCGATGCGCACCACCTCGGAGGTGGCGCGCGCCACGGCATCCGCGTCGTCGCCGACGATGTCGCCGATCAGCACCATCCTCGGCAAGGTGCCGCGTCGCGACTTCGGCGTGTAGCCGACGGCCTTGAGGTAGCGCTCGTCGAGGTGCTCGAGGCCGGCCAGGATCGCGCCCGCCCGGCGCGCGTCGCCGTCGAGGTAGCGCTTGATCTCGACGATCGACGGTATCGCCTCTCGCGGCTGGCCGAAGAATTCCAGGCATACGGTGCGGGTGTGGGCGGGCATGCGGTGCAGGACCCAGCGTGCCGCGGTGATGAGTCCGTCGCAGCCCTCCTTCTGCACTCCCGGCAGCCCGCCCAGGAACTTGTCCGTGACGTCCTTGCCGAGCCCGGCCTTGCGGAAGCTCGGACCAGCGATGTCCAGGCGCTCCGTCCTGAGCACGCGGGCCTTGTCGGGGCGCTGGCGCCCGTCCTTCCAGGTCAGCTGGAAGCGGGCGACGGGCGCCTCGTGGATCTTGCCGAGGTTGTGCTCGAGGCGCTCCACCTCGAGCCAGTTGCCGTCCGGATCCACCATCCGCCACCAGGCGAGGTTGTCGACGGCCGTGCCCCACAGGACGGCCTTCTTGCCGCCGGCGTTGACCGCGATGTTGCCGCCGATGCAGGACGCGCTGGCCGAGGTCGGGTCGACAGCGAACACCAGGCCCGCGGCCGCGGCGGCTTCCGACACGCGCATCGTGACGACGCCGGCTCCGGTGAAGATGGTGGCGACTTCGCCCGCCACCCCGGCGAGGTGCTCGCGCCGGACCTCGCCCAGGTCCTCGAGCTTCTCGGTGTTGATCACGGCCGACAGCGGGCTCAGCGGGATCGCGCCGCCGGTGTAGCCGGTGCCGCCGCCACGCGGGATGATCGTGAGCCCGAGTTCGATGCAGGCGCGCACGAGGCCCGGCACTTCGTGCTCGGCGTCCGGCGAGATCACCACGAAGGGATATTCGACGCGCCAGTCGGTGGCATCGGTGACGTGCGACACGCGTGCGAAGGCGTCGAAGCGGATGTTGTCGGCCCGCGTATGGCGCCCGAGCAGGCGCCGCGCACGGGCACGGAGCGTGGCCACGGCGTCGAAATCCGCCTCGAACGCGTCGACCGCACGGCGCGCCGCCACCAGCAGTTCACCGACGCGCAGGTCGCGGGCGCTGTCGGGCAGGTCGCGGCGCCGGTCGATGCCCGCCAGCCGATGGTGCAGCGCGTCGATCAACTGGCGCCGGCGGCGGCGATTGTCGAGCAGGTCGTCCTGCAGGTAGGGGTTGCGGCGCACCACCCAGATGTCGCCCAGCACTTCGTAGAGCATGCGCGCCGAGCGGCCGGTGCGACGCTCGTGGCGCAGCTGTTCGATCAGGCGCCAGGCGTCCTCGCCCAGCAGGCGGATGACGATCTCGCGATCCGACAGCGAGGTGTAGTTGTAGGGAATCTCGCGCAGGCGCGGAGGGTCGGCGTGCGTGGCCGGGGCCTGGGTCTCGTCCAGCGGCAGGGGCAGCGTCGCGTTCATGGCTGCCGAGTTTAACCGTCGCAGTCGCCCCGGACAGGACCGGATTGCCGAGCGCGAAAGCGGGCCTGCGGCTTTCCGGACTTGCTTTTGCTGTCCAGTGCAGGGCGGCAGCCCGGCCCCTCGGCGGGCCGCCGTGCACCGGGGCGGTGCAGCATGCCCCATCGGTGCGACAATGCCGGCTGGTACCAGTCGAGGGGTCTGCCGCCCGTGAAGATCCAGTTGTCGGCCGAGGAGGCGCGGGTCGTCGGTTCGTTGATCGAAAAGGCGATCACGACGCCGGACCAGTACCCGCTGTCGCTCAATGCTCTGGTCAACGCCTGCAACCAGAAGAGCAATCGCGATCCGGTGATGGATCTCGATGCGCGTACCGTCCAGCAGTTGCTCGATGGACTCGCCCGGCGTGCGCTGGTGGTGGACCGCTCCGGCTTCGGCAGCCGGGTCCCGAAGTACCGGCACCTGTTCTGCAACACCGAGTTCGGCAGCCTGAAGTTCGCGCCGCCCGAGCTCGCGGTCGTCTGCGAACTGCTGCTGCGCGGGCCGCAGACACCCGGCGAGTTGCGCAGCCGTGCGCACCGCATGCACCCCTTCGCGCATGCCGACGAGATCGAGGCGGTACTGGAGGGCCTGATGAGCCGCGAGGACGGCCCCTTCGTCGCGCGCCTGCCGCGCGAACCTGGCCGGCGGGAATCGCGCTATGCGCACCTGTTCTCCGGGCCGGTCGGTCAGCATGTCGAGCCGGCACCTGCTGTGCCCGCGACGCGCCCGGAGCGTCCCGGCGAACCGGTCGATGGCGAGGAGCGTGGCTCACAGGCGTCGCGGCTCGACGCGCTGGAGGACGAGGTTGCCTCGCTCAGGCTGGAACTGGACGAACTCAAGCGTAAACTGGGCGACTGACCGCGACAGGCGCCATCCCGGCGCCGGAGACCCGATGAGCATCAATCCCGACACCCGCATCATGGCCGTGTTCTGCGACTTCGAGAATGTCGCGCTCGGCGTCCGCGATGCCAAGTATTCCGCCTTCGACATCAAGAAGGTGCTCGAGCGACTGCTGCTGAAGGGCCACATCGTGGTCAAGAAGGCCTACTGCGACTGGCTGCGCTACAAGGAGTTCAAGGCGGCGATGCACGAGGCGGCCTTCGAGCTGATCGACATCCCGCACGTTCGCCAGTCGGGGAAGAACTCCGCCGACATCCGCATGGTCGTCGACGCGCTCGACCTGTGCTACACGAAGTCCCACGTCGACACCTTCGTCATCGTCAGCGGCGACTCCGACTTCTCGCCGCTGGTGAGCAAGCTCCGCGAGAACAACAAGCTCGTCATCGGCGTCGGCGTCAAGAATTCCGCGTCGGACCTGCTGATCGCCAACTGTGACGAGTTCATCTTCTACGACGACCTCGCGCGCCACTCCGAACAGGCGCGCAGCACGCGGCGCAAGGCGAAGACGGCGAAGAAGAGCGCGGAGCCGGCGCCCTCCGGCGACGAGGAGCGCCGCCAGGAAGCCTTCGACCTCGTGATCGAGACGGTCGAGGACCTTTTCGAGGAACGCGACTCGGAGGAGAAGGTCTGGGGGTCGATGGTCAAACAGGCGCTCAAGCGCCGCAAGCCGGGCTTCAACGAGACCTACCACGGGTTCAGGACCTTCGGGAAGCTGCTCGAGGAGGCGCGCGACCGCAAGCTGCTCGAGATCGAGCACGATCCGAAGTCCGGCGGCTACATCATCTCGCGCGTATTGGCACACTGAACCGGCAACCGGCACGGCAGGGGAGACAGGGATGGCCATACACATCGTCTGCCGGGCGGAGGACCTCCCGGTCGGCAAGATGAAGTCGTTCACGGTCGACGGCCAGGGCGTGCTGGTCTACCACCTCGACGACGGCTTCTACGCCACGCAGACCAATTGCACGCATGTCTTTGCGCCCCTGTCGCGCGGCAGGATCGTCGACGGCTGCAAGATCCAGTGCCCGTTCCATCGCGCCCGCTTCGACATCAGGACGGGCGAGGTGGTCGACTGGGCGAACTTCCCGCCCGGCGTGCAGCTGCTCAACATCGTGCGCGGCGAGAAGGCGCTCAAGACCTACCCGGTGAAGGTGGTCAAGGGCGAAGTCCGCATCCGCTTGTGAGAAGGGGACATTCCTATTTTCCTTTTCTGGCTTTGCCAGAAAAGGAAAATAGGAATGTCCCCTACAGCTCCAGCACGACCTTGCCGGTCGTGGTCCCGGACTGCAGCAGGCGCATGGCTTCGGGCGCCCGGCCGAACGGCAGGCGTGCGCCGACGTGCGGTGGGCGGCGCGTGTAGCCAGTGAGTCCGGCCAGCGCCGCGGGCATGCGATCCACCTGCTGCCACAGCCAGATCAGGTTGAAGGCGATGAAGCTGGTGTTCGCTGAGATCATCGCCAGCGGGTCGAGCCGCGGCCGGCGCAGGTAGCGCCAGGCGAGTGCCGCGTAGCCCGGACGGCGGCCGCCAGGCATGAAGTCCGCCGCGCCGTAGAGCAGGTAGCGGCCTTCGGGCGCGAGTCGCTGGAATGCCGGGCGGAAGCCGGGGTCCAGGACGGCGTCGAAGATGATGTCGAAGCCGGCCGCAGCCACGTGCGTGAGGGCGCCGTCCAGCGCCCGGCCAAAGTCCTGCTCGCCGCGCAGCACGACCTGGGCCGGATCGAGCCCGCAACGCTCGCCCAGGAAGCGGCGCTTCGACTCGCCGCCGACCACGCCCACCACCCGCGCCCCGGCCCGCTCGAGGATGTCGAGCGCCTGCAGGCCGACGCCACCGGCGGCGGATTGCACCAGCA
>CAZXAS010000116.1:0-9270 GCA_964638185.1 uncultured Steroidobacteraceae bacterium | reverse complement strand
CGTCTCGCGCGGTCGGCGGCCGAAGGCCTGCTGGCCGGGCCGCAACTCACGCTCATCGAGCCGGCCCTGGCGCCGACCCGGGACATCGTCCCGGTGGCGTCGACGGGGGGGCCGCAGCGGCAGATAGTCGGACGCGTGACCGCACCGGCGGGCATCGTGGCCCTCGCGGTCAACGACGTGCCGGTCGTCGCCAGTGAGCTCGGCGTGTTCTCGACGACGGTGTCGGTCACCAGCGAAGTGCCCGTCAGCATCGTCGCGGTCGACCGCCAGGGAAAGCGCGACGAACTGCGCTTCCTGCTGCGCAGCGCGGCCGGGCCACCAGCGCCAGTCGGGCAAGCGAATGCGCCCGATGGGCGCGACCCGGCTGCCGGAATCGACTTCGGCGCCTACCATGCCCTCGTCATCGGGAACAATGATTATCGCTATCTGCCCGACCTGGCCTCGCCAGTCAACGACGCGACGGACCTGGCGCGTCTGCTCGAGCGCCGCTACCGGTTCCGCACCACCGTCCTGCTCAACGCCGACCGCTATCAGATCCTGTCCGCGCTCAACTCACTGCGTGAGACGCTGACTCCGCGCGACAACCTGCTGGTGTACTTTGCCGGGCACGGGGAGCTCGACGAAGTCAACCAGCGTGGGCACTGGCTGCCCGTCGATGCCGAGCGAGACAGCACGGCAAACTGGATCCCGACCACCGCCATCACCGACATCCTGAACATCATTCGTGCGAAGCAGGTCCTGCTGGTCGTCGATTCCTGCTACGCCGGCACACTGACCCGCTCGTCCGTCGGGCGGCTGGGAACCGGAATGACCACCGAGGAAAGGACGCACTGGCTGCGCACCATGGCGAGCAAGCGTTCCCGTACAGTCCTGACGTCGGGCGGTGTCGCGCCGGTCATGGACGCCGGTGGCGGTCGTCATTCCGTCTTCGCCAAGGCGCTGATCGAGGTGCTCGAGGCCAACGGGGATACTCTCGACGGTCAGCGCCTGCACCGGGAGGTCGCGGCGCGAGTCGCGTATGCAGCCGCCAGTCTGCGATTCGACCAAGTGCCGGAGTATGCGCCGATCCGCCATGCGGGACATGAGGCTGGGGAGTTCTTCCTCGTTCCAGGGTCCTGACCATTGGTGTTCAAAGCCGGCCTGTGGAAAGGCATCGGCGTCGGCGCGGACGGCCGCACCTCGCGGCGCTAGAACTCCTTGCGCAGCCCGAGCGTGTACCGCTCGCGGTCGAGACCGTCGTTGCCCATGAGCACCGAGCAGTCGAAGAATGCCATCCACCCGTTCTGCAGGATTGCCGCGAGGCTCAAGCCGGCGTTGAGGGCGTCCTTGTCGCCGCTGTCCCCGCTGAGCTGATACTCGTTTGCTGCTGGGTCGAGCGTGTAGCGGCTGGTGACGGTCTGAGGATCGTCCTCGAACTCGTGCTGGTACTCGAGGCGCAGTTGTGGAACCAGGACGCCCGACGAAGTGCTGATCGTGTAGCTGGTTCGCAGTCCGACGTGGCCCAGCAGTGAATCCCGGCTCGTGGCGTCGAAGTGCATCGCGAGGCCCGACCCGGACAGATCGCGCTCGGTGTATGCATCCAGCTCCGAACGGGTACGGGTGACCCCCGCGAAGGGCCCGATGCTCCACGCGCCTCGCGCGATGTCGAAGCCAGCATTCAGGCTGGCCCAGGTGACGGTGCCATCGGTATCGCCGGCAACCCGGACGTCGACCTGGGGCAGCGTGCGGGTCGACTCCTGGAACACCGAGTGACGCTCGTAGGATCCGTCGCCGACCTCGTAGCCGGCGCTGAGCTCGACGAAGCCCATGGCGCCCAGGCTCCAAGACGCAAACAGGGTCAGGTAGATGTTGTCCGCATCCGCATCGCCGGCCTCGGCGGCCGGCGTGAAGTTGACACCGGCGTTCTCGGCGTCGAAGTCGTACCGGGTCCGTTCGACCCCCGCGATCGCCCCGATCATGGTGCGCTCCGACACCCGGTAGTCGATCCCCGCCTCGACCGCGTAGCTGTCGCCCTCGAATCCGCGCTCGGCGGCGACCAGCGGATCGGTGTTGCGGTCGAACGACGTCCCGTGCACGTTGACGAGCAGGCTGAAGGGACCGACGGCCACGGCTGTCTGACCCGGCTCAGCGCCAGGTTCGCCCTCGCGCAGCTTCTCGCCGCGCTCGCGCGCTTCCTTGCTGCGTGTCTGGGCCACACTCACCGGCGCCTGGTTGTGGCTCAGGTTCTGGCTCGGGTTCAGCGAGGACTCACTGTCGCCGGACAGGTTGCCGAGCGCACCGGGCGTCTCGGCGCAGCGCGTCGCGAGGGTGCCGGCGGGCGCGTTGCAGACGGTGAAGAAGAAGCTCTGGAACGCTGCATTCGCAGCCTGCGCTTCGACGGCGGCCAGCTGCCACATGGCTGTTGCGATGCAAGAGGCCAGCGGTGCACGACGCATGTCAGGTCTCCTCGGGTCACGGTATCGCTCCGGCCAGAACGATCGCCGGCTCGCGACTGGTCTGTGCGGCGTCCAATGGAATCGACAGCAGGAAAGCTTCAGGCGTCCTTAAGACCGCCTTCAGGACTTGCCCAGACGGTCCTGCTGACATCGACATGGGCAATTCATCGGGGGACGTGCTCATGTCGGCCACAGAAGACCATCTGCTGGAGGACCTGTTCCTGCGCTACCACCGCATGCTGGTTGCGTTCCTGACCCGCATGACCCACTGCCCGCAGCGGGCGGAGGACCTGGCGCAAGTCGCATGGCTGAAATTGCTGCAGGTGCGATCCCGTGGTGCGGGGCCGGGCGCAGACGAGACGGAACTGCGTGCGTACCTGTTCGCTGTCGGCCGCAATGCCTTCCTCGATGAATACACGCGCAAGCACTCTGCGGTTCGAACCAGCACGATGGATCCGGCCCTGCTCGAGGGCTTGCTGACGCGCTCGCCGAGCGGACCGGGCCCGGACGAAGCCGTCGAGCGCCAGCAGCTCGCCGCTGTGCTGCACTCCGCGGTGGGCGATCTGCCACCCGAACAGCGCAAGGTGATCCTGATGTGGGTGCGTGGCACCAGCATCCAGGACATGGCTGCCGAGTGCGCGGCGCCGACCGACACCGTGCTCAGCCGCAAGAAGTATGCGCTCGCCCGCATGCGTAACCGGCTCGCCACAGCCGCGCCGGACCTGCACTGAGCCGGAACGAGCCAAACCCGCGGTTCCGCTCGTTCTAGCGCCATGCGTCTGCGCGGTGTCCTGCTCTGGCTGTCGACCGCTAGCGCCCTCGCCGGTGACGTCGACAGCGTCATCGTCGGCCCGACCTGGTTGTCGGCGCAACCGCCCGCGTTGGCCGTGGGCCGGGCGGGTCCATTCAATAGGGTCGCATTCGACGTCGAGGGGCTACCGGGTGAATCCGTACAGGAGGTCGTCTGCACGTATCCGCGGCGACTGGTCTATCTCTGCAATGCATCCCTCGACGACGCCGTGCCCGCCGGCAGCCGCCGCCGCCTGACAGTGACGATCCCCGACCTGGGCTACGGCAGCCCGGTCACGGTGCGCATCGTCGACGCTCGCGGTACGCACGACATTGCCGTGGAACTGGCGAACACTCCGCAGGTCGTGCACGAGATCGAGGCGCTACCTCTTCCTTCCGGTGGCAAGACCTGGGTCGGCGGCGACGGGCGTCTCGCACCCGTGATGCAGATGGCGAGCGACCGTGCCACGACCACCCCAGCAATGGCGACCTCGACGCTCGGCGCGGCACCAGCGTGCGACCAGATACATGCTGAGTGGGTCGGAACCAGCGCCACGGACCCGGTGTTCACCAGCGACTTCGGCCCGCTGAACGGCTCCGTCGTGCTGGCACGCCCGGTCGCACGCGGCAGCCGCGTGCGATCCGACAACCTGCCGGAATGGCTCGTGAGCTATCCCCTGGGCGCCACACGGGTGCAGTTCATTGCACACTACGAGGTGATGTACCGGGTCGGCACCTGTCCGCAGCGCGTCGTCAGGAACCAGTCGCCGTAGCCAGCCGCTCGCGAGCCAGCCCGTTGGCGGCGTCGATCTTCTCCAGCAGCGCCATGAACCGGGGGTCGCTGCGAACGGGCTCCAGCGCGGGGTCGGCCCGCATCAGCCACGCACGGCGCCATCCAAGATCGACTGCCCGTTGCAGAGAATCGATCGCCGCCTCAATCTGCCCCTGTTGAGCCTGCAGACCGGCACGCAGGTAGTGCAGGCCATGCCAGACGTGACCCTTTTCCTGCATGCGATCGAGTGCCGCTGCCGCCACGTCCGAGTGGGCCGTCGCCGACGCGGCGTCGCCCGCGACGCGGCTCAACAGCGCGAGCGAGCACAACTCACAGACTCCCCAGCGCGTCCGGTAGACGCCCGGGGTCAGGCCGTCGCCGTAGGAAGCTGCCGCTGGGCCACCACCGACCGCGCCGAGGCCGGAGGCGAGGCTCATATCACCGGCGGCCAGTGCAAGGAACGCGGCGTCGAGCCGCTCGTGCGGCGTGGCGGAATCAAGCGGGAGGCGCCTGAGGAAGCGCCGCAAACCGTCCAGGTCGCCCGCCGCGAGGAACCATCGGCCCTGCGCCAGCGCCCGCTGCAGGCCCGGATCGGTCTGGCGTGCCTGCTCGAACTCACGGGCCGATTCCTGCCGCAGGTCAAGGTCGAGCAACAGGATCGCGAGTTCGGCGCGGATGTCCGCACGGTCGGCGGCACGCGCAAGAGCTGCTCGGTAGTGACCGACCGCAGCCGGCAGGTCTCCCTGTGCGTATGCCGCGAGGCCGTGTGCCCAAAGTGCGTTGGGGATGTCGGGCTGCAGTTCGAAGCCGCGCTGGCACGCCGCTTCCGCCTCCGGGTAACGGCCCAGGTTCTGCAGTACCAGGCAGCGGCGCACGTGCAGCACCGTATTGAGCGGATCGAGTACCTGCACCTGCTCGTACGCCGACAGCGCCTCGAGAGGTTCACCGGCGTACTCGTACGCCGCTCCCAGCCGTAGATAGGCCTCGCTGTAGTTCGAGTTGATGGCGAGCGCGCGCTTCAGCGCCGCGATGGCCTCGCTCAGGCGCCATTGCTCCGTCAGAAGCACCGCCCAGGCAGCGTAGGCCTCGGCGAGCTCCGGGTCGAGTCGCAGCGCCGCGTCGACTTCGGCCTGCACCAGCCTCGCCGTCTCGTCCAGCGGCCGACCGGCATAGTAGTAGCCGGCCATGTAGGCGTCCGCCAGGCCTGCATGCGCCAGTGCGAATCCCGGGTCCGCGGCTAGCGCGGCCTGATGATACTCGACCGAGCGCGACAATCCCTCGGCGGTGCGCTTGATCTGCTGGTGACGACCGAGCAGGTAGAACTCGTACGCATTGATGCGAGTCGTCGGTGCGCGTTCCAGGCGGGCAGCTGCCTCGGGCGAGAGCTGCAGTTCGAGTGCGTCGGCTACTGCGCTCGCGATCTGCGACTGGATCGTGATGACATCGTTGGCCGGTCGGTCGAAGGAATTGGCCCAGACCTGGAAGCCGTCGTCGGTGCGCACGAGCTGGGCGCTGATGCGCAGTCGCGATCCGCTGCGTCGCACCGATCCCTCCAGCAGATGGGTGACGTCGAGCATCGCGCCGACCTGTTGCGGGTCGGCCGCGCCGTCACGGAACCTCGCGGTCGATGTTCGACCGGTAACGCGCAGCCCCGGCAGGCGTGCGAGCGAATTGAGCAGCTCGTCGGTAAGCCCGTCGCAGAAGGCGCTGTTACTGGCATCGGCGCTCAGGTCCGCGAACGGCAGCACGGCTACCGCGGTCGGCATCGTCGGTGACGCGTCGGGCCCGGTCTTCGTCGCGACGTGTATCGCGATCGCCGCAACCCCGAGCACGACCGCCGCGGCCGCCGCCATCAGCCGAAGGGGCCGCCGCGCGGGGGCTGTCACCCATGCTTGAAACGCGAAGCGCCCCATCGCCTGTGTTGCGGCGGAGTCCGCCGGCGCGCCGGCCGGGATGTCAATTGCCGGCGCGCTGGTGCTCGACCGCAGCGGCTCGGGGGCAAGGTTCGGCTGCACCACAGCGACCAGGCGATAGCCCCTGCGGGGAACCGTGGCGATGTAGTGGGGCGTCGACTCGACGTCGCCCAGCAGGCGGCGCAGATGGGCGACAGCCTGATAGACCGAACTCGGGCTGACGACGACGCCGGTCCAGACCTGGTCGAGCAGCTCGCTGATCGAGAGGACTTCGCCGGGGCGCGCCGCAAGGCACGACAGGAGTCGGGTCATGCGCGGCTCGAGCTTGACCCGCACGCCTGCGCGATACATCTCGTCGAGCGCGGGTTCGACCCGCCACTCGCCGACGCTGTATGGCCGGGTGAGAACCAGCGACTCCACGCGCCCCCCAGTGCCGGTTGTCGGTCTTGATCCGTTGCCGCAGCGCCAGTTTACCGGGCCGTGTGACGGATCTCAGCACGACCCTGGAAGCCGCCGCTCCCCGTATCCAGTCAGGCATGACCAATCAAGGCGCGCGACCAGTGGGTCCGACGGCAAGCCATTGTTCCGGCTGGACGATCCACGCGCCCGGCGGTGCGTCGCCCGGTACCGGCACAGCGGCGCTGCGGGTCTGGTCAGACCGATCCGGATGACTCGCTCGTTCTGATGCCGACCGCCCGGCAGCGTGGCCACCCACTCCCACAACCAGGGGTACAACGATGAAACCGACAGGATCCCGGCGCGCAGGTGCGGCAACGGTGTTGCTGCTGTCCCTGGGCATGAGCATGGACGCATGGGCGGACGAGATCTTTCTCGCGATCAGCGGCGGCCAGCTTGGCCCGGTTCCGGGCGAGGTTGCGATCAAGGGCCTCGAGGGCAAGATCAAGGCGGTTGGCTACGAATCGCAGTTCAGCACGCGGATGGACCCCGCCACGCAGCAGCCCGTCGGCAAGCGCCTGCACGACCCGCTGCGGATCAGCCGCGAACCCGGCCAGGCATCGCCGCGACTGTTCGCAGCCTGGGTGAGCAATGAAGTGTTTCCAACAGTCATGGTCGAGTTCTGGGTCTTGCGTAAATCGGCGGGCAGCATGACCGTTTACCAGACCGTCAAGCTCACCAACGCGCGTGTCGTCTCGATGACACGCACTGCCGAGCATTCTCCCGAGCTTGCGCCGGGACACGTGAAGACCATCGAGACGATCGAGCTTGCCTATCAGGGCATCGAGATCCGTGATCTCGACGGCAACCTGGCCGCCACCGACAGCGTTATCGGCCAGCAGTTCTGAACGGCCTCCTGCGCCGCCTGGCGCAGGATGTCCCTCGAACGCCGATCGGCCAACGAGCGCCTGCCCACCCGGTGGCGGTCAACCCGACGCGCCGATTGATTCCGGTCCCCGCGTACGTCCAAGGCCCGTACCAGCCCGCCGGGGCGCCTCGTGATGCGAATGAGAATGACTCGCCCCTTGCGGTTTCGACCCCGCCTCGTGCCCCGACTCATGATCGCGCTGATCTCCCTCGCTGCCATCGCGCCGGGCAGCGACGCGGCCGAGCCACCGCTCGACCTCGCGAAGCTCCGGGGAAGCGTGGTCGTCGTGGATTTCTGGGCCTCGTGGTGTGCACCGTGCCGGCGGTCCTTCCCGTGGCTCAACGAGATGCAGGCCAGGTACCGCGACCAGGGCCTCGTCATCATCGGCGTCAATGTCGACGCGGAGCGCGCCGACGCCGACAAGTTCCTGGCCGCCGTGCCCGCCGGTTTCCGCATCGTCTACGACCCGTCCGGCAAGCTGCCCGAACAGTTCGGCGTGACGGCCATGCCGAGTCCTTTCGTGTTCGATCGCACAGGCGAGCTGGCGAACCGCCACCTCGGCTTCCAGAACGCCCGGCGCAGCGAGTACGAAGCCGTCCTCCGCCAGCTACTTGCCGTCGACGCATCGCCGGCCATCGCCAGCGCCACCGATTCCAACAGCCTGAAGACACCCGGTACCCAGAAATGAAACGACCAGCCCTGATCTCCCTGCTCGCTCTCACTACCGTCTGTTCAGGCTGCGCGAGCCTGGGCGTGTCCCCGTGGGAGCGCGAGGTACTCGCCAGGCGTGAGATGCTCATGGATGCAAGCCCGCTCGAGGCAGCGCTCGACGACCATATCTATTTCAGCAAGGAGGCCTCCAGCGGGGGTCGCGGATTCGGCGGCGGCGGCTGCGGGTGCAACTGATGAACGACCATGGCAGGAAGATCGGCTCGGCCCTGGCAGCCGCCACCTACTCGCTGCTCGGCAGCCTGCCGGCCGCGCCCGCCGTGGCGGACGAGGCCGAACGCTGGGAGTTCGACTCGGCGCTGATGTACTACGGCGAAGGCGACGATCGTGTGCAGGATGCGAGCGTGAGCGTCCTCGCGAAGCGGAACTTCGACGACGACCGCTTCCTGACCCTCGACCTGACGGTCGACTCGCTGACGGGCGCGTCGCCGAGCGGGGCCACCGCGCTCGACCAGGCACAGACGTTCACGAGTCCGTCCGGCAACAAGACCTACACCACGCCGGCGGGCGAGATCCCGCTCGACGATTCCTTCCTTGATACGCGCACCGCGCTCGGCGTGACCTGGTCCCAGCCGCTGGCCAGGCTCTATACGATCTCGGCGGGCCTCGGCGCTTCCAAGGAATACGACTACACCCACCTCGGCGCGAGCCTGTCGCTGACGCGTGATTTCAATGAACGCAACACGACCGTCAGCGCGGGCGTGTCCTACTCGGCGGACGACATCGATCCCGTCGGTGGGGCGCCCGTGGCGCTGTCGCAGATGGGAGATGTCGGCGACCTGTCCAACCGGCTCGGCAGCGACTCCAAGGACGTGATCGACCTGCTCCTCGGCGTCACACAGGTCATCAACCGAACCACCATCGTGCGCCTCAATTATTCCTACAGCGATGCGAGTGGCTACCTGACCGACCCGTACAAGATCCTGAGCGTCGTCGATCCCGTGACCGGGGAGACGCTGGCGCGCACGCCGGCGCCCGGCGCCGCCGGTCCCACTGGCGTCTACCTGTTCGAGAGTCGCCCGGACAAGCGGGCCAAGCATGCCGTATATGGCGAGTTGAAGAAGTCGCTCGACGGCAAGGTCCTGGACCTGTCGTATCGCTTCATGACCGACGACTGGGGCATCGATTCGCATACGATCGAGGGGAAGCTGCGCTGGCCGCTGGGAGCGTCTGCGTATCTCGAACCGCAGCTGCGGTACTACACCCAGACGGCCGCGGACTTCTACCGCGTCAGCCTGGTGTCGGGCCAGGCGCTGCCGGAGCATGCCTCGGCCGACATGCGCCTCGGCGACTTCGACGGCATCACCG
>CAZXAS010000115.1:0-9400 GCA_964638185.1 uncultured Steroidobacteraceae bacterium | reverse complement strand
GCGCGTGCAGCATGATGTACTTGCTCTCGCGTACCTGTTGCACGCCGTCCATGCGCTTCAGCAGCTTGCTCATCCAGTCGCGCTTCTCAGCGGCCACCGGCACCGGCGTGCGGATCAGCACCGCCTGGCTCTCCATCACCGTCTCCACTTCCTTCAGGTGGTTCGCTGCCAGCGTGCTGCCGGTGGAAACGAGGTCGCAGATGACGTCCGCGCGGCCGAGGCGGGGGGCGATCTCGACCGCACCGGAAAGCGTGACCACTTCGGCGCTGACCCCATGGCCCGCCAGCCAGCGACTGACGATGTTCGGGTAGGTGGTGGCGATCCGCAGTCCGTCGAGGGATGCCGGACCCTGGTAGCGCCGGCCATCCGGGACCGCGAGGCTGAGCCGGCAGCGCCCGTAGTCGAGGGTCATCACCTGCTCGAACAGCGGGTTGACGCCGCGCGCCAGGAATCCGAGGCGCTTCTCCTCCACCACGTTCAAGCCGACCACGCCCAGCTCGCAGACGTCCTCCTGGACCAGGTCCGGGATGTCGTCGTCTCGCACCAGCAGCACGTCGAGCGGCATGTTCTCGCCGAAGCACAGCAGCTGGTCCTTGGCGCGGCTGTACTTGAGCCCGCAGCGAACCAGCAGGTCGAGCGAGTTCTCGGTGAGCCGGCCGGACTTCTGCACGGCAAGCTTGATCCTCTGCGGCTGGTCCATGTTCATCCCCGCTGTGGCGCCTGCCGGCTGTCCCTGACCCGGCCTGCCGCCAGCCGGTAGCCACCGTTGCCGGCGTTCAGGTAGCGCGCGACCCGGCCGATGGTGGTGACGCTGACCCCGGTGAGCCGCTGGATCTCGCGGTAGGGCAGGTCGCGCTCCAGCATCTCGACGACGGCCCAGCGATCGGCGAGCGCCTGCAGTTCCGCCGGCGTGCACAGGTCGCGGAAGAACGCCCGCGCTTCCTCCGGGGTATGCAGCGCCAGGATGGCGGTGTACAGCGCGCGCTCGTGCAGCGCCTCCTGCCTGGGACTCAACGGACGGTGTTGCTTCATGGTTCCGACCATGTACCAATGTATTAACACGCTAATACATTGGAACGACTGGCGCAAGCGGCACTTGCCGTTTCCGGGCATTCTTGACCGCGATTCGCGCCGCCCATAGACTTGCGGGCGCTCATCGAGACCGGCTGAGGGACAAGGCCCTTTGACGCCGGGGCAACCGCCAGGCCTCACCAGCCCGGAAAGGTGCCAACTCCTGCGGACGGCGGCTACGCCACCGGCCGGCAGATGGGCGGCCGCAGAGCGGGCCCGGGCGGGTCCGCCACGGCGCAGGTAGCCCGCCTCGAGTGGGCTCTCCGCAGGAACCCGGCTGGTCCGGACTTGGTGGGAGAGCCCGATGGCACGAAATGCTGACGTCCCAGTGACCACCCCCCCGCACGACCCGTCCTCGGGCCGGACCGCCACGCCGATCGCCGTGCAACAAGGCGTGCTCTCCCTGCCCGGTCCGTTTCGACTGCATCACGGCGGACTACTGGACAGCATCCGGGTGGCCTGGAGGCTGGAGGGGGCCGCCGGAGCGCCGGTGGTGGTCGCGCTCGGCGGAATCTCGGCCCACCGGCGCATCTTCTGCACCACCGACCGCAGGGCCGGCTGGTGGCCGGAGCTGGCCGGGCCGGGCCTGCCACTCGATGCCACCCGCTATCGGCTGCTCGGCTTCGACTACCTGGGCGGCAGCGGCGAGACCACCGGGCCCGCGCGCGGCCAGGCGGGCTTCCCGACCATCAGTTCCCATGACCAGGCCGCGGCGCTGAAGGCGCTGTGCGACGCGCTCCGGATCGACCGGCTGCACGCCATCGCCGGCGCCTCCTATGGCGCCATGGTCGCGCTCGCCTTCGGCGAGCTCCACGCCGATCGCGTGGGGCACCTGCTCGTCATCAGTGGCGCGCATCGCGCCAGTCCGATGGCCACCGCCTGGCGCAGCATCCAGCGCGAGACGGTCCGCTTCGGCATCTCCAGGGGTGACGGACCGGGCGGGCTCCGGCTCGCACGCGCGCTCGCGATGGCGACCTATCGCTCGCCGCAGGAGTTCCAGCAGCGATTTGCAGGACGCCCGCGCCTGTCCGACCACGGCTATCGCTTTCCCGTCGAGGACTACCTGTTCGCGCGTGGCGACGAGTACGCCCTGCAGCATGTCCCGGAGGCATTCCTGTGCCTCTCCGAATCCATTGACCTGCACTGCATCGAGCCCGAGCGCGTGCGCGTCCCCGCCACGCTGGTCGGGATCACGGAGGACCAGCTGGTGACGATCGAGGACATGCGTGAACTCGAGGCACGCCTGGCCGGCCCGAAGCGACTGTACGAGCTGCACTCGCTCTACGGTCACGATGCCTTTCTGAAGGAGCGCTCACGGCTGGCGCCGGCATTCGCGCAGGCGCTCGCAGGCGGGCAGCCATGAGCCGCCCCAAGCGTCCGGAGACACGGGTGGTACGCGCCGCGCTCGAATCCGACGCGGCGCACGGCGCCGTGGTGCCGCCGCTGTACCTGTCGTCGACGTTCACGTTCGAGGGCCTGAACCGTCGCCGCAAGTACGACTACTCGCGCTCCGGCAACCCGACCCGGGACGCGCTGGGCGACGCGCTCGGCGATCTCGAAGGCGGTGCCGGCGGCATCGTCACGACGACCGGGATGGCCGCCGTCAACCTGGCGGTGGTGCTGGCGAAGCCGGGGGACCTCGTCGTCGCGCCGCACGACTGCTACGGCGGCACGTACCGGTTGTTCTCCGCGCTCGACCGCACTGGCCGCGCCCGGGTGACGTTCATCGACATGACGAGCCCGGCGGCGGTCGCAGCGGCCATGGCGTCGAAGCCGCGGATCGTCTGGATCGAGACACCGAGCAACCCGCTGCTCAGGATCACCGACATCGCCGCGATCGCGGCTGCCGCCCACGAGGCAGGCGCGCTGGTCGCCGTCGACAACACCTTCATGAGCCCGGGCTGGCAGCGGCCGCTGACACTCGGTGCGGACCTAGTCGTGCACTCGACCACCAAGTACATCAACGGCCACAGCGACATCGTCGGCGGTGCCGTCGTGTCACGCGAGGAGGGACTGCACGAGGAACTCGCCTGGTGGGCCAACTGCCTCGGCATCACCGGCGGCGCCTTCGACGCGTTCCTGGCACTGCGTGGCCTGCGCACCCTGCACGTGAGGCTGCGCCAGCACGAGGAGAATGCGACTGCGGTCGCCGAACTGCTGGATGGCCACGCGGCAGTGGGGAGCGTCTACTACCCCGGGCTCGCCAGCCACCCCGGACATGCACTGGCTCAAAGGCAGCAGAGCGGCTTCGGCGCGATCGTTTCATTCGACCTGCGTGGCGGCCTGCGTGCCGTGGAGCGCTTCCTGGACGGTCTCGAGTGCTTTTCCCTCGCCGAGTCGCTCGGCGGCGTGGAGAGCCTGGTGGCCCACCCGGACACCATGACCCATGCCGCCATGGATCCGGCGGCGCGGGTGGAGGCGGGGATCACCCCGGGCCTGCTCCGGCTGTCCGTGGGCATCGAGGCCACGGAGGACCTGCTCGACGACCTGCAGGCCGGGCTCGATCGCGCGGCGGTCCTGCCGGGGTCGACGGGCGGCGCAGGTCGGCCGTAGCGACCCCGGACTCCATGCACGGAAGGGCCGGCGCGCCGGGAAACGCGACGCGCCGGCCCTGGCCGCAAGCCCGCCCTAGAGTCCCACGATACCGCCGTCATCACGGGTGATCACGATCGTCGCCGAGCGGGGGCGCGGCCCTTGCGGGTTCGGGGCCGGCACTCCATCGCCGGGATGGCAGTACACGTAGCCACTGTCTGGCCAGTTGCTGGTGAAGCTGCCGACGCCCGAGCGGTCGCCCGGATGCTGGAAGTTCACGAACAGGTTCTTGCCGTCCGGCGTCGATACCACGCCGGTGGTCTCCTGGTTGAAGGGTCCGGCCAGGAAACGCCTGATCTCGCCGGTCACTGGGTTCGCCGCGAGCATGCAGTTCTCGCCGAAGGGTCCGGTACCCTGCTGCGATCCACTCATGTCCGTCTGGATCCACAGGATTCCGTTCTGGTCGATCCAGACGCCGTCCGGGCTCGCGAAGATGTTGTCGGCGTCGAGCGGTGGACCGCCCACCTGCGGCAGCACCTGGCTGTCGCCCTCCGGCCCGGCCAGCACGAACAGGTCCCAGTCGAACTGCGTCGCGAACGATCGGTTGCCTCGCTCACGCCAGCGAATGATGTGCCCGTTGACGTTCCGGATCCGCGGGTTGGCGGAGTCGGCGACGGTCCTCGCGCTGTTGTTGGTCATGGTCATGTAGACCTCCCGGGTGACCGGGTGCACGGCACCCCATTCCGGGCGATCCATCTTCGTTGCACCGACGACGTCGGCCGCGAGTCGTGTGTTGACGAGGACATCGGCCTGGTCCGCAAACTCGATGCCCTTGGCGGCGGCCGCCATGCGGAACTCCGGGTCGTCGACGTCGAGCGCCAGCCAGTCGCCGCTGCCGTCGTCGTTGAAGCGCGCGACGTAGAGCGTGCCCTCGTCCAGCACGTCACCGCGCATCCCAGGCCGGTAGCGCGCCTTGGTCACGAACTTGTAGACGTACTCGTTCTGCGCATCGTCACCCATGTAGAAGGCCAGCGGCTGGCCGAACTGGGGCGGGCCGAACACGCAGCCCTCGTGGGCCAGCCGGCCGAGCGCCGTGCGCTTGATCGGTGTGCTGTGCGGATCGAACGGGTCGATCTCGACCACCCAGCCCATCGTGTTGGGTTCGTTGCGGTAATCCTGGGTCGGATCGGCGCCCCGGGCGGTTGCGTCGAAACGGACGTACTGGTCCTCGCCACTGGCGGCGGTTTCCCAACCGTAGCGGCTGCCGGTCGTCTGCACCCCATACCTCGACTGCTCCCGCGGTACATTGACGACGATGCCCTCGATGGCAAGCAGGTCGTCGAGCGGGCCCTCCAGCCGGCGGTTTGCCTCGGCCAGCACGTTGCCTGGCGCGGTGTAGACCACGCTGGTCGGCTTCTGGTCGAAGGTCTCGTCGATGACGCCGACGATCGTGTTCGTCGCCGCGTCGTAGCGGGCGTAGTAGGCCCCCTGGCGCTGCGATTCGCCAGCCCAGTAGCGCTTGTCGAACAGGGCGTCGATGCGCGTCAGCTGGATGCGATTGACGAAGTAGCCGGCCCAGTTCTCCTCGCAGGTCAGGTAGGTGCCCCAGGGCGTGTAGCCATGGGCGCAGTTGTTGATCGTGCCCCGGGTCCTCGTGCCCTTGGGGCTGTACTTCGTCTTCACCAGGTCGCTGCGGCGGACCGGACCACGGATCGCCATCCGTGTACCCGCCGTGATGCGACGGTTGAAGGCGCCGCGTCGAACCTCCCACTGGCCGCCGTTCCGGTGCCGCTTCCTGACCTCGACGACGCTGACGCCATGCGCAGCGATCTCCTTGCGGACCTCGTCGGTCGGCCGCTGTCCGTCGACGAGCGTCGCGCCGTTGACGTGCAGCACGTTCTGGTCCACGTACTCATGGTTGACGCACAGCAGGCCATGGCCGTTAGGATCCTGCGGGAACGGGAAGTAGTGCATGCCGTCGTGATGGGAGCCGACCTGCTGCTCCTGCTCGGCACCGCTGTTGCCGTTCACGCCGTCATAGTCCGGGTAGCCGCCGGTGAGCGGGGTCCCCCAGGGAATGAGCACCTGTGCGCGGTAGCCGAAAGGAACGGTTGCCGTGTCGGCGCGCGTGGCCGGAATCGCCGAGAATCCGAGTCGCGGGCCCAAGCCGCGCGGCGGCTTGCCCTTGCCGGCCGCAGGCAGCGATCTGCCATTGTGGGCCTCGGCCGTGTCGATCATGGCTGTGCCGAGCGCGCCCGCGACGGCGGCGCCGAGACTCCCCACGATCACCTCGCGGCGCGACATTCGCCGCTCGATGACGTTCGCGAAATGCTCATTGGTCGACGTGTTCGACAGCGGTTCATCGCCGCCGACGGTGTCATGGAACGGTTCAACTCTGGCCTTCATGGATTTCCCTGCTCCTCTTCTCGAGAGACCGACACGGCTCTTCCGGGGCGCTGACCGGCGTTGGGCAGCAGGGAGATTAAGTACAGTCCGCGATTGCGGATTCGTGACGGAAAGGTGAAGAGAAAGCGCGTCGCGCACCGGTCAGGCCGGCCACAGCCGGGCGCGGCGTCGGGGCGGAAACACCGAGCCGCCGTGGCAGCCTAGAAGCGGCCTGCGTCCAGTCGCTCCAGCACCGCCGTGCCGGCTGCGCGCGTCGACGCAGCGTTGCCCGCCTCGCGGGGCGCGAGGTCCGCCGTCAGCACTCCGTCCTCGATCGCAGCCGCCACCGCGGCCTCGATCGCTGCGGCCTCGGCGACGAGGCCGAGGGAATGCCGCAACAGCAGTGCCGCGCTCAGGATGGTGCCATAGGGATTGGCGATTCCCTGGCCGGCGATGTCAGGCGCCGAGCCGTGAATCGGCTCGTACAGGCCGCGGCTGCCGTCGCCGACGGATGCCGAGGGGCAGAGCCCGAGCGAGCCTGGCAGCATCGCGACCTCGTCGGTGAGGATGTCGCCGAACATGTTCTCGGTGACGATGACGTCGAAGTCGCCCGGACGGCGCAGCACGTGCATGGTCGCCGCGTCGATGTACATGTGCTCGTACCGCAGCCCGGGAAACTCGGCAGGCAGGATGCGGTCGACGACACTGCGCCACAACCGCGACGTCTCGAGCACGTTGGCCTTGTCGACCGACGTCAGCTTTCCACGCCGCGCGACGGCGAGGCGGGCCGCGAGTCGCACCACGCGCTCGACCTCCGCCACCGAGTATTCGCACAGGTCCGAGGCCGTCTCGGCAGTGCGGGTCTTGGCACCGAAGTAGATGCCGCCGGTCAGTTCGCGCACGACCAGGATGTCGACACCGGCAAGGAGTTCCGCCTTCAGCGGCGACGCGTGGAACACGGCCGGGTAGGTGATCGCCGGTCGCAGGTTGGCGTAGAGCGCGAGTCCGCGCCTGAGGCCGAGGATGCTCTGCTCCGGCCTGACTTTCTGCGCGGGATCGGAATAGCGCGGGTCGCCGATGGCGCCGAACAGGACGGCGTCGGCGTCCTTCGCGAGGGCAAGCGTCACCGCAGGCAGCGGCTCGCCGGTCAGGTCCATCGCGGCGGCGCCGACCGGCGCCTGGGGCAGTTCGAAGTCGTGGCCGAAATGCCTGGCAATCGCAACGAGGCAACGTTCCGCCTCGGCGGTGACCTCGGGCCCGATGCCGTCGCCGGGCAGGACCGCGATGCGGGCCCTCACTTCCCGTGCGCCTTCTCGTAGGCCTCGATCTCGGCCAGCTTCGACATCAGGAAGCCGAGTTCGTCGACGCCGTTCAGCAGGCAGTAGCGGGCGAAGGACTCGAGCGGAAAGCCGACGCTCCTTCCATCGGGCAGCTTCAGGGTCGCGGACTCGACATCGATGGTGAGCTGTGCACCCGGATGCCCGACCAGCCAGCCATGCGTGTCGTCGTCGACCACGACCGGCAACAGGCCGTTCTTGAGCGAATTGCTGCGGAAGATGTCGGCGATCCCGGTGCTCACCACGGCACGAATGCCGTAGTCGACGAGTGCCCACGGCGCATGCTCGCGCGACGAGCCGCAGCCGAAGTTCCTGCCGGCCACCAGGATGGCGCAGCCGGCCGACTCCGGCCGGTTGAGCACGAAGTCCGGCTTTGGCCGGCCCTCGGCGTCGTAGCGCCAGTCGGCGAACAGCGCCGAACCGAGGCCTTCGCGGGTCGTGGTCGTGAGGAAGCGCGCCGGAATGATCTGGTCGGTGTCGATGTTGGTCGACGGCATGACGATGGTCGTCGAGGTCAGGGTGCGGATCGGCTCCATCTTGATCTCCGTCGTCATGCCAGCAACTCGCGCGGGTCGGTGATGCGCCCGGTCACCGCCGCCGCCGCCGCCGTGACGGGACTGGCAAGCAGGGTCCGGGCACCGACGCCCTGGCGGCCCTCGAAGTTCCTGTTGCTGGTGCTGACCGCGTACTTGCCCGGGGCGACGGTGTCGCCATTCATGCCGAGGCACATCGAGCAACCGGACTCGCGCCAGTCGGCACCGGCTTCCAGGAACACCCGGTCGAGCCCTTCCGACTCGGCCTCGTGCTTCACTTCCTGCGACCCGGGAACGATCAGCATCTGCACGCCGCGCGCCACGCGGCGCCCGCGCAGCACTTCCGCCACCGCACGCAGGTCGGAGATCCTGGCGTTGGTGCAGCTGCCGACGAACACGACGTCGACCGGTTTGCCGAGCATGGCTTCGCCGGGCTCGAAGCCCATGTAGTCGAGGGCCTTGCGGAACACCTCGTCGCCGGACCCGGGGATGCTGCCCGAGACGGGAATGACCATCCCCGGATTGGTGCCGTAGGTGATCATCGGTTCGACCGTGCCCGCATCGAGCCGCAGTTCGCGATCGAAGCGTGCTCCCGGGTCTGTCGGCAGTGCCTGCCAGCGCTCCACGGCCTGGTGCCAGGCCTCGCCCTGGGGGACGCGCGGCCGGCCGGCCAGGTAGGCGAAGGTCGTCTCGTCAGGGGCCACCATGCCGGCACGCGCGCCGGCCTCGATCGACATGTTGCACACGGTCATGCGCTCTTCCATGGTCAGCGCACGTATCGCCTCGCCGCGGTACTCGAGCACGTGTCCGGTGCCGCCGTTGACGCCCATCCTGCCGATGATGGCGAGCACCAGGTCCTTGGCGCTGACTCCGGCACGCAGCCGGCCGGAGACCTCGACGGCGAAGGTCCGCGGCTTGCGCTGCAGCAGGCACTGCGTCGCCAGAACGTGGCCGACCTCGGTCGTGCCGATGCCGAAGGCGAGCGCGCCGAAGGCACCGTGGGTGCTCGTGTGGCTGTCGCCACAGACGATCGTCTTGCCTGGCTGCGTCGCGCCGAGCTCGGGCCCGATGATGTGGACGATGCCCCGCATTCCGCTCTGGAGGCCGATGAGCTCGACCCCGAACTCGGCGGCATTGCGCTCCAGCTGCTCGACCTGCTTGCGCGCCGACTCGAGCTTGATCGGCACGCCGCCGAATATCTGCTCGCGATCGGTGGGTGTCGAGTGATCCATGGTCGCAAGCGTGCGGTCGAGCCGCCGTACCGGCAGGCCACGCTCGCGCAGCACCGAGAACGCCTGGGGCGAGGTCACCTCGTGGGTCAGGTGCAGGTCGACGTAGAGCACGGCCGGTGTGTCGGTCGTCTCGGGCACCACCTCGTGCTCGCGCCACACCTTCTCGAACATGGTCAATGCCGTCATGGGGTACTCCGCTGCCGTATCGGCATCAGACCGCCGCCTGTGCGATGCGCACCGGCGCACGCTCGTCGCCGCCGCGGCCGGTCTGCCGCCCGAGCTCGATGCGATTGATGACCTCGAGGAAGGC
>CAZXAS010000114.1:6159-9451 GCA_964638185.1 uncultured Steroidobacteraceae bacterium | reverse complement strand
CTGCTCGCCCGCTTCGCCGGCTGGCAGACCTACGTCACGCCCGGCAGCGTGCTGCTGTCGTTCGGTTTCGCGGCCGCGGTCGGGCTGGTGTTCGGACTCATGCCCGCGCGCCGCGCGGCGGGCATGGATCCGATCGAGGCCCTGCGCTACGAGTGACGCGGCCGGGGCGCGCGGCGGCCGTCGCCGCCGGCGTCCGGCTAGAGTGCTTCGTAGGAGAACTTGGCGCCGGCGACCGCCGCCTCGTACATCAGGCCGCCCTTGACGATGGTGAAGGTGGCCATGCCCTTGTAGTAGTCGCCGACCGTGGTCGCGTCCTTCTTGCCGCCGCTCGCGCCGGCGGCGGTGCCGGTGGTGCCCGCACCCGCTCCGGCCGCGGCGGTGATGGCGACCGCGCTCGCGTTCGCGCCGAACTCGAAGTTGCCGGAGGTGAATTCGTCGAAGGCGCGCTTGTCCTCGAAGAAGATGATCATGGCGTAGCCCTGGGCGCCGGCCTGCCAGCCGATGCTGAGCTGGGTCATCTTGGTCTTGCCGACGGCCTTGCCGCCCGCGAACACGCGCCCCTGGCCGTGGGCGCCGCCGATGCCGAGCCCGGCCTTGCCGATGTTCGGGAACACCGCATAGCCGTAGCTCTTGCCGAAGAAGCCGGCGCTTTCGCCCGCGTCCTTGAACAACTTGATGGTTTCCGCGTACTTGTCGCCGTCGTCGGCGGCCACAACGGCGCTCGTGGGCGCCATCAGGATGGTCGCCAGGCATGCCAGGGTCAGGATCGCGCGCATGATCGTTTCTCCCGAACTTTGAGTATCCGTAGGCCGGATTGTACGCCTCTGCGGCGAGGCCGCGGCGGGGTTCGCCAGCGTCCGGCGAGGGCGCGGTCCTGCCGGCCTGCTGGCTGCGGGTCAGCGGCTGGCCGGGCAGGTCGGCCCGGCGTGCCGCGCGCGCCCCAGGCCCCGGACGGACTTCATCCCGTAGCCGCTCAGCCGACCGCTGGCACCTCGTGCTCCCGGCCGAGCGCTGCCGCCTTGCGCTTCTCGATCACCGGTGGCAGCAGCTTGTACATGACCGGGGTCACCAGCCGCGCGAGCAGCGTGGAGGACACCAGGCCGCCGATGATGACGATGGCGAGGGGTGAATACAGGCCCGAACCCTGGATGGCGAGCGGCATGAGCCCGCCGATGGCGGTGAGCGAGGTGAGCAGGATCGGGAAGAAGCGGATCTCGCCGGCCTGCTCGATCGCCGCGTCCAGGTCGTGGCCGTCCTCGCGCAGCTGGTTGGTGAAGTCCACCAGCAGGATCGAGTTCTTGATCTCGATGCCGACGAGGGCAATCATCCCGATGAGCGCGGTGAACGACAGCGTATAGCCCGTCAGGAACAGGCCGGCCAGGGCGCCGACCATGCCGAGGGGCACCACCCCGAACACGATGAGCGTGGAGCGGAAGCTGCCGAACTCGAGCACCAGCACCGCCAGGATGCCGAACATCGCGACCAGCATGGCGACGCCGAGGCCGGCGAAGCTCTCCTGGCGCGCCTCGACCTCGCCCGCGGCGGTATAGCGATAGCCGGCCGGCCATTCCATGCGGTCGAGTGCCGCCACGACCTCGCGGGTGAGGTCGTCGGTGACGTAGCCGGTCGCGGGATACGCGGTGATGCTCACGGACCGTTCCCGGCCATAGCGCTTGATCACGTTGGGCGCAGTGCGGAATGTCGGGTCGGCGATCTGCCGCAAGGGCACCTGCCCGCTGGCGAGCGACGACACCTGGATCTCGTCGAGGAGCGCCAGCGTCGGCCGGCCCTCGATCGGCAGCCGCAGGGTGATGTCGTACTCGTCGCCGTCGGGCTCGCGGAACTTCCCGACCGGAAGCCCGGCGACAGCCAGGCGCACCGTGCGATCCGCCTCGACGGCGGGCACGCCAAAGAGCGCGGCCTTCTCGGTGTCGATGCCGAGGTCGAGGTCGGTGCGCTTGAGGCGCATCGGGTTGTTCACGTCGCGCGTGCCGGTGGTGTCGAGCATGACCTGCTCGACCTCGGCGGCGAGGCTGCCCAGCACGTCCAGGTCCGCGCCGACAACGCGGATCTCGATCGGGGCGTTGATCGGCGGGCCATTCTCGAACTGCCGCACCGTGATCTGGGCGGCCGGGTAGTCGGCGAATGCGGCGCGTAGCTCGTCCAGCATCCGGGACGTGGCCTCGGGCTCGTAGTCCCTCACCTCGGCGAACACCTCGGCCACGTTGGCCGAGGCCCCGGTCGAGATGACGTTGTAGTAGATGCGCGGGTTGTCGTGCCCGAGGTTGGCGAACCAGTACTTGATCTCGGGTCGCTTCGCGAGTTCGGCCTCGACGAAGGCGAGCGCCCGCCCGGTTTCCGCGAGGCTCGCACCGTCCGGCGCCTCGATGCGCACGCGGAACTGCGGGATGTCGGCGGTGGGGAACAGGCTGAAGCCGATCATCGGCACCAGCGCCAGGGCGGAGAGGAACACAAGGAGCGCAGCGCCCAGGGTCGCGCGCGGCCAGGCCAGCGCACGGCGCAGCGCCGGCCCGTAGAACGCGTGGATGCCGCGCATCACGGCGGCCAGCACGCGATCCGCGACCGCGTCCGTGTACTCGATGGCCTTCCGGCCCGCCAGCACCAGCCGCCCGAGCCAGGGCTGGCGCGGCAGCGGCTTCGACTCGCCGCGCAGCACGCGACTGCCGAGGAAGGGAATGATGGTCAGCGCGACGAACAGCGAGGCGACGATGGTGTAGAGCACTGCCGCCGGCAGCGAGCGGACGAATTCGCCCGAGCCCTCGGGCAGGAACAGGAGCGGCAGGAAGGCGAGCAGCAGCGTCGCCGTGCAGCCGAGGACGGCCAGCCAGATCTGGTCGGTGGCCGCGATCGCCGCCTGGCGCCTCGGCATGCCGGCGCGGATGTGCCGCGCGATGTTCTCGACCACCACGATGGAGTCATCGACCAGGAGCCCGAGCGCCACCACGAAGCCGGCGATGGACAGCTGGTTGAGCGAGAACCCGGTGAAGTAGAGCGCCGCGAGGCCGATCGCCAGCGACAGCGGGATGGAGATCATCACGATGCCGGCGGCGCGCAGGCCGAGCGGCAGCAGGGTGAGCGCCACGAGGCTGATCGCCAGCGAGAAATCGAACTGCAGCCGCGACAGGCGCCGGTCGACGTTGCGCGACTGGTCGAAGCCGCGTTCGAGCCGCACGTCCGCCGGCAGGATGCGCTCGAATTCGTCGAGGCGCTCGTACACCGCGTCGCGCACGTCGAAGACGTTCTGGTCGTCCTTCATGTTGGCGGTGACGAA
>CAZXAS010000114.1:0-6059 GCA_964638185.1 uncultured Steroidobacteraceae bacterium | reverse complement strand
GGATAGGCCCAGCTCTCGGCGCGCCGGATGCCGGGCACGGTCTCGATGGAATCCTCGAGGTCGCGTGCCAGCTTCTCCAGCCGGCGCCAGTCCGCGGTCTCGCTGACCAGCGCCAGTTGCACGATGTTCACGAGGGACGGCTTGAACTGGCGGACGTCGATCTCGAGGATGTCCGCCGGGAGCGTGGGGCGCAGCCGGTTGACCTCGCGGACCACCTCGTCGTACTTGCGGTCGGGATCGACGCCCCAGGTGAACTCGACCTGGATGGTGGCAAGCCCGTCCATGGCTGCGCTCTCGAGTTTCTTGACGTCGTCGAGCTCGGAGATCGCGTCCTCGATCGGGTCGACCACCAGCTGTTCCATGTCCTCCGGGTCCGCGCCCGGATAGGCGATCACCAGGAACGAGCCGGGGAAGGTCAGCGAGGGATCCTCGGCACGCGGGATGGCGTTGAGCGCGGCGATGCCGGTGGCGACGAGCAACGTGAACAGGACCAGCGTGAACTGCCAGCGCTTGACCGCGAATTCCCACAGGCTCATGGCAGCGGGCCTCAGGATCCGGCCAGCACGCGCACGGCCTGGCCGTCGCGCAGGTAGGAGGCGCCCTCGGTGACGACGCGCTCATCGCCGTCGAGGCCGGTGAGCACCTCGACCCGGTCGCCGACCAGCCGCCCGAGCTCGACCGGGACGCGCTCGGCAACGTCACCGTCGCCGTCCCGGGCCACGACGTACACGACGGCGGCCGTTCCATCCGCCTCCAGCAACGACTGCACCGGCACCACGTTGACCGATGCGCCGGCAGCCCGTGTCATCTCGACCTTGGCGACGAGGCCCTGCACGAAGCGTGCGCCCGCCGGATCGATGGCGAGCTTCATCTCGTACGTGCCGGTGCGCGGGTCGGCGGCCGAGGCCAGCTCGGTGACCGTCGCCGGGAACACCCGGCCCGGGTAGGCGTCGAGCGTGACCCGCGCCGGGTCGCCCACCTGCGTGCGCACGATGTCGCGGTCCGACAGCGCGGCACTCACGATCCAGCCGCCAGCGGTCGAGCCGACCACCAGCACCGGCTGTCCGGGGGCGACCAGTTCGTCCGGCTCGGCGAGGCGCCGGAGCACGATGCCGTCGGCCGGCGCCTCGATGCGCGAGAACCGCGCGTTGAACTCCGCGGCGCGCAGGTTGGCGAGGGCCACGTCGCGCGCCGTCGTGAGGTCCTCCAGCTGCTCGCGTGTGGCCACCTCGTCCCGGAACAGGGCGCGGCCGCGCTCGAGGTCGCGCTCCGCCTTGTCGGCCAGCGCGCGGGCCTGCGCGACCGCTGCGGCGACTTCCTGCTGGGCGAGCGCGGCGAGTGCCTGTCCGGCGCGGACCGGCGCACCCTGCTCGACCTCGATCGACGCGATCACGCCGCCGGTCTTGAATGACAGGCGCACCTCCTCGGCCGGCTCGATCGTGCCGACGGTCCGGATGACCGGTTCGAGCGGCGCCTGCTCGACCGCGGCGACGCGCACCGGCGTGCGCCTGGCGCCGGACTCGACGGTCGCGTCGTCGCCGCAGGCGGCAAGTCCCAGGGCAATCGCCAGCAGCGCCACGCCGACCCGCGGCGCGCCGCGGGGACTTCCTGTCGGTGTCATGGTCCGGTCTCCGGGGTAGGGGACGAGCGTGGTGGACCGCCCACCGCGTACTCGACCGCTGCGAGCGCCGACAGCGCCTGGAAGCGGTTCACCTGCTGGTTCAACTGGGCGCTCGTCAGCGCGCGCCTGGCGTCGATGAACTCGACCGGTGCGAGCTGGCCGAGGTCACGCTTGCGCTGCGCGATGTCGAAGGCGCCCTGCGCGGCGTCGACGCGCTTGGCGGCCGTGCGCAGCGACGCCTCGGCCACCTCGAAGTCCTTGGTCGCCTCGAGCACCTCGAGACGGATCTGCTGTTCGGCGAGCGCACGGGCGGCCTCGAGCTCGCTGGTGCGCGCGCGCGCCTCGCGCAGCGCCGCGCGATCCGCGCCGCCGTTGAAGAAGTTGAAGCGCAGCACCAGCGAGGCGAGCACGAAGCGGTCGTCCTCGGTGAAGCCGAAGTCCTCACCCTGGATGCCGGCGTCGAGTGCGAACGCCAGCTGCGGCTTGAATGCAGCGCGGGCGAGATCGGCCTCTGCGTCGGCAGCCTCGAGGCTGGCGTCGAGCTGCCTGAGTTCGCGGCGGCGCTCGAGCGCGGTCTGCTGCAGCCAGCCGCGGTCGCGGGCGAGTTGCCCGGCTTCGCGGACCAGCCGGTCGCGCTCGCGGGTCACGTCCAGGTCGGCGACCTGCGCCCGCGGCAGAGGCGCATCGAGGTCGGTGTCCCTGAGCAGGTTGACGTAGTTGCGCGCGATGCGCTCGCCGCCCGTGGCGGCGGCCAGCTGCTGTTCGATCTCGAGCGTGTCCGCCTCGGCGCGCAGCACGGCGTCGCGCGTGACCCGGCCATTGCGGTACAGGCTCTCGTTGACGCGCTGGTTTTCCTGCGCAGCCTCGAGGGTGGCCTCGAGGATCGTGCGAGTCTCTCCAGTCGCCAGCCAGCGGTAGTACGCCTGGCGCATGTCGCGGCGCACGCGGGTGCGCAATGCATCGAGGCCGTAGCGCGACGCGTCGTAGCCGGACTCGGCGATGCGGGTGGCCGCCGGGATGCGGGCGTCATAGATCGGCTGGCTCAGGCGCAGCACCGTTTCCTGCTCTTGTTCCCGCAGGAACGGGATCGACTGGTTGGCGATCGGCGCGAACGACGCCGGGCGTCCACTCTCGGCGAGCAGCACGTTCAGCGCCTCGTACGCCGGATTTGCGAGGTCGCCCGCCGGGATCGAGATCTCCCGACCGCCGTCCGCCACCGAGTAGCGAAGGTTCAGATCGACCGCGGGCAGGAACCGGGCACGCGCCTGGTCGAGGACGGCGAGCCGCTGCGCGACACCTGCCGTGGCCCCGGCCAGTTCGAGGTTGGCGCGCTCGGCGTCCGCCACCAGCGACTGGACCGCGTCCTCGACCGCAACGGGCGCCGGTGTCGTGTCCGCTGCCTGCACCGAGCCGACGGCGAGCCCGAGCAGGGCGCCGAGCAGGCTGGATCTGGCAGTCGTCGAAACACTAGACATGTGTCAATACCAAGGCAAAAAAAGGGTCAGGTGCGGGCGGCCGGCGTGAGCAAGTAGCGCAACATCGCGCGGCCTTCCTCGATCAGGCCCGCCATCTCGATGCCACGACGGGCGATCTCCTGCGACTTGTTGGTGGCGATCTGGATCATTCCGTGGGTGAAGGCCCAGAGCATCACGCACACCCTGAGCGGTTCGCCGACATCCGCGCGGATGGAGCCGTCGGCGATGCCCTGGGTGAGTGCGCGGACCATGACGGTCATGACTGCGTCCCCGCCCATGGTGCAGGCCTCGGCGTTGGCGAGGCCGGCGTGGCCCTGGTGCGCGTGGTAGCGGCTGCAGGCATCGAACTGGAATGGCCGCTCCTGCTGGAACAGGATGTACGCGCGGCCCATGGCGCTGACCTTGTCGATGCCCAGTTCGTGCCCGGCCGCGGCCTGCTCGAAGCGGCTGCGCAATTCCTCCAGCGCGCGCCCGGTGATGGCGAACAGCAGGTCCTCCTTGTCCTTGAAGTACACGTACAGCAGCGCCCGGGACAGCCTCGCGGTGCGCGCGACCTGGTCCATGGTGACCGCGTCCCAGCCCTTCTCGGCGTAGAGCTGCTCCGCCGCGTCGATGATCTCGGCGCGGCGGCGTTCCTTTTCTTCTTCACGGCGTTCGGCGAGGTAAGACATGGGCGCAGTATGCCTTCATGCTGACACGGTGTCAAAAACTATACTAAAGTCCAGAACCGTGTCGGCGGCACGGCCTCAGCCTCGCGGTCCTGGGGTGTTCCCGGCAGGGATCCCCTGCCAGCTCCACCCACCTTGACGGGGCGCTCCGCCCGGGTGATCGTCCGTTCCGTGAGACACGGATTCCGCCACCGCTCGTTGCGCGAGGCGACCCTGGCATGGGTCGTCCCGGTCCTGCTGTTCCGTGCGCTGATCCCGGCCGGTTTCATGCCCGGGCAGACCGCCGCCGGTGCGTTGACCGTCGAGCTGTGCAGCGGCATGGGCTATCAGCAGTCGGTGGTGCACTACACGGGGGACGGGCACCCCGTTCCAGAGCGCGGCGGTTCCCATGACCCCTGTCCGTTTGCCGCGAGCGCCGGCGGAGCCCCGCCGCCGTCCGGCGTGCCGCAGCTCGCCATCGCCTCCACCGCCGGGCCGGCCGCACTGCCGCCGCCAACCCGCATCCAGCATGCCGACCCGACGCGCCGTCCCACCGCGCGTGCCCCGCCGTCATTCGCCTGATCGATCGACCATGACATGAAGTCCCGCCGGCTGCGGTCGGCGACGTTTTCCGCGGGAGCCCGGGTCCCGCCGATCAGGAGAGAATCGAATGGAATCCAGGCCCAATGGGGGCGCGCGTCGTCGCGTGTCCCGGACCGGCTGCGCCGTCGCCGGCGTACTGGCGCTCGCGATGGCCCAGGCCGAAGAAACGCGACTCGAGGACGAGGTCGTCGTCACCGCGGCGCGCATGACCGCCCCCCTCGTCGTCGAGACCGACCCGCGCCTCCCGCGGCAGCCGCTGCCGGCCCATGACGGCGCGGACTACCTCAAGACCATCCCCGGCTTTTCCGTCATCCGCAAGGGTGGCACCGACGGCGATCCGCTGTTTCGCGGCATGGCGGCGTCGCGCGTCAACATGCTGATCGATGGCGAGACCGTGCTCGGCGGCTGCGGCATGCGCATGGACCCGCCGACCGCCTACGTCTTCCCGGCGGCGTACGACCGGATCGTGGTGATCAAGGGACCGCAGTCCGTGGTGAACGGGCCCGGCACCTCGGCGGCCACGGTGCGCTTCGATCGCGAACCACCGCGTTTCGACGAGTTCGGGGTGGAGGCCGACGGCAAGCTCACCGCGGCGAGCTTCGGCCGCAGCGACCTCGTCGGGGACCTGAGCCTCGGCGGCCCGCGCGTCTACGGTCGTGCCACCGGCACCTGGGCAGAATCGTCGGACTACACGGACGGGGCCGGCAACGAAGTGCACTCGGCGTACGAGCGCTGGAGCGCGAACGCCGCGCTGGGCCTGCGGCCCACCGACACGAGCTGGGTCGAGATCAGCGCTGCGCGCAGTGATGGCGAGGCAGCCTACGCCGACCGTGCGATGGATGGCGTGATGTTCGATCGCGACAACCTGTCGCTGCGCTTCGCACTCGAGGATCCCGCCGGCCCATTCGGAAGGGTCGAGGGACTGGTGTTCCAGAACTACGTCGACCACGTCATGGACAACTTCAGCCTGCGGGACTTCACGCCCACCGCGATGATGCCGGGACGCTCGGTGTCCAACCCGGATCGCCGCACGACGGGTGCGCGCATCGCCGCCGAGCTGCCCTTCGCCGGCGCCTACGTGGCAACCCTGGGGCTCGACGGACAGCGCAACGAGCATCGCGTGCGCTCGACGATGAACGAGGAGATGCGACCATACCGATCGCTCGACCGCACGCCGGATGCGAAGTTCGAGAACTACGGCATGTTCGCCGAAGTGGCGAGGACCTCGCCCGCGGGCCATCGCGTCGTGCTCGGCGCCCGGGCCGACCACTGGTGGGCAGAGGACCAGCGGACCAGCATCGCCCTCGGCATGATGGGGTCGCTGCCCAACCCCACCGCGGGCGCCGAACGCGACACGACCCTGCTTAGCGGCTTCGCCCGCTACGAGCATGAGCTCGCCGGCGCCACCGCCTACCTCGGCGCCGGCTACGTCGAGCGCTTCCCGGACTACTGGGAACTGCTGGGCCAGAACCGCGAGAGCGAGGGATCGATCAGCGCATTCGACACGCGTCCGGAGCGGACGGCGCAGATCGATGCGGGCGTGGTCCACGCAGCAGGAGGGCTGACGCTGTCGCTGTCCGCCTTCGCGAGCGACGTCGACGACTACATCCTGATCGAGTCCGGCTACGTCAAGGGCATGCGGACGACCACCGTCACCCGCAACATCGATGCCAGGACCTGGGGCGCGGAGGCGGACGTGGGCTACGCGCTCGC
>CAZXAS010000113.1:4965-9545 GCA_964638185.1 uncultured Steroidobacteraceae bacterium | reverse complement strand
CTTGCGCGCGCGCAGGAACGACAGCAGGAACACCTTGCGGCCATTCACTTCCTGGGTACCGAGCACGACCACCTTGCCGGGCAGCGCCGACATCGACGGGCCGCGCACCGTGCGCGCCAGGCCCGATACCTGGCGGAAGGCGCGACGGAACACGTCGTGCGCCTCGGCCAGCGGCACCTCGAAGTAACCCTTCGGCCCGGTGTCGCGCTCGACGAACATGTAGTAGGGCACGCAGCCGAGCGCCACCTGCTGCTTCCACATCTCGGCCCAGGTGGCCGCCGAGTCGTTCACGTGCCGCACCAGCGGCGCCTGCGTGCGGATGGTCGCGCCGGTGGCGCGGATGCGCTCGATGGCGCGGCGCACCTCGCGGGTCTCCAGTTCGCGCGGATGGGTGAAGTGCGCCATGAAGGCGAGCTGCTTGCCGGCCCGCGCCACGCTCTCGAACAGCCGCAGCACCGTGTCCGCGTCCGGGTCGGAGATGTACTTCTGCGGCCAGAAGGCCAGCGACTTGGTGCCGATGCGGATGTGGCGGATGTGCTCGAAGCCCGGACCGAGCAACGGCTCGAGGTAATCGCGCAGGTGCCAGCCGCGCATGATCATCGGGTCGCCGCCGGTGAACAGCACGTCGCTCACTTCCTCGTGGCGGCGCAGGTACTCGTGGAAGGTCTCGGTCTCGCGCTGGGCGAACTTCAGGTCCTCCATGCCGACGAACTGCGCCCAGCGGAAGCAATAGGTGCAGTAGGCGTGGCAGGTCTGCCCACGACTCGGGAAGAACAGTACCGTCTCGCGATACTTGTGCTGCAGCCCCGGCAGCGGCACGCCGTCGAGGCGCGGCACATTGTGCTCGAGCTGGCCGGCCGGGTGCGGATTCAGCCTCAGGCGGATCTGGTTTGCGACCGGCCGGATCTGCCGGCTGGAGGCGCCCTCGCGCAGCAGCGTCATCACCCGCGCAAGGTCCTCCGGCTCCAGCATGCCCGGTTGCGGGAAGGTGAGCTGGAAGATCGGATCGTCGGGGATGTTGTCCCAGTCGATCAGCTGCTCGACGACGTACTGGTTGGTGCGAAACGGCAGCACGTTCGCGACCGCCCGCATGGCGAGGCGGCGACGTTCGGACAGCTTGCCGAACGCGGGGATGTCTTCCATGTTGGACAGCGTGTAGGGCGTATAGCGCGTCAGCGGCGGGGTTCGCATGGCGAGCTCCTCGTCTGCGGTGTCGGGCCGGCGTGCGGCGCGTGTGGTCGGGATGCATGATCCCTGGCCCGTCGGTCCCGACGGGACTGGCAGCAGCGTGGCTGCACGCTGCGCCCGGGAACAAGGCCGGGTGCAGCCAGACGAAGCTAGCAGACACGGCCCATCCTGACCACCCTTGATTTCACCTTTGGCGCATCGCGCGTATGGTGGGCAGTAGCGCCGATTCGTGCGCGTCGTCCACTGCGCGAACAGCGCATGGGAGCGTCATGTCATGAACGAGTCGCAACGCATCTCGGCGAAACTCGACAAGTTCCGTCCATCGCTTACGCTCGCGCTGAAGACCCTGGTGCAGGAGCGTCACGGACGCGGCCTGCCGGTCTACGACTTCGGGTTGGGCGAGACCAAGGGACGCCTCAACCCGGAAATCCGCGCAGCCGGCGAGCAGGCATTCCGCGAGGAAGAAACGATGTATGCGGACCCCGGCGGCCTGCCGGAACTGCGCGCCGCGGTGCTCGACTGGCTCGGCCTCGGCGGGATCTACGGCCCCGAGAACGTCGTCAACACCACCGGGTCCAAGCAGGCCCTGCTCAACACCTTCATGGCGATTGCCAACCCGGCGGACGTGTTCCTGTTCGATGCCGCGCCGTGGGTCTCCTACCAGCCACTCGCGGTGATGTCCTATGCAACACCCATCATGGTGCTGCCGCGCAGGAACCCGCGCCCGCCATGGCTTGTACTTCGTGCTCGACCGCCTGTACTGGAAGCTCGTATTCGATGGCGGCAGCTTCCCGGAGCCGCCGCTCGACGACGAGGTCCGGCCGTGGCTGGTGCAGATCGACGGCATGTCGAAGAACTTCCGTCGTGCCGGCGGCCTGCGCATCGGCTGGTCGGTCGGCCCGCGCGACCTGACCGACGCCATGGTCAACCTGCAGAGCCACTACACCAGTGGCCCGTCGGTGCCGAGCCAGCGCGCGGCGCTCGCCGCGTTGCAGTCGAGCTACGACTTCACGCTGGTGCAGGACCTCGAGCGCAAGCGCAACCTGATCGTCGACGCCGCGCGGCGCATTCCACACGTCGACGTATGGGACACGCCGGCCACGTTCTACTCCTTCTGGGACGTCACCGGCGCGTTCGGCCGGCGCACGCCAGACGGCCGGGTCCTGCGCGACTCCGATGACGTCGCGGCCTACCTGTGCCAGCACGCGGGAGTGGTCACCGCCTCCGGCTGCGGCTTCATGCAGGACGGCTTCCTGCGCCTGGCCTTCGACATCCCCGACGAGGAGATCATCACCGGCATGCGCCAGGCCAAGTCGGCCTTCGACGCGCTGGCCTGAGCGGACGCCTCAGCAGCCGGCGAGCGCGGCGATCCAGTCGCGGATGAGCGCCACGCCCTGGGCATCGACCACGTGGCTCGCGACCGGCGGCATGCCGGCGGCATCGCGCCGGTCCATGCGCAGCACGAGCACCGAGCGGTCCGCGTCGCCCGGCGCGATGATGAGCGCCCCGGCAATGCCGAGATCACCGGCCTGTGGCGTGGCGTTGCAGGCATTCGTCGCCGCGAGCGCGGTGGCGCTGCGCAGGTCCATCGGGCTCGGCGTGGACCCGCCCGGCCGGTGGCAGTTGGCGCAGTTGGTGTGCAGGTAGGCCCGCGCACGCCCGTCGAGCGTGCCGCTCGTTCCGAACGGATCGGGTAGCGCGGGTTGCTGTGCCGCCGGAGGCGACAGCCGCGGCGCGAACAGGCCGATCTCGTCGAGGGTCGTCAACTGGTTGGCGGTGCGGCCGGTTGCGGCGTAGGTCAGGCTGCCGTTCAACTGCGCGACCTCGAGCCCGAGGCTCCGGCCCGCTCCCTGCGTGTGACACTGCAGGCACTGCGCCTCGCTCGGGATCGACCAGTCCTCCCCGGGCAGGTTGACCGTGGCGCCGCCACGCACGCGGGTGGCCGCTGTCTGCGCGCCGTTCCACCGCCACGTGTAGCCGGCCCAGACGCCGTCGGGATGGCGCATGAACAGCCGCGTCTCGACGAGCTGGCCCTGCACCCGGAAGTTCTTCATCAGCACCGAGCCGTTGGGAAACTCGAAGTCGCCGTCGCTCCCGATGGTGATGGTCGTGCCATCGGGGAGCGCGAGCCAGCGCTCCTTGGCGGCGCCGTCCGACCAGAACGGTGCGTTCGGCGCATAGGGGATCAGTCCGGCCGCGGGCTGGCGCGGATCCGCGGCGCTCACGCAGCCGGTGTCGGCGAGGTCGTCCGGCACGGTGTCGTTGACGCCGCCCCCGGTCTGCTCGATCCGATAGAGGCCGCCGCCGTAGTCGACCACGTACAACTCGCCGTCGTTGCCCTCGCCGAAGGAGGCGATGGCGAGCCCGGTCTGCGCAAGCTGCACGCGCGAGGCATCGGGTGTCGGTCCGGGTTCGTAGGCGAACAACCGGCCAGAGACGAAATCACCGAACAGGTAGCGGCCGGCGAGGGCCGGCGCGGCGCCGCCCCGATAGACGTAGCCGCCGGTGACCGACGCGCCGAGCGAGCGGCCGTACTCGGCCACCGGATCGACGAGCGGTTCGCCACCCGCGCCCGTCGTCGGGCAGTTGCTCGACGGATTGAAGCAATGCGCGCCCTCGCGGAAACGCCAGCCATAGTTGCCGCGCCGCTCGACGCGGTCGATCTCCTCCCACGAACCCTGGCCGACGTCGCCGAGCCACAGGTCGCCGGTGGCGCGATCGAAGCTCCAGCGCCAGGGATTGCGCAGTCCGAAGGCGTAGATCTCGGGACAGGGCGCGGTGCCGGTGCCGGTGGCACAGCGCGGATTGGCCGCGAACGGATTGTCAGCCGGGATGCCATAGGGCGGCGGACCGTCGACGTCGATGCGCACGACGGTTCCCAGCAGGTTGGTCGTGGTCTGCGCGTTGTTGTCCGGATCGCCACCGGAACCGCCATCACCGAGACCGTAGTACAGGAGGCCGTCCGGGCCGAAGGCGATGTGCCCGCCATTGTGGTTGCTGAAGGGCTGGTCGACGGTGAGCAGCACTTCCTCGCTCGATGCGGACAGCGTCTGGCCGCCGTCGAGGGAGGTGAAGCGCGACAGCACCGAGCGCCGCGGGCTACTGGCGGTGTACGACAGGAACACTTCGCCGTTGGCCGCGAAGTCGGGATGGAATGCCATCCCGAGCAGTCCCTGCTCGCCGCCCGACAGCACCCGCCCCCTGATGTCGACGAAGACCGTGGCCGACGGGCTCGCGCTGTCCGGAAACACCATGATGCGGCCGGCCTGCTCGATGACGAACCAGCGACTGGCATCGCCGGGGGCCTGCTGCAGTCCGACGGGCGTGGCAAACGATAGTCCCGGGAAGACACGTGCGACCCCGATGGTCGCGCTGCTCGTCGGCCGTGCCGG
>CAZXAS010000113.1:0-4865 GCA_964638185.1 uncultured Steroidobacteraceae bacterium | reverse complement strand
GTCCCGGGAAGACACGTGCGACCCCGATGGTCGCGCTGCTCGTCGGCCGTGCCGGTGCGACACAGCCGGGGTTCGCCGGACGCTGGTCGAGCCCTCCGACCGGTGCCGGTGGTGGCGGTGGCGGTGGCGGCGCCTGCCCGGACCCACCCCCACTGCCGCCGCAGCCGGCTGCGAGTGCCAGCACGAGTGCTGTCCAGGCGAATGCTGTCTTGCCCATGGCGGCTCCCAGGGTGCCGGCGCGACCGTTCGCAGGTGCCACCGACCGTAGCATGGGCAAGGATCGGTCGCGACGGGGCAGGTCGGCGTATGGCGACAGGCGCTCGTGCGTTCAGGCCTCCGGCAGGCCCTCGAGGACCATGACGTAGAACTGTCCCTTGCCCTCGCGCAACTTCTTGGCCGCGGCGTACTCGGGCGAGTTCCAGAAGGCCCAGGCCGCTTCCTTCGACGGAAAGCGCGCGATCACCACGCTGCGGCCTTCCGGATCGCCCTCCGCGATCTCGACCTTCGGCGCCGGAGTCATCGCGAGGTACTGGCCGCCGTACCTGGCATAGATGGGCGGCAGCGCCGCGGCGTAGGCCTTGAATCCCTCGCGGTCGGTCACCACGCCCTGCACCACCAGGTAGCCCGGTCGCGGGGCGAGATCGGCATTGTCAGACATCGGGGCTCCTTGATCGCGTGAGGGAATGGAGACATTGTGGGTGGGTGGGGGTGGTGGGGCAAATGGGGAAGTGAGCCGTGAGCCGTGAACCGTGAACCGTGAGCCGTGAACCGTGAGCCGTAAGAAGGGGCGGATGGCGGATGGCGGATGGCGGATAGTGAGAGGGTTGTGCGCGCGGAGAGCTGGTGGCAGGAGGAGGCGCGATGACGGAGTCGACGCTGGTGTGCTGGAAGTGCGGCCATTCGCTGGCCGACCTGAGCCTGCCACTGAGAAGGCTGGAGGAATGCCGGGCGTGTGGCGCGGAGCTGCATGTCTGCCGGCTGTGTGAGTTCTACGACATCGGCGTCGCCAAGAGCTGCCGCGAGCCGATCGCCGAGGAGGTCAAGGACAAGACGCGCGCCAACTTCTGCGACTACTTCCGTCCCCGTCCCGGCGCGTTCACCCCGGCAGGCGACGCCGCCGACCGCGCCCGGGCGGAACTCGAGGCCATGTTCGGCGGTGGTGCCGAAGGAGCAGCGACGGATCCGGCCGAGGCCGCGCGCGACGAGCTGAACGCCTTGTTCGGCAACCCACCCCGGCGCGGCTGACGGCCACCAGGACGGCTCGTCCCGGGCACCGGGCGTCGCTCGCTGGCGACCGTACTGCCCGCGCAGGAACATCGGGTTTTGCGCTACGCTAGCGCCATGAAAATCCATTCCGTGCTCTGCATGACGGCGACCGCGCTCCTGACTGCCTGCGGCGGTGGCGGCGGCGGTGGCGGCGGCGTGACGCCGGCGCCGACGTGCTCCATCGACAGCCAGAAGCAGTTCGTCCTGGACCTGACGAACGAGTGGTACCTGTTCCCGGAGACCCTCCCCGCGCAGGTCAACCTGGCCAATTACGCAACACCGCAGGCACTGCTCGACGCGCTGACCGCCGGCGCGCGCGCCCAGGGCAAGGACCGGTTCTTCAGCTTCGTCACGACCCAGCAGGCCGACAGCTCTTTCTTCGGCGAGGGCGAGTTCGTCGGCTTCGGGTTCAGGAGCCGCATCGACGGCAACCGGGTGTTCTTCACCGACGTCTTCGAATCCACGCCGGCCTCGGAGGCCGGCCTCGCGCGTGGCGCCGAGCTGCTCGCCGTCGACTCGGGGAGTGGTTTCGTACCGGTGGCGACCATCCTGGCCACGGACCCCAACCTCACCGGCGTGTTCGGGCCGGCGACCGAGGGCGTGCAGCGCGGCCTGCGCGTGCGCGACAACGGGGTCACCACGGATTCGACCCTGACCAAGCGCATCGTCACCATCACGCCGGTACCTGCCGACGGAGTCGCGATCCTCACCCTGCCCGGCAATCCCGGCGTCGAGGTGGGCTACGTGGCGCTGCGTACCTACATCTCGACGGCAAAGGCGCCGCTCATCGCCGCCTTCGGGCAGTTCAAGGCCCGCGGCATCACCCGCTTCATCATCGACGTCCGCTACAACGGCGGCGGGTTGCTGTCGATCGCCCAGGACCTCGCCGACCTGCTCGGCGACGCGCGCGGGCCGAACGACAAGCTCGCGAGCCTCCGCTATCGCGCGAGCAAGGCCGCGGCCAACGACCAGACCGTGTTCTTCAACCCCTTCCCGGAGTCGGTGGCGCCGGTCCAGATCGCCTTCATCACCACCGATGCGACGGCATCGGCCAGTGAGCTCAGCGTCAGCATCATGGATCCGTACGTGAACGTGGCGATCGTCGGTGGCAACACCTTCGGCAAGCCCGTGGGCCAGGACGCCTTCGACCAGACCGGCTGCGACACGCGCCTAAGGCTCATCACCTTCCGCACCACCAACGCACTCGAGGAAGGCGACTACTTCGACGGGCTCGCCAACCGCGTCGACTTCTCCTGCGCGGCCGCCGACGACGTTTCCAGGCTCACCAGCGACCCGTCCGAGTCCTCTACCGCGGAAGCGCTCTTCTGGCTCGAGAACAATCGCTGCAACCAGATCCTGCAGGCGGGCACAGCAGGCCTGCAGAAGGGCCTCACCGGCGCCGAGCTGCGCTGGCCGGAACCGAATCCGGAGACGCCCGTCCAATATTGGATGCCCGGCACCTTCTGAACCGGTGGCGGCAGGCTGCGATTCCGGGGATTCGTGACCCACACGACGCCTGTGACTGACCGACAGGTGGACACACGTACTGTCCGTGATGCATTTGCCGGGCGTGCCCGGCAGGTTTCGTCCACAATCTCCGCCCTCTGACCTGCAAGGTGCCCCCGATGCCAGAGTCGACCGTCGCCGAAAAGCCGCCACTCAACTGGGTGACGACCCTCCTGTTCTCGCTGACCTTCCTGGTATCTCTGATCGTAGTGCCGTGGTACGGCATCACGCAGGGCTTCAGTACTGCCGCCTGGGTCGGTTTCTTCGTATTCCTTGCTGCCAATGGATTCTCGATCACGGCCGGTTACCACCGCCTGTGGTCGCATCGGGCGTACAAGGCGAGCTGGCCGGTCCGGCTGTTCTTCGCCGTGTTCGGCGCCATGGCGCTGCAGAACAGCATCCTCATCTGGTGCACCGACCACCGTCGCCACCATCGCTTCGTCGACAAGAACGACGCGGACCCGTACTCGGCCGGCCGCGGCTTCTGGTTCTCGCACATCGGCTGGATGCTTCGTTACTGGAAGACCGGGCGTAACGACTTCAGCAACGGCAAGGACCTGCAGGACGATCCCATCGTCATGTTCCAGCACCGCTGGTACCTGCCGCTGACCATCGGCACCAATGTCGGCCTGCCGTTGCTGCTCGGCTGGCTGGCCGGCGATCTCTGGGGCGTGTTCCTCCTGGCAGGCGTACTGCGCCTGGTGGTCAACCACCACGTGACGTTCTTCATCAACTCGCTGGCGCACATCTGGGGCACCCAGCCGTACACCGACGAGAACTCGGCGCGGGACAACCCCGTGCTGGCCTTCCTGACGTACGGTGAGGGCTACCACAACTTCCACCACATCTTCGCGCACGACTACCGCAACGCGGTGCGCTGGTGGCAGTGGGACCCGACGAAGTGGCTGATCAACCTGCTGTCCTGGCTCGGACTCGCAAGCGACCTCAAGCGGGTCCCGGACGTCACCATCCAGCGTGCCCGGCTCGCAATGCAGTTCAAGCGCGCCGAGAACGCGCTGGAGACCCGCAAGCCGCTGTTGCCGCGACCGGACTTCGAGGCGCTGCGCAGCCGCATCGCACAGGAGTACGAATCGTTCCAGGGCACGCTCGCCGAATGGGGCCGCCTGCGCGAGGAATGGTACGAGGGCACCCGCCAGCGCATCGTGCAGCGCTGGGAAGAGGCGGCCTTCCGCACCCGCGTGCGCGAGATCGAGTACCGCCTGCGCATGCAGCGCCGGCGCCTGAGCCTCATGACCGCACAGCTCGGCCTGCCGGTTCCGGCCTGAGCGTCGGCTGCGTTCTGTTCCGTGCGGCCGCCGCGGGCAACTGCGGCGGCCGTTTTTCATGCGTCGTGACCAAGCGTGGAGGGGCACCGTGCCGGCCGAGTACCTGGAAGTGGAACGTGAAGACGGCGTGGCGACGCTGTGGCTCAACCGGCCCGACAAGCTCAATGCGCTGAATCGCCAGCTGTGGGACGAGATTCCGGCCGCGGTGGCCGGGCTCGACGCCGACCCGGAGGTCCGGGTCATCGTGCTCGCCGGGCGCGGCAAGGCGTTCTGCGCGGGCATCGACCTCGTCGATCATGCGCCCGGCCTGGCGGGTGGCGGGTCCCTGTCCGGTCGTGGCGAATCGACCGTGGGCCGGCGCCGCGCGCTCTACGACGACATCCGCCGCTACCAGCACACCGTCAGCTGCCTCGCCGAGACCGACAAGCCGGTGATCGCCGCGATCCACGGTGTCTGCCTCGGCGCCGGGCTCGACCTCGCCACGGCCTGCGACATCCGCCTGGCCAGCGCCGAGGCGACGTTCTCGGTGCGCGAGACGCGCATCGCCATGGTCGCCGACGTCGGCGTCCTGCAGCGGCTGCCCCGCATCGTCGGTGACGGCGTGGCCCGCGACCTGGTGCTGACGGCACGCGACATCGACGCGGCGCGTGCGCTGGCCGTCAACCTCGTGTCGGAGGTGCTGGCGGATCCGGTGGCGCTCGCCGGGCGCGCCCGCGAACTGGCCCGGTCCATCGCCGCGCACTCCCCGCTCGCCGTACAGGGGGCGAAGCACGTCCTCAATGCGGCCCGACGCCGCGACACCACCGA
>CAZXAS010000112.1:0-9612 GCA_964638185.1 uncultured Steroidobacteraceae bacterium | reverse complement strand
CCGAGGACCGGCTGGACCTGATCTGCAGGTCGGCAAGGGAGCCGGAGCTGATACGGTGAGGGAGTGAGCCGTGAGCCGTGAGCCGTAAGAGGGCGGAACCGTATTCTTACGGCTCACAGCTCACGGCTCACGGATCACAGCTCACTAGTTTTCCTGCACCCACCGCCGTGCCGCGGTAACGCCGTCAGCGAGCGCGGTACGTTATCCGCCCCTTCGTCAAATCGTACGGCGTCAGTTCCACCGTGACCTTGTCGCCGGTCAGGATCCGGATGTAGTGCTTGCGCATCTTGCCGGAGATGTGGGCGGTGACCACATGTCCGTTCGCGAGTTTCACGCGAAAAGTCGTGTTGGGCAGGGTCTCGACGACCTCTCCCTCCATCTGCAGCGCGTCTTCCTTGGGCATCCAGTCTCGCAGGTGTGGCAACGGGCGCGCGGATTGTGCCGTAGCGCGACCTTATCTGCAATTCGGCGTCTCATTCACGCCACAGGTCGACCTCCGGCAGGGCATGCGCGGCGAGCTCCGCCTCGAACTCCAGCCGCGGGATGGAACGGCTGCCCAGGGATTGCAGGTGGGGGGTGCTCATCTGGCAGTCGACCAGCCGGATGTCGCGCCGATGACACTCCTCGACCAGCCGGGCCAGGGCGACCTTCGAGGCATCCCGGGCGGCGGAGAACATCGATTCGCCGAAGAACACCCGCCCGATGGCCACGCCGTAGAGCCCGCCGGCCAGTTCGCCGCCGCGCCAGGCCTCGACCGAATGAGCGTAGCCGCGCCGGTGCAGTTCCAGGTAGGAGGCGTGCATCGCCGGCGTGATCCAGGTGCCCTGGTCGTGCTGGCGCGGTGCCGCACAGGCGGCCACGACGCGGGCGAACGCGGTGTCGATGCGCGTCTCGAAGCCGCCGTTGCGCAGCGTCCTGGCCAGGCTACGGGCGCAGCGGAACTCCGCCGGGTAGAGCACGGCGCGCGGGTCCGGGGTCCACCACAGGATCGGCTGGCCGGCCGAGAACCACGGGAAGATGCCGCGCCGGTAGGCATGCAGCAGCCACTCGGGCGCGAGCGATCCGCCGATCGCCAGGAGCCCGTTCGGCTCCGCCAACGCATAGCGTGTTCCGGGCATCGCCTCGGGCGGGTCGTCTTCCTTGAGCCAGATGACGCCGGACATGCGCGCTACCCCGGATCGAGGCTGGTTTCGGGCTCGGCGCGGCGAAACGGCACATGCGCGTCCACCGCCCCGATGTAGTCCTCGACATGCGCCCGCTCGCGTTCGAGATACGCGGCGATCGCACGACGGAATCCCGGGTGGCTGATGTCATGCAGCGACCACACCGGCGTCGGCGCGAAGCCACGCGCGACCTTGTGTTCTCCCTGCGTGCCGGGCTCGAAGCGGGCGAGGCCCTCGCGGATACAGTATTCCACACCCTGGTGGTAGCAGGTTTCGAAATGCAGGCTGTGGAACTCGCCCATGGCACCCCAGTAGCGGCCGTAGAGCGTGTCCGCGCCGCGCAGGAACACCGCGCAGGCGACCGGATCCGGGCCGAGCATCGCGAGCTTCACAACCAGCGCCTCGGGCATGGTGCGTGCGATGCGGGCGAAGAACTCCAGCGGGAAATAGGGCGGGTTGCCGCGCTCCGCGAACGTGCGGGCATGCAGCGCGTAGACGACCTCGAGCCGCTCCCGGTCGAGGTCGGCGCCGGTGAGTTCCTCGAACCGGATGCCGGCCTCGGCGACACGGCGGCGCTCGCGTCGCACCTTCTTGCGCTTCTCGGCCGTGAACGTCCCGAGGAAGTCGTCGAAGCTCGCATACCCGGCGTTGCGCCACTGGAACTGGCAATCGAGCCGCGCAAGCAGCCCCTGCCCGGCGAGCCAGTCGTGGTCCGGCTCGTCCACGAACAGCAGGTGCAGCGACGATGCCTCGAGTTCCTCGCCGAGCCCGCGCGCCAGTGCGAGCAGGCCGGTCCTGACGGCGGCTGCATCGTGGCCCGGCAGGACCAGGAGGCGCGGGCCGTTGGCGGGCGTGAATGGCACTGCACTCACCAGCTTTGGATAGTAGGGCAGGCCGTGATCCTCGTAGGCGCGTGCCCAGGCGAAGTCGAACACGAACTCGCCCCAGCTGTGGCTCTTCGCGTACAGCGGCATGGCGCCGACGAGCTGGCCGTCGGCCTCCAGGACGGCGTGCGCCGGCGTCCAGCCGGTCGCCGGCACTGCCGCGCCGCTCAGCTCCGCGGCGGCCAGGAACTCGTGGCGCAGGAACGGGCGTCCATGAAGCTCGAGCGCGTTCCAGTCCGCGGCCCGGACCTCGTCGATCGACCGCAGGATTCGGCCGCGCATCACCGGCTCAGCGGGCGTCGTCGAGACGCTCCAGGTAGCGGTCCGCGTCGAGCGCGGCCATGCACCCGGTCCCGGCCGAGGTGACGGCCTGGCGATAGATGTGGTCCGAGACGTCGCCTGCGGCGAACACGCCGGGAACGCTGGTCGCGGTGGCGTCGCCGTCGAGCCCGCCCTTCACGACGATGTAGCCGCCGCGCATCTCGAGCTGGCCCTCGAAGATGCCGGTGTTGGGTGTGTGGCCCACCGCGATGAACACGCCCGGCACCGTGACTTCGCGCTCGCTGCCGTCGTCGACGTTCCGCGCGCGCACGCCCGTGACTCCCGAATCGTCGCCGAGCACTTCCTCGACCACGTGGTTCCACAACAGCGTGACCTTGCCCTGTTCGGCGAGCGCGAACAGGCGGTCCTGCAGGATCTTCTCGGCGCGCAGCTTGTCGCGGCGGTGGATCAGCGTCACGTGCGAGGCGAGGTTGGCAAGATACAGCGCCTCCTCGACCGCGGTGTTCCCGCCGCCGACCACCACGACCGGCTGCTCGCGATAGAAGAAGCCGTCGCAGGTGGCGCAGGCCGACACGCCCTTGCCGCGGAACTTCGTCTCCGACGCCAGGCCCAGGTACCGCGCGGAGGCGCCGGTCGCGATGACCAGGGCATCGCAGGTGTAGGCGACCGAATCGCCCTGGAGCAGGAAGGGCCGCTGGTCGAACTTCACCGCGGTGATGTGGTCGGAAATCATCTCGACGCCGAAGCGCCCGGCATGGCGACGCATGCGGTCCATCAGGTCCGGTCCGAGCAGGCCCTCGACATCCCCCGGCCAGTTGTCGACCTCGGTGGTGGTCATGAGCTGACCGCCCTGCTCGAGGCCGGTGATCATGAGCGGCTGGCGGTTGGCGCGCGCGGCGTAGATGGCGGCGGTGTAGCCGGCCGGACCGGAGCCGATGATGGCGAGTCGGGTGTGCCTGGGGGTCGTCATGTATGATTCCTGTACGAGTTGCACCGCCCCGGCGCTGCCGCCGGGGAGCGCAATGTTAGGGCAACCGGGCCGCTTGCGCGTGGCTTCGCGGTCGCCACTTCCGGCTTGCCTGCCGGGCGCCCCACTGCACCGGCGCGCACTTCGCGAGGCGCGCCGGAGTCCCCTGGGACGCATCCGAGACTCACTTGCGATGCAATTAGTTTGTCTCGTATCATCAATACCTTAGCCCCATTACTTCAGGTAAAGAGTCCGTTCACGTGGCAGAAGCCGTCGCCTCACGTCGCAAGGTCGAACCGAAGCTCGAGCCCGCTGCGCTGCGCGGCCTCAAGGAGGCTGCCTTCTGGGTGCTGGCGGCAGCGGCGCTGGTGCTGTTGCTGGCGCTGGCTAGCTTCGACCCGTCCGACCAGAGCTTCAGCTACACCGGCGAGCCGGGCCGTGTCGGCAACCTGATCGGCCCGCTCGGCGCCTGGACCGCCGACGTGCTGTTCATGCTCTTCGGCCTGCCCTCGTTCATCTTTCCCGTCGCGATCGGCTACGCCGGCTGGCTGGCCTTCAAGCACGAGGACGGCGAGGGTGCAGCACGTACGACGGTGGCGCTGCGCTCGGCGGGCCTCGTGCTCGCGCTCCTGACGAGCTGCGGCCTGGCCACGCTGCACTTCGACCCGGGCGCGCTGCAGTCGACGGCCGGCGGCGCGCTCGGCAGCCTCGTCGGCGAAAGCCTCGCCGGCGTGGCATCGTTCCTCGGTGCGACCCTCATCATGCTGGCCTTCTGGTTCGCCGGCGTGCAGCTGTTCACCGGCGTGTCCTGGCTCACCGTGATGGACTTCATCGGGCGCTGGACGCTCGCCGGGGTGACCGCCCTCCAGCGCCGCTGGTCCTCGGCGCGCGACCAGGCGGCTGGCCGCGAGGTGCGCGAGAAGCGCGAGGCCGTGGTGCGGGCGGAGAAGCGCAAGGTGTCCGAGCGCACGCCGCCCCGGATCGAGGCCGCGGCGCCCGCGGTGCCGGAGAAGAGCGAGCGCGTCGAGAAAGAGCGCCAGGTGGCGCTCTTCGCCAAGCCCGCGTCCAAGGACCTGCCGCCGCTCAAGCTGCTGGACGACCCGCCGCAGCGCGAGCAGGGCTATTCGGCCGAGGCCCTCGACGCCATGTCGCGCCTGGTGGAGATCAAGCTGCGCGACTTCGGGGTCGAGGTCGAGGTGGTCGCGGTGCAGCCGGGCCCGGTGGTGACGCGCTTCGAGTTGAAGCCCGCGCCGGGCGTCAAGGTCAGCCAGATCAGTGCACTCGCCAAGGACCTCGCCCGCGCGCTCTCGGCCATCAGCGTGCGCGTGGTGGAGGTGATTCCCGGCAAGTCGGTGGTGGGCCTCGAGATTCCGAACGAGAAGCGCGAGCTGGTCACGCTCGGCGAGATCGTCAAGTCGAAGGCGTATGACGACCTGCATTCGCCGGTCGCGCTCGCGCTCGGCAAGGACATCGGCGGCGCGCCGGTGGTGGTGGACCTTGCCCGCATGCCGCACCTGCTCATCGCCGGCACGACCGGCTCGGGCAAGTCGGTGGCCATCAACGCGATGGTGCTGTCGCTCCTGTACAAGGGCACGGCCGAGCAGATCCGCCTGATCATGGTCGACCCGAAGATGCTGGAGTTGTCCGTCTACGAGGGCATCCCGCACCTGCTGGCCCCGGTCGTCACCGACATGAAGCAGGCGGCCAATGCCCTGCGCTGGTGCGTGGCCGAGATGGAGCGGCGCTACCAGCTGATGGCATCGCTCGGCGTACGCAACCTCGCCGGCGCCAACCGCAAGATCCGCGATGCGCAGTCATCGGGCAAGCCGCTGGTCGATCCGCTGCTCGAGGGCCTGTTCCGCGCCGGCAAGTACCAGGGCGAGATCCCGAACCTGGAGCCGCTGCCGTTCATCGTCGTCATCATCGACGAGCTGGCCGACCTGATGATGATCGTAGGCAAGAAGGTCGAGGAGCTGATCGCGCGCCTGGCGCAGAAGGCACGCGCCTCGGGCATCCACCTGATCCTCGCCACCCAGCGCCCCTCGGTGGACGTCATCACCGGCCTGATCAAGGCCAACATCCCGACGCGCATCGCCTTCCAGGTCTCGGCCAAGGTCGATTCGCGCACGATCCTCGACCAGAGCGGCGCGGAATCGCTGCTCGGCCATGGCGACATGCTGTACATGCCGCCCGGCACCTCGGTGCCGGTGCGCGTGCACGGCGCCTTCGTCTCCGACCAGGAAGTGCATCGGGTGGTGGAGTCGCTACGCTCGACCGTCGAGCCTTCCTACGTGGACGAGGTGCTGTCAGGCCCGCAGGGCCCGATCCCGGGCATGCCGGGCGAGGCCGGCGAGGCCGGCGAGGCAGGGGGCGTGGACGGCGAGCAGGACCCGCTGTACGACGAGGCGGTGCGCATCGTGACCGAGACCCGCAAGGCATCGGTCTCCGGCGTGCAGCGCCGCCTGAAGATCGGCTACAACCGCGCGGCGCGACTGGTCGAGAGCATGGAGACGGCGGGACTCGTCGGTCCGCTGCAGTCCAACGGGGCTCGCGAAGTCCTGATGCCGCCACCACCCGAAGACTGATCAAGAAGCCCCGAGGAGCACCATGCGACGCATCACCCTGGCCGCCCTCGCGGCCACGTGCCTGCTGCCATTCCTGGCGGTGTCGACGGCAGGCGCCGGCACCGATGGCGAGGCGCTCGAGCGCGTACAGCGCTATGTCGCCGCGCTCGACACCCTGCGCGCCGAGTTCACGCAGGAGCTGCGCGACGCCGCGGGCACGGTGCGCGAAGAGGCAGATGGCGTGCTGATGCTGGCGAAACCCGGCCGCTTCCGCTGGGACTATCGCAACCCGTCCGAGCAGCTCCTGGTGTCGGATGGCCGGACGGTGTGGCTCTACGACGTGGAACTCGAGCAGGTGACCGTGCGTGCCGCCGGACAGTCGCTGTCGACGACGCCGGCGATGCTGCTGTCGGGCACCGGCAGGGTCGAGGACAGCTTCAGCGTGAGCGACGATGGCGCGGCCGACGGCCTCGACTGGGTTCGACTGGTGCCGAAGCTCGACGACACCGATTTCCGCATGGTGCGCCTCGGCTTCTCCGGGGCCGAGCTCGCGCGGATGGAGCTGTCCGACCGGCTCGGGCAGGTCACGCGCATCGAGTTCTCGCGGATCGAGCGCAACCCCGTGCTCGAGCCCGGCCTGTTCACGTTCACGCCGCCGCCGGGCGTCGACGTGGTGGGCACGGCTGCGTCGCCCTGACCGTGCTGCCCCTGGTCTATCGTGGCGCGTGGCTCGCCGGCGCGGTGCTGCTCGTACTCGGCATCGCCTACGGCAGCCTGACCTCGGCCCCGTTCGTGGCCGCCGTGAGCGGTCTCGACAAGCTCGAGCACGCCACCGCCTACCTGCTCCTGACCCTGTGGCTCACCGGGATACTCGAACGCCGCCGCTACTGGGTCGCCGCGTCGGTGTCCCTGCTGCTCGGCGCAGGGCTCGAGCTCGCGCAGGGCGCGCTGACGACGGTACGCGTGGCCGACCCGGGTGACATGGTGGCGAACGCCACTGGTGTCGGCATCGCGCTGGTGCTCGCCCACGTCGCACTCGGCGGCTGGGCCGCGCGGGTGGAGCGCTGGCTAGGCGCACGCGCGCCGGGCGCGTAGCGACCGGCGCTGAGGCTGTGCCTACAATGGCGGCGTGAACGCCCCGCAGTCCCTGCCATTCGGTACCGCGAGCGAGCCCTGGCGGCCGCTGCCGGACCGCATGCGGCCCGCATCCCTGGACGAGATCGCCGGCCAGCAGCACCTGCTCGGACCTGGGAAGGCACTGCGCCGGTCGCTCGAGGCCGGCACGCCGCACTCGATGATACTGTGGGGCCCGCCGGGCACCGGCAAGACCACGCTGGCGCGGCTGGTGGCGAGCGCGTGCGGGGCGCGCTTCGAATCGCTTTCCGCCGTGCTCGCCGGGGTCAAGGACATCCGCCAGGTCGTCGAGGGCGCGCGGGCCGCCCGTGCGGGCGACGGCCGTCCCACCGTGCTCTTCCTCGACGAGGTCCACCGCTTCAACAAGGCGCAGCAGGATACCTTCCTGCCCTTCGTCGAGGACGGCACGCTGGTCTTCATCGGCGCCACCACCGAGAACCCGTCCTTCGAAGTGAACGCGGCGCTCCTGTCCCGTGCGCGCGTCTATGTCCTCAAGCCACTCGCGGCGGCCGACCTCGAGTCGCTGATCGAGCGCGCGCTCGGCGACAGCAGCCGCGGCCTCGGGGCACTCGGGCTCGCCCTCGCCCCAGGAGTGCTGGAGCTGTTCGTTCAGGCCGCCGACGGCGACGCGCGTCGCGCGCTCAACCTCGTCGAGATCGCCGCCGACCTCGCGGTCGACGTGGATGGCCGCCCGACCATCACCCGCGACGCGGCGCTCGACGTCGTGGCGGGCGGCCAGCGCCGCTTCGACAAGCGTGGCGAGCAGTTCTACGACCAGATCTCGGCGCTGCACAAGTCGGTGCGCGGCAGCGATCCCGACGCGGCGCTGTACTGGTTCGCGCGCATGATCGACGGCGGCAGCGATCCGTCCTACCTGGCACGGCGTATCCTGAGGATGGCGGTCGAGGACATCGGCAACGCCGATCCGCGTGCGCTGACCCTGGCGCTCGAGGCCTGGCAGTCCTACGACCGGCTCGGCAGTCCGGAGGGCGACCTGGCGCTCGCCCAGGCCGTCGTTTTCCTCGCCTGCGCGGCCAAGAGCAACGCCGTGTACAAGGCCTGGGGCGAGGCCATGGACGACGTGCGCAGGCATGGTTCGCTCGAAGTGCCGCTGCACCTGCGTAACGCGCCGACGCGGCTGATGAAGGACCTCGGCTACGGGGCGGGCTATCGCTATGCGCACGACGAACCCGGCGCGCTCTCGCCCGGGCAGCGGTACTTCCCCGATACGATGGAGCCGCGCATCTATTATCATCCGGTCCCGCGTGGTCTCGAGATCCGCATCGGCGAGGCGCTGGCGCGGCTGCGGCGGCGCGACGGCGGCCAGGACTGAACGGCACTTGAAGACGATCATCGCGATTGCGCTCGGCAGCGCCATGGGTGGCGTATTGCGCTATCTCACCGGTGCGGTCATGCATCTGTGGGTGGCCCGGACCTTTCCCTGGGGCACCCTCACGGTGAACGTCGTTGGCTCGGCCTTGATCGGCATCGCGTGGATATTGCTAGCCGCGCGCGGCGAGGCGGGTGAGCTGCTCCGGGCCTTCGTCGTGGTCGGGCTGCTCGGCGGCTTCACGACATTCTCGAGCTTCTCGCTCGAGACGCTGCTGCTCGTCGAGCAGCAGGCCTGGGGACGCGCAGGAGCCTACGTGCTCGCAAGCGTGGCGGCCTGCCTGGCGGGGGCCTGGGCGGGCCTGTCGCTCGGGCGACACTGGATGGCCTGATCGGCCGGAGAGACGACGTGCTGGACCCTAGACTGCTCAGGACCGAACTCGACGCCGTGGTCGCCAACCTGGCGCGACGCGGCTTCAACCTCGACACGACGCGCTTCAACGCGCTGGAGGAGCGTCGCAAGGCGCTGCAGGTCGAGGTCGACCGCCTGCGCAACGAACGCAACACGCGCTCGAAGTCGATCGGCCGCGCCAAGGCGCAGGGCCAGGACATCTCGACCCTGCTGGCCGAAGTCGACACGCTAGGTGACGAACTGAAGCGTGCCGACGAGGGCCTCGCCGTCCTGCAGGGCGAACTCGACGGCCTGCTGCTCGGGATCCCGAACCTGCTGCACGAGTCGGTGCCACCGGGCGCGGACGAGCAGGCGAACGTCGAGGTGCGGCGCTGGGGCGAGCCCCACGCATTCGAGTTCGAGCCGCGTGATCACATCGCACTCGGCGAGTCGCTGGGTGGACTCGACTTCGAGGCCGCCGGGCGACTGTCCGGGGCGCGCTTCGCCGTCATGACCGGTGGGGTGGCCCGGCTGCACCGTGCGCTGGCGCAGTTCATGCTCGACCTGCACACGCGCGAGCACGGCTACGTCGAGGCCTACGTACCGTACCTGGTGACGCGCCAGACACTGACCGGCACCGGGCAGCTGCCGAAGTTCGAGGCCGACCTGTTCGCGCTCAAGGGGCGCGAGGACCTCGCTGAAGCCGAGAGCCTGCAGGACCTGTTCCTGATTCCGACCGCGGAAGTGCCCGTCACCAACCTCGCGCGGGACCGGATCTTCACCAGCGCAGAGTTGCCGCTCAAGTTCGCGGCGCACACGCCCTGCTTCCGTTCCGAGGCCGGTTCCTACGGCAAGGACACGCGCGGCATGATCCGCCAGCACCAGTTCGACAAGGTCG
>CAZXAS010000111.1:0-9631 GCA_964638185.1 uncultured Steroidobacteraceae bacterium | reverse complement strand
GCGGTCGGGGCCGAGGTCGCGCTGGTGTCGGCGGGCTTCGGCAATCACTGGGGATTCCCGCGCGCGGAGGTCGTCGACCGCTGGCAGGCGGCCGGTGCAGGCGTGTACACGACGGCGGCGGGCGGCGCGCTCTCGGTCAGCGTGACGCCCGGCGCCGGACGGGGCCCGGTGGTGCAGGAGCGGCAACGGTCACGGCGCTGGTGGATGCGCTCATGAGACTGCCGCGGGTGTCGCCGGCGCGGTATCATGCCGCCCGCATGTGGGAGATCATTCAGGCCGGCGGCCCGGTAATGTGGCCGATCATCCTCTGCTCCGTCGGGGCAGCGGCAATCATCCTCGAGCGCCTGTGGACGCTGCAGGAGAAGCGGGTGATCCCGCGGGAACTGACCGACAAGGTCTGGAAGCTGGTAGAGACGCGCACATTGAGCGACAGGCACATCACCGCGCTCGAGCACAACTCGCCGCTCGGGCGCGTGCTCGCCGCCGGCCTGTCCAATCGAAGCCGCGGCCGCGAGATCATGAAGGAAGTGATCGAGGACACCGGGCGCCACGTGGTGCACGAGCTCGAGCGCTTCCTCAATTCGCTCGGCACCATCGCCGCCATCACCCCGTTGCTCGGCCTGCTCGGTACCGTCACCGGCATGATCTCGGCGTTCGAGGCCATCACCTCGCAGGGCGTCGGTGACGCGCGGGTGCTCTCCGGCGGCATCGGCGAGGCGCTCATCACCACCGCCGCGGGCCTGATCGTGGCCATTCCGGCCCTGATCGGCTACCGCTACCTGCGCGGCCGGGTCGATGCGCTCGTGGTCGAGATGGAAAAGGAGGCCATCAAGCTGGTGCAGGCGTTCGACCGGCTTGGCGCGAAGTCCGACCGGACCAGCGAAGCATGAGGCTGTCCCCGCGGCGTCGCGAGGATCCCGAGCTCAACCTCACGTCGCTGATCGACGTGGTGTTGCTGCTGGTCATCTTCTTCATGGTCTCGACCACCTTCGTGGAGGAGGGCCGGCTGCGCATCGAGCTGCCGCGCGCCAGCAGCGAGCCGTCCCTGACCGTGCAGGACCCGGTCGTCGTCACCATCACGGCACAGGGCACCTATCGGGTCAACGAACGGCCGCTCGTCAACAATTCCGCCGAGACGCTGCGCGCGGCGCTTGTGCGCACCGCCGGCGACGAACGCGGCAGGCCGGTCACCATCCGCGCCGACGCCCGCGCCACGCACCAGGTCGTGGTGACGGCCATGGACGTCGTGGCGCGCCTAGGCTTCACCCAGGTCAACATCGCCACCGTCAGTGAGCAAACGCAAGACTGATCCCGCGCTGCCTCCGGTCACGGCCGGCAGGCTGCAGGTCTACGGACGGCTGCTCGCCTATGCGCGGCCGCACTGGCGCATGTTCGCCCTCGGCGTATTCGGGATGGCGCTGTTCGCGGCGGTCGATACCGGCCTGGCGTGGCTGATCAAGCAGTTCCTGGACGGCGCCTTCGTCGAGGCGGACCCCGACGTGCTCAGGCTGGTACCGGCCGGCATCCTGGTGCTGTTCGCGGCGCGCGGCATCGGCGACTACCTGTCGGTGTTCGCGCCCGGCTGGGTCGGACGGCAGGTCATCAAGGGATTGCGTGCGGACGTCTTCCGCCATTTCCTGTACCTGCCGGCGGCGTTCTTCGACAAGAGCGGCTCGGCCCAGCTGCTGTCGCGCCTGACCTACAACATCGAGCTGGTCGCCGAGGCGGCCACCACCGCGGTGACCTCGCTCATCCGCGACACGCTCACCATCGCCGGCCTCATCGGATGGCTGATCTGGCTCAACTGGCAGCTGACCGGATTCGCGCTCGCGCTGGCGCCGCTGATCGTCTGGCTGATGCGCATCACCAGCCGCCGCTTCCGTCGCTACAGCCAGCGCATCCAGCAGTCCATGGGCGACGTGACCCGCGTCGCCAAGGAGGCCCTCGAGGGCCAGCGGATGATCAAGGTCTTCAACGCGCAGCCCAAGGAGCTCGCGCTGTTCGAGCGCGTGAACGAGCACAACCGCGCCAGCTACATGAAGCTCATCACGGTCAAGGCGGTCTCGAACCCGGTGGTGCAGATGATCGCCGCGGTCGGCCTCGCGGTCGTGATGTACGTCGCCATCCGCCAGGTGCTGGAGCAGGGGGTCACCATCGGCGAGTTCACCTCCTTCCTCGCGGCGCTGCTGCTCATCACCGCGCCGCTGCGCCGGCTGGTGGGCATCGTCGGGCCGTTGCAGCAGGGCATCGCCGCCGGCGAGAGCGTGTTCGAGATCCTCGACACGGCGACGGAGGGCGAGGGCGGGCCGCGGCGCATCGTTCGCGCGCGCGGCGAGGTCGAGTTCCGCGGCGTCTCCTTCGCCTACACCACCGAGAAGGGCCGGGTGCTCGAGGGCGTCGACTTCCACGCAGCGCCGGGGCAGACGGTCGCCATCGTCGGCCGCTCCGGCAGCGGCAAGTCGACCCTCGTCAGCATGCTGCCGCGCTTCTACGACCCGACGCGCGGGACGGTGCTGCTCGATGGCGTCGACGTGCGCGAGTACCGCCTGCACGACCTGCGCGAGCAGGTGAGCCTCGTGAGCCAGGACGTGATCCTGGTCGACGACACCATCCGCAACAACATCGCGTTCAGCGTGCCGCAGGCCACTCCCGAGGCCGTGGAGGCGGCGGCCCGCGCGGCGCACGTGCTGGAGTTCACCGACACGCTGCCCGACGGCCTCGACACGCGCGCCGGCGACCGTGGCACGCTGTTGTCCGGCGGCCAGCGGCAGCGGGTGGCGATCGCGCGCGCCATACTCAAGGACGCCCCGGTGCTGATCCTCGACGAAGCGACCTCCGCGCTCGATACCGAGTCTGAGCGCGTGATCCAGGCGGCCCTCGACGGCTTGCGGCGCGACCGAACCACGCTGGTCATCGCCCACCGCCTGTCGACCATCGAGAGCGCCGACCGCATCCTGGTGATGGAAGAGGGGCGGGTGGTCGAGACCGGGACGCACACCGAGCTCATCGCGCGCGGCGGCGTCTACGCGGCCCTGCACCGCATGCAGTTCAATGTCTGAACGCCCCGCGCGGACGCGCCCGATGCACGACTGGCTGGTCGCGACCTGGTACGGCGACACGGCGCGCGGCTGGTGGCTGGCGCCGCTCGGCTGGCTGTACGGGCTGCTTGCCGGGCTCAGGCGGCGGGCGTTCCAGGGTGGACTGCTGCGTCGCTATCGCTCTTCGCGCACCGTCGTCGTGGTCGGCAACCTCACCGTCGGCGGCACCGGCAAGACCCCGCTGATCCTGTGGCTCGCCGAGCGCCTGTCGCTGCGCGGCCACCGGGTCGGCGTCGTGAGTCGCGGCTATGGACGCAGGGGCCTCGAGCCGCGCCGTGTCGTGCCCGCCGACCCGGCATCGGAGGTCGGTGACGAACCTGCGCTCATCGCCCGGCGCCGGCTGGCGCCGGTCGCCGTCGGCGCCGACCGCGGCGCGGCGGTACGCCTGCTCGAGGCGGACTGCGACCTCATCCTGTCGGACGACGGACTGCAGCACTATGCGCTCGAGCGCGACGCGGAGATCGTCGTGCTCGACGGCGCCCGCGGCCTCGGCAACGGGCGACGCCTGCCCGCCGGCCCGCTGCGCGAGGGTGCCGGTCGGCTCGATGAGGTGGATGCGGTGGTGGTCAACGGATCGAGCGCCAGCCGCACCGGGGCGTTCGGCATGACCCTGTCCCCGACCCGCGTGGTCGGGATCAGCAACGGGGTCGAGCGCGAGCCGGGCTCGCTGCGCGGCCGGCGCGTGCATGCGGTCGCCGCCATCGGCAATCCACAACGATTCTTCGACCTGCTGGCCGGGCTCGGCATGCAGGTGGAGCCGCATCCGCTGCCGGACCACCTGGACCTCGAAGCGGGCGACATCCGCTTCGGTGATGCGCTGCCGGTGCTGATGACCGAGAAAGATGCCGTAAAATGCGCCGACTTCGCCGGCACGGAGCACTGGTACCTGGAGGTCGGTGCGGTCTTCGAGCCAGCCGACGGTGAACGCCTGCTCGACATCGTGGAATCGGCCCACCGGCGCCGTGCGGCGCGGGCGACGGCCTGAGGGACTTCGCGTGGACACAAGACTGCTGGATATCCTGGCCTGCCCGGTCTGCAAGGGGCCGCTCGTCCATGCGCGCGAGGCCCAGGTGCTGGTGTGCCGCGCCGACCGGCTGGCGTACCCGATCCGCGACGGCGTGCCGGTGATGCTCGAGGAGGAGGCGCGCCAGCTCGCGTCCGACGATCCGTTGATGGCCCGCTGATCCATGTTCCGGGTGGTGATACCGGCGCGCCATGCCTCGACCCGGCTGCCGGGAAAGCCGCTCGCCGATCTCGCCGGCCGGCCGATGATCCAGCACGTGCACGAGCGCGTGTCCGCCTCCGGCGCCGGGCAGGTGATCGTCGCCACCGACGACCAGCGGGTCGCCGCCGCCTGTGCCGCCTTCGGTGCCGAGGTCGAGATGACCTCGCCTTCGCATGCGTCCGGGACCGATCGCCTGGCCGAGGTCGCGATGCGCCGTGGCTGGACCGGGCGCGACGTCGTGGTGAACGTCCAGGGCGATGAGCCGCTGCTGCCGCCCTCGCTGGTGCGGCAGGTCGCGACGCTGCTCGAGGCCGATCCCGCGGCCGACATCGCCACGCTGGCCACGCCCATCGAGGACCTCGCGGAGTTCCTCGATCCGGCCGCGGTCAAGGTGACCCGTCGGGCGGACCACCACGCGCTCTACTTCAGCCGCGCGCCGATTCCCTGGCACCGCGACGGGCAGGCGCCCGATGGTTCGCAGCGCGAGTTCGGCGGTGCACTCCGGCACATCGGGCTGTATGCCTACCGGGTCGCCTCGCTGACCCGCATCGCCGCGGCGGCGCCGTCGGCGCTCGAGCTCGCCGAGAAGCTCGAGCAACTGCGTGCGCTCGAACTCGGGATGACGATCATCGTGGGCGACGCCCGCGAGCGCCCGGGACCCGGCATCGACACGCCCGCCGACCTCGAACGCGTACGCGCACTGCTCGGCGCCCGCCGGTGAAGGACACCCGGCGCATCCAGCCGTTCCACGCGGTGGAGATCAATCGACTGGCGAATGCCCGGGCACGCAGCGGGCTCGACGTCATCCACATGGAGGTCGGCCAGCCCTCGGCCGGGGCGCCGCGCGCGGCGCTCGAGGCCGCCGCGCGCGCGCTCACGACCGACCGGCTGGGCTACTGGGAGAGCGAGGCGCTCAAGGAGCGGATCGCCGTGCACTACCAGGACTGGTACGGGGTGGGGATCGACCCCCGCAGGGTGATCCTGACACCGGGCGCCTCGGGTGCGCTGCTGCTCGCCTTCACCGTACTGTTCGAGCCCGGTGCGCGGGTGGCGCTCGGGCGCCCGGGCTACCCCGCCTACCGGAACGTCCTGCTGGCACTGGGCATGGAGCCGGTGGAAATCGCCACCGGCCCCGAGACGCGCTTCCAGCCCACGCCGGCGATGGTCGACGCGCTCGATCCCGCCCCGGCCGCACTGATCCTGGCGAGCCCGGCGAACCCGACCGGCACCATGATCGCCCGCGACGAGCTGGCGGCACTCGCCGCCGCCTGCCGCCGGCGCGGCATCGTGCTCATCTCCGACGAGATCTACCACGGCATCACCTATGGCGCGGCCGCCACTTCGGCGCTCGAGCTCGACGGCGATGCCATCGCGATCGGCAGCTTCTCCAAGTACTGGTGCATGACCGGTTGGCGGCTCGGCTGGGCGGTCGTGCCGGAGTCGCTGGTCGAGCCGATGAACCGCTACTCCGGCAACATGTTCCTGACGCCCTCGGCGCTGTCCCAGCATGCCGCGCTTGCCGCCATGGACGCCGACGAGGAGTTGCGCGGCCACCTCGTGACCTACGCGGCGAACCGCGAGCTGTTGCTCTCGGAACTGCCGCGGCTCGGCTTCACCGACCTTGCGCCGGCGGACGGGGCGTTCTACGTGTACGCGGGGGTCGGCCACCTGACCGACGATTCGCTCAGGCTATGCCGGACCCTGCTCGCCGACACGGGGCTCGCCGTGAATACGGGCCTCGACTTCGACACCGTCAACGGGAAGCGCACGATCAGGCTGTCGTTCGCCGTGTCATGCAGGGAAATGGCGGACGCCCTGGAGCGACTGCGGGGTTGGCTCGCCCGGCGGCCTCGGCCGGGCGCCTGAGGCCACGGCGTCAGGGCGACGGCGGCAGCTGGCCCTGGTTGATGAACCCGAGCTTGTTGAGCCCGCCGCGCTGCAGCGCGAACAGCACGTCCGCAACGTACTCGTAGCGAACCCGGCTGTCGGCGCGGATGTGCACTTCCGGCTGCGGGTCCTTGGCAGCCTCCTGGCCGATGTAATACAGCAGCGTCTCGCGATCGACGATGCTCTCGTTCCAGATGATCGAGCCGTCGAAGTCCACCGAGAGGTTGATCGCCTCAGGCTTCTCGACGTTGGTTGGCGGCGTGTTGCGCGGCAGGTCGATCTTGACGGCATGCGTCATCACCGGGATGGTGATGATGAAGATGATGAGGAGCACCAGCATGACGTCAACCAGCGGAATGACGTTCGGCTCCACCATCGGTTCTGCGCTGTCGCCCGTTACCGCTACCGCCATGACTCGTTTCCTCGCGTTGCGTCCGTAAGGTCGATGGCCCCACGCAGGGCCCAGGCCGGGCCGCCTGGGCCGGCCCCGGGCGACGAGTGTAGCCGACCCGGGCGGGTTTGACAGCAGGGCCGGCGGATGGAAGATTGACGGGGTCATGCCAGCCCCGCCGGTTCACCGCATCCTGTTCGTCTGCATGGGCAATATCTGCCGCTCCCCGACGGCGGAGGCCGTGTTCCGGGAGGTGCTCCGCGCCGAGGGCGCGGGACTCACGGTGGTCACGGATTCGGCGGGTACCCACGGGTATCACGTCGGTGAACCGCCTGACGGCCGTGCCCTTGCCGCGGCCCGGCGCCGGGGGATCGACATGTCCGACCTGCGCGCGCGGGTCGTGGTCGAGGAGGATTTCGGGCGCTTCGACCTGATCCTCGCCATGGACGAGGACAACCTGTTCCACCTCATCCGCATGGCGCCGGAAGAGCACCGCGGCCGGGTGAAGTTGTTCCTGGACTACGCGCCGGCCAGCGGCCAGAGCAATGTCCCGGACCCCTATTACGGTGGCGACGCCGGCTTCGAGGCAGTGCTGGACCTCGTCGAGGAAGCGGCCCGCGGCCTGCTCGCGAGCCTGCGCGGCGCCGAGCGTTCCTGAACGCCGCGACGCCGGGCGTCGCGGCATTCACTGGCTCCCGCCGGACTCACTCGTCCTTGGGCCCGAAGTGATAGCCACCTTCCGGGGGAGAGGACGACCACACCGTATAGGTCTGCTTCGGCGGCACGGGCGGCGCTTCCGGCGTTGACTCGTCGCGCGCGGCATTGCTCGTGCCGTCGGGCTCGAGGGCCTCTGCCGCCGTCTTGATCACCGCGTCGGCGTCCTCGTCGGGGGTCGCCGGCCCGGGCTCCGGCACCGGAGGCCGCGGCGGCTCGACCGGCGCGACCGCGATGCCCGCAGGCGGCAGCGGCGCAGGCGCGGGTCGCTCGACCGCGGGCGCCGCGGGTGCCTCGACCTGTGGGGCCGCCGCGGCCGCCACTTCGGGCGTGGGTTCACGCTCCAGGGCCATCGGCAGCTGGGCGTCGATCGCATTCGTCTCCGCTGCCACGGGCGCGGCGTCCTCGCTCGGCGCCGGCTCGCGTGCGGGCTGGGGATCCGGCGTCATGCGGTCGAAACCGGGCGCGGCGGGCTCGTGCGGCACCGGACGCGCGTCGGCCGCGCTGCCCGGCGCGGATGCTGTGTCGACGGACGCCAGTGTCGCTTCAGCTTGCCCGTCGCGCTCGTCGTCCGCATACGCGTCGCCCTGGCCGCCGCCATCCGCGTCGGCGGCGTTGATCACGCCGGCGGCACCCGCGGCACCGAGAGCGCCGAGATCACGGCGCTCGCCCGCGCCGCCGCGCGGCCGGCGCCGCCTGCGCCGGCGCTTGCGTTCGCCATCGGCGCGCACTTCGCCAGCGTCGCCGGCGTCGCTCGTCTCGCTCACGACGGCTGCGGCCGCCGTCGCCGGCGACGGCTGGTCGCGCTGGTCACGGGGGCCGGCAGCGGTTGCCGGACGCCTAGACTCCTCCTCGACCGTGGCGGGAGCCGCCGGGTCACGAGGACGATCCCGGTCGCGATCCCGGTCGCGGCCGCGGTCGCGGGAGCGGCGCGAATCGCCCCCGCGCTCGCCGCGCGGGTTGCGATCGCCACGGGCCAGACGATCGCCGCGTTCACCGCGTTCACCGCGTTCACCGCGATCGCCGGCGTCGTTGCGGGCACTGCGCTCGCCCCCGCGGTCCTGGCGCTCTCCACGTTCGCTGCGCTCGCCGCGGGAGCCGCGTTCGCCACGCTGGCCGCGCTGGCCCCGGCGCGAATCGCCGTGCCGGCCGCCGCGGCGGGAATCATCGCTGCGCCGCGGCGCGTCCGCGGGTGCGGCGGCTGGGGCCTCGGCAGGCTTCGAGCCACCACCAAGCCAACCGAAGAGCCGCGCGAACAGTCCCGGTGCGCTCTGCGCCGCGACGGGCGCCGGCGCGGCGGCGGCCGGCGCGACCGGCGTCGGCGCCGGGCCCTGCGGCACGATGGTCTGGACGGCCGGCCCCGGCGCCGGTGCGCGCTTGTCGGCGGCGGTCTTGAAATCGATCTCGGTCGGTGCCTGCTCCGCCATCTGGTAGCTGATCACCGCGTTTTCAGGCAGCGCCACCTCGTCGTCGCGCACCCGCTTGATCGAGTAGTTCGGCGTCTCGATGTTCGGATTCGGCACCAGGATGATCTGCGCGCCGCCACGGGCCTCGACCTCGTTCAGCCAGTCGCGCTTCTCGTTGATGAGGAAGGTGGCGACGTCGACCGGCAGCTGCGCGACCACGCGCGCGGTGCGGTCCTTGCGCGCCTCCTCGCCGAGCAGGCGCAGCACCGCGAGGGCCATCGACTCGACGCTGCGGATGGTGCCCATGCCGCTGCAGCGCGGGCAGACGGAGTGCGTGGCCTCGCCGAGCGACGGACGCAGCCGCTGGCGCGACATCTCGAGCAGACCGAAGCGCGATATGCGCCCGATCTGGATGCGCGCCTTGTCCATCCGCACCGCGTCGCGCAGCCGGTCCTCCACCGCCTGCTGGTTCTTCTTCGACTCCATGTCGATGAAGTCGATGACGATCAGGCCGCCGAGATCGCGCAGCCTGAGCTGCCGGGCGATCTCGTCGGCCGCTTCGAGGTTGGTGTTGCAGGCGGTGGTCTCGATGTCGGCGCCGCGCGTGGCACGCGCCGAGTTGATGTCGATCGACACCAGCGCCTCGGTGTAGTCGATGACGACGCTGCCGCCGGAGGGCAGGTGCACCGTATGTGAGTACGCCGACTCGATCTGGCTTTCGATCTGGTAGCGGGTGAACAGCGGAACGTCGTCGGTGTAGAGCTTGAGCTTGCGCTGCGCGTCCGCGGCAAGGAATCGCTGCACGTACTCCGAGGCGCGATCGTAGGCCGCCTGCTCGTCCACCAGCACTTCGCCGATGTCGTCGGACAGGTAGTCACGCAGGGCCCGGGTCACGGTGTCGCCTTCCTGG
>CAZXAS010000110.1:0-9717 GCA_964638185.1 uncultured Steroidobacteraceae bacterium | reverse complement strand
TGGGCGAGCTCGCGAAGGACGAGGACCTCAGCCGCTACATCCTCTGAGCCAAGGAGTTAGCGATGCCCGACCCGGCGCTGCTGCTCGCCCGTCTCGACGCCATCGGCTCGTCCCTCGCCGGCAGCGGCGATGCACTGGCGCTGATCGGCCTCGGCTCCGTCGGCCGCGACACCGCGCGCCTCGACCGGTACTCGGACCTCGATTTCTTCGTGATCGTCGAGCCCGGTCACAAGGCCGCCTACCTCGACTCGCTCGCCTGGCTCGAGGCGGCCGGCACGCTCGGCTATCGCTACCGCAACACGGTGGATGGCTGGAAGGCGCTGTATGCGGACGGCGTGCTGTGCGAGTTCGCGGTGTTCGAGCCGGGCGAGCTCGAGCGCATTCCCTATGCCGCCGGGCGCGTCGTGTGGGGCCGTGCGGATGCGCCGGCCGGTCTCGAGACGCCGCGACTGCCGCTGCCCGCGCCGCCGGCGCACGACGAGGAATGGCTCGTCGGCGAGGCGCTCACCGGCCTGCATACGGGCCTCTGCCGCCACGCGCGCGGCGAGGGTCTCGCGGGGCTGAAGCTCATCGGGCAGGTGGCGGACCGCGTCGTCGAGCTCGCCTCGCGTGGTGCGGCCGCGGACCCGGTACGCGATCCCTTCGCGGCCGAGCGCCGCCTGGAAGCACGGCTGCCGGCGCTCGCGGCCTGGCTGCCACGTTTCCATCAGGGATATGCGCAGGTGCCGCAATCAGCGCTCGCCCTGCTCGAGTACCTCGAGGCGCATCACGAGGTCGCGACGATCATGTCCGCGCTGCTGCGAGACCTGATAGCCTCTGCGCCATCCACAGCGACAGCCCGCGCCTGAGAGGCAGCCGATCATGACCATGGCGGAACCCGGTGCACCGGCCGAGATCCGGCTGAAGCGCAAGTCTCGCGTGCTCGAGGTCCACTTCAAGGACGGCGAGTCGTTCGTGCTGCCGTTCGAGTACCTGCGCGTGTACTCGCCCTCGGCCGAGGTCCGCGGCCACGGTCCCGGCGAGGGCAAGCTCGAACTCGCCAAGGAGAACGTGCAGGTCAAGGCGGTCGAGCCGGTCGGCAACTACGCCATCAAGCTGGTGTTCGACGACGGTCACGATTCCGGCATCTATGGCTGGAAGTACCTGTACGAGCTCGGCACCCAGTTCGAGCAGAAGTGGGCCCGTTACCTCGAGCGCTGCGAGGCGCTCGGCTACGAGCGCAAGCCGCCGGCGGACTGAGCCCGCGGCCGACGCCGAGCATCCTCGCCGCGATTCGCCCGGAGCATGCCCATGGCCGAGCCGCCGACGGACTTCAGCGACGACGTCCGCAAGCACGACTCGCTGGTGCTGCGCGTGGTGCTCGCTGGCCTCGGCGTCACGTTCGTCGGCATCGGCCTCGTCGGCATCTTCGTGCCGGTGCTGCCGACGGTGCCGTTCATGCTGCTCGCCGCGGCGTGCTTCGCGCGCTCCTCGACGCGCGTGTACAACTGGATCCTGAACCATCCGCAGTTCGGCCCGGCGGTGCGCGAATGGCGCCAGTACCGCAGCATTCCCTGGCGCGCCAAGCGTGCCGGGCTGGTGCTCATGGCGGCGAGCTTCGGGATCTCGATCGTGTTCTTCCTGCCCAACTGGCCGTCACGCATGGCCATGGCCGTGGCCGGCCTGCTGCTCGGCTGGTGGCTGTCGCGCATCCCGTCGCGCGACGCGCCGCGACAGCCCGGGCATGACGCCTAGCTAGGCGTCGCGGTTGGCCAGCTCGGCGGCCAGCAGTTCGATCCAGTGCCCGACCGGGCGCTCCTCGGTCGACAGCTGCGCCCGGCAGCCGACGTTGGCGGTGACGCAGGCGTCCGCGCCGGCGGCTGCGAGCGCGTCGAGCTTGCGCCGGCGCAACCGGCCGGCCATCTCCGGCTGCAGCAGCGAGTAGCTGCCGGCCGAGCCGCAGCACTGGTTCGCCTCGGCCACCGGCACCAGCTCGTAACCGAATCCGGCGAGCACGCGCGCCACGCGGGCGTCTTCCCGCAGCGCATGCTGCAGGCTGCAGGGGGCATGCAGCGCCACGCGCCGGGCAGGCGCGCGGGGCAGGCGCGCCAGTTCCGGCTCGATCACCGCCGACAGGTCGCCCACCCGTTCGACCACGCGGCGCGCACGGGCCTGCATGGCCGGATCATCGTCGAACAGGTCCGGGTACTCACGGACGAAGGAGTGGCAGCCGCTGGACGGCACGACCACGGTCTCTGCACCCCCGTCCAGCGCCCGCTCCCAGGCCTCGATGTTGGTGCGGGCCATGCGCCGGCTGGCGTCGTGGTCATCGAGGTGATGGGCGAGTGCGCCGCAGCAGCCCTCGTTCAGGGCGGTCACGGCCTCGATGCCGAGCCGGTCGAGCACCATCGTGGCGGAGCGGCCGATCTGCGGGGCGACGACCGGCTCGACGCAGCCTTGCATCAGCACCACCTTGCGCGCATGGGCAGGCATTCGCGGCGTAGGCGGCGCCGCCGGCGGCAGGTGCTGCGCAATGCGCGCCGGTAGCAGGCGGCGGAGCGGCCGCGCGAGCGCCACCAGCACGGCGACACGACGCCGGTGGGGCAGCACGGCACGGAGCAGCGCACGCTGGATCCGTGCCAACGGCGGACGCGGGGTCTGTGCGGCGATCGCGGCCCGGCCGTGGTCGAGCAGCATGTGGTAGTTCACGCCCGACGGACAGGTCGTTTCGCAGGCGCGGCAGCTCAGGCAGCGGTCGAGGTGCTCGAGGGTCCGCGGGCCGGCCTCGCCGGTCTCCAGGAACTGCTTGACCAGGAAGATGCGCCCGCGTGGCCCGTCGAGCTCGTCACCGGTCAGCCGGTAGGTCGGGCAGGTTGCATTGCAGAAGCCGCAGTGCACGCAGGTCCGCAACTCGCGCTCCGCACGCCGGCCGGCCGGTGTCCTCGAGAAGGCCTCAGGCAGCGTGGTCTGCATCGGTCACAGTCCTGGGTGGAGCCGGCCCGGCGACAGGATGCCGTGCGGATCGAAGGCCTGCTTGAGCCGCCGGGAGATGGCCATGATCGCGGCCGCGGGAGCGCGAAACCGCGGTGTCCCGGCCGCATTGCTGCGATAGAGCGTGGCGCTGCCGCCGGCGGCGGCCGCCGCGCCCTGCACCGTCGCCGCGCTCGCCGTGGTCCGCAACCAGCGTTGCGCGCCGCCCCAGTCGACGAGCCACTCGCCGTCGAGCGGGAGCATCGCGGTCGCCGGCGGCATCGACAGTCGCCACAGGTCGGTGGCGCCGGTGAAGAACGGCAGGGCCTGGTCGCGCAGCGCCGTCCAGAACGCATCGTCATCGGTCCGGTCGCCACCGATCACGGCCGCCGCCCGCGCCACGGCGCCCGCGGCACCCTGCAGGCGCAGGCTGAGCCGGCCGTCGCCATGGCAGGCCCCCGTCAGCGGCAAGGCCGCGCGACGCCATCCTGCGCACGCCGCGATGGCTGCATCCGCCGTCGTCTGCTGGACCAGCGTCAGCACCGTTGCCGGTCGCGGCGTGGTGCGCAGGTGCAGGTCGAGCAGTACCCCGAGGCACCCGAGCGAGCCGGCGAAGGCCCGGCTGACGTCGTAGCCGGCGACGTTCTTGATCACGCGCCCGCCGAAGGACAGCAGTTCCCCCTCGCCGGTCGCGATCCGCACGCCGAGCAGGTGGTCGCGCACCGGCCCGCTCCACGGTCTTGCGGGCCCCGCGAGTCCGGCCGCGATCGAACCGCCGATGGTCGATGCGGCGCCGAGGCGCGGCGGCTCGAACGCGAGGTGCTGGTTGCGGCCGGCGAGCGCCGCCTCGAGTTCCGTAAGCGGCGTGCCGGCGCGCACGGTGACGACGAGTTCCGCCGGGTCGTGGTCGATGATGCCGCGATGGGCGCCGACCGGCAGCGGCTCGGCCTCGACCGGGTTGCCATAGAAGGCCTTGGTGTCGCCGCCGACGGGCGCGAGCGGCGTACCGGCGCCGGCGGCCGCGGCCACCCGCGCGGCGATCTCCGCCGACCGGTCCGCGTCCACGGCCACTAGAAGCGCTCGATGTCCGGGAACGGCAGCTGTCCGCCGTGCACGTGCATGCGGCCACCCTCGGCGCAGCGCCTGGGGGTCGGGATCACCTTGCCCGGATTGAGCAACCCCCGCGGGTCGAAGGCGGCCTTCACCGCCCGGAACAGGTCGTTCTCGCGCGTGCTGAACTGCACGCACATCTGGTTGAGTTTCTCCCGGCCGACGCCGTGCTCGCCGGTGATCGTGCCGCCGACCGCGACGCACAGCTCGAGGATCTCGGCGCCGAAGGCCTCGGCGGCCTCGAGCTGCCCGGGCAGGTTGGCGTCGTACATGATGAGCGGGTGCAGGTTGCCGTCGCCGGCATGGAACACGTTGGCGACGCCGAGGCCGTAGCGCGCCGACATCGCGCCGATCGCGGCGAGCGTCTCGGCGAGGCGGCGGCGCGGGATGGTGCCGTCCATGCAGTAGTAGTCCGCGGCGATCCGCCCGACGGCGGGGAACGCGTTCTTGCGCCCCGACCACAGCCGCCGGCGGTCGGCGGCATCGGCGGCGACGGACACGCGCACCGCGCCACAGGCGGTGAGGATCCCGCGCACCCGCTCGATGTCCGCAGGCAGGTCGGTGGCATCGCCGTCGAGCTCGCACAGCAGGATCGCGGCGGCATCCAGCGGATAGCCGGCGTGCACGAAGTCCTCGGCCGCGCGGATGGCGAGCCGGTCCATCATCTCGAGGCCCGCCGGGATGATGCCCGCGGCGATGATCTGCTCGACCGCGCGACTCGCGCCGCCGACGTCGTCGAAGGCGGCCATCAGGAGTTCGACGGCCGGCGCGACGGGCGTGAGCTTCACCGTCACCTCGGTGATGACCCCGAGCATGCCCTCGGACCCGGTGATGAGCGGCAGCAGGTCGAGCCCCGGCGTATCGAGCCCGGTGGAGCCCGCAGCAGCGAGCGCCCCGTCCGAGGTGACGAACTGCACGGCGAGGATGTTGTGCAGCGTCAAGCCGTACTTCAGGCAGTGCACGCCGCCGGCGTTCTCGGCGACGTTGCCGCCGATGGAGCAGGCGATCTGCGACGACGGATCGGGTGCGTAGTACAGGCCAAGGCCCGCGACCGCCTCGGAGATGGCGAGGTTGCGCACGCCCGGCTGGACCGTCGCGGTGCCGTTGTCCGCATCGATGGCGAGGATGCGATCGAAGCGCGACAGCACCAGGAGCAGCGAGTTGGCGAGCGGGGTGGCGCCGCCGGACAAGCCGGTGCCGGAACCACGCGCGACCACCGGGACGCCGAGCGCATGGCAGGTGCGTAGCACCGCCTGCACCTGCGCCGTGTCCTCGGGCAGCACCACCACGGCCGGGGTCGCGCGATACGCCGACAGCCCGTCACAGCAATACGGCGCCAGCGACTCGGCATCGGCGCGGATGCACTCCTCGGGCAGGCACTCGCGCAGCCCGGCCAGCAGGCGGGCACGGTCGAACCGGGGCAGCGCGCCGTCCAGTTCAGGCACGTAGTCGCGTAGCGGCGGCTGGGCGTGGATCGGCGTCATGGATCTCGATTGTGCATCAGCCCGCGTTCGGCCGCGTCGCGGGGGTGCCGCCGGCGGCGGCGGTTCGCCACAGTGAGTTTCCCGGCCCGGGAACGTAGAATGCCGGGTCCAGCCAGGACGCCTCCATGACCTCCCCCACCGACAACGACGCCCCCAAGGTCGACTTCGGCTACCAGCAGGTGCGGCCCGAGGAGAAGGCCGGCCGGGTGCGCGGCGTGTTCGACTCGGTCGCGGACAACTACGACCTGATGAACGACCTGATGTCGGGCGGCATGCACCGGCTGTGGAAGCGCTTCACGCTGTCGCAGACCGGTCTCAGGCCCGGCGGGCGCGCGCTGGACGTGGCCGGCGGCACCGGTGACCTGGCCACCGGCATGGCCCGCCAGGTGGGGCCGACGGGTCTCGTCGTGCTGTCCGACATCAACTGGGAGATGCTCTCGCGTGGCCGCGACCGCCTGCTCGATGCGGGCTTCACCGGCAGCGCCGACTTCGCGCAGGCGAACGCCGAGAAGCTGCCCTTCGCCGACGCGAGCTTCGACTGCGTCACCATCGGTTTCGGGCTCAGGAACGTCACCGACAAGCCGGCGGCACTCGCCTCGATGCGTCGCGTGCTGAAGCCCGGCGGACGCCTGCTGGTGCTCGAGTTCAGCCACCCGGTGGCGGGCCTCAAGCCTTTCTACGACCTCTACTCGTTCCGCGTGCTGCCACTGATGGGCCGGCTGGTGGCGAAGGACGCCGACAGCTATCGCTACCTCGCCGAGTCGATCCGCATGTTCCCCGACCAGCCGACGCTGGCGGCCATGATGAAGGACGCGGGCTTCGAGGACTGTCGCTGGCACAACCTGACCGGCGGGGTGGTCGCGTTGCATCGCGGCTACGCCTACTGACATGGCCGGCGAGCCGCTGTTGCAGCCGCTGGAGGCCCTGCTCAACCGCAACGTCGCGGCCTCCGGCCAGGCACGCGAACTGGTCGCGGCGCTCGACGGCCGCTCGATGGAGCTGCGCCTCGGCGCCACGCCCGTGCGGATACGCTTCACCGCCAGCGGCGGGCGCGTCGCTGTCTCCGCGGGTGGCGAGGGCGAGCCGACGGCGGTGATCGAGGGCTCGCCGGTGACGCTCGCGAGGCTGGCCGGCCCCGATGCCGCCGAACGCATCCGCGCCGGCGGCGTGCGCATCAGCGGCGACGCCGAGACCGCGCAGTCGTTCCAGAAGCTGTTCAACGCCGCGCGGCCGGACCTCGAGGAGGAGCTGTCGCGCCTGACCGGCGACATCGCCGCGCATCACCTCGCCAATGCTGCCCGGGACGCGCTCGATTTCGGCCGGCGCGCCTTCGACACCTTCACGCGCAACGTGGCGGAGTACCTCACGGAGGAGAGCCGCGACCTGCCGGCGCGGCCCGAGGCCGAGCACTGGATGGCGCAGGTCGATACGCTCAGGAGCGACATCGACCGCTTCGAGGCCCGGCTCGAGCTGGTCGAGCGTCGCGGCAAGGCCGGCGCATGATCTCGCTCGGAGTCGCGCGCCGGCTGGTGGGGATCCAGCGCGTGCTGGTGCGCCACGGCCTCGACGACTACGTGCGGGCCACGCACCTGTACCGGCCGCTCCGGTTCCTGTTCTACCTCTTGCCCTGGACATGGTTCGCACGCAGCCGCGGGGTCACGCGCGGCGAGAAGCTGCGACTCGCGCTGGAGGAGCTCGGGCCGATCTTCATCAAGTTCGGCCAGGCCCTGTCCACGCGCCGCGACCTGCTGCCGCGCGACATCGCCGACGAACTGGCCCGGCTGCAGGACCGGGTGCCGCCGTTCAGCGGCAGCGAGGCGCGCCGCCAGGTCGAGCGCGCGCTGGCGAGCCCGGTCGGCGAGCTGTTCGGCAGCTTCGACGAGACGCCGCTGGCGGCGGCCTCGATCGCCCAGGTGCACGCGGCGACGCTCCGGGACGGCCGCGAGGTGGTGGTCAAGGTGCTGCGCCCGGGCATGCGCGAGGTCATCGGCCGCGACCTCGAGGTGCTCTACGCGCTCGCCCGGCTCGCGGTCCGCTACTGGGACGAGTCACGGCGCCTGCGCCCGCTCGAGGTCGTGGGCGAGTACGAGAAGACCATCCTCGACGAACTCGACCTGCTGCGCGAGGCCGGCAACGCTTCGCAGCTCAAGCGCAACTTCGCCGGCAGCACGCTGCTGCACGTGCCGGAGGTGCACTGGGACCTGTGCCGGCGCGACGTCATGGTCATGGAGCGCATTCGTGGCGTGCCGATCTCGGAGATCGAGCGGCTCAGGGAGCTCGGCACCGACATCAAGCGGCTGGCCGAGAACGGCGTCACCATCTTCTTCACCCAGGTGTTCCGCCACAACTTCTTCCACGCCGACATGCACCCCGGCAACATCTTCGTCGACGTCACTGACCCGGCCGCGCCGAAGTACGTGGCGGTGGACTTCGGCATCGTCGGATCGCTCGAGACCCGCGACCAGTATTACCTGGCGGCGAACTTCCTCGCCTTCTTCGATCGCGACTGGCGGCGCATCGCCGAGCTGCACCTGGAGAGCGGCTGGATCCCGCCGCAGGCCCGGCTCGGCGAACTGACGAGCGCGGTGCGCACGGTCTGCGAGCCGATCTTCAACAAGCCGCTGGGCGAGATCTCCTTCGGGCTGGTGCTGCTGCGCCTGTTCGAGGTCGCGCGACGCTTCGAGATGCCGGTGCAGCCGCAGCTCATCCTGCTGCAGAAGACGCTGCTCAACATCGAGGGCCTCGGCCGCCAGCTGTATCCGGAGCTCGACCTGTTCAAGACCGCGCGGCCGATCCTCCGGCAGTGGATGGCCGAGCGCATCGGCCCGGAGGCTTTTGCGCAGGGGCTCAAGGACCACTGGCCCGATCTCGCCGAGTCGCTCAAGATGCTGCCGGTCGTATTGCAGCGCGCCGTGCGCCGCGCCTACGAGGACGACTTCAGCGTGCGTACGGAGTCGGGCTCGGTCGACGCGCTGCGCCGGGAGCTGCGCGAGTCGCAGGGCCGGCGCAATGGCCTCGTCGCGGGCGCCGCAGCGTTCCTCGGCGGCATCGTCTGGTTGTCGCTCGCGACACAGCCCGCCTGGCTCGGCTGGGTGCTGGCGCTCGGCGGCGGCGCATTCATGCTGGCCCGGCTGCGGGTCACTCGTTGAGGGCGATCCAGGTCGCCTCGGCGCGCGCCGCCAACGACCCGTCATGGCCGAAGAGCGCCGTGCCGACCGTGTGCTTGCGACCCTCGGCGCGCCGTTCCCAGCCGATGACGACGCAGGCCTCGCCCGGCTGCACCCGCCGCTCGATGCGCACCGCGAGTTCCCCGAGCAGCGCGCGACGACCGGCGAGCGAGGTCGCGAAGTAGCCCGGGCAGTCGAGCGCCGACCACATGAACTCGGGCCGCAGCCGGCCGTCCTCGTCGGCGAGCGAGCCGTCGGGCACCCACGGCGCGGCCACCAGCGGCCGCTCGTCGAGCGGCCCGGCGAAGATCCTCAGGCCGTCGTCGGCCAGCCGCCGCGGGCCGCAGACGAAGCAGCCGGGAAACGGATGCTCGACGAAGCCGGGGTAGCGCAATGACGCGGCGATCGCCTCGGCATGGTCGGGCGGCGCCGGCACCTCGATCTCGACCACGTGCGGGCGCGCCTCGGCGACCAGCACTTCGCCGTGCTGCAGCAGCCAGCGACCCGTGGCGTCGTCGGCCGCGAGCGTGAGTGCGACGTCGAGCGGCGGCGGATGGCGCAGGCGCACCGCCACCGGCGCGCCGATGGCGGCGGCGACGAGGCCGCAGACGTAGCCGCCGTTGCCGGACTCCGGGGGACCACGGAAGCGCGGGTCGATCCTGAGCGTGGTCACGATGCCGCCACCTGCCGCTCGTGGCCGCAGTTCCAGCACTCCGTGAACTGGCCCTCGACCTGCTCGCCGCAGGAGACACAGGTCCACGCCGGCTCGACCAGTCCCTCGCCATGCACGGCGGTCTCGATCAGTTCCTGTGCCCGGTCGATGTCGAGCTCGGCCACCCACAGCTCCGGCCAGGCCTCCAGGAACGGGATCTCGCCGACCACGCCGCCGAGCCGCTCGTTGCGGATCTCGGCGCGGATGCCCTCGGCGGCCAGCAGGTTGCGTACGTGGCTCACCTGGATGACGGACTCCGCGGTGTAGACGCGCTTCATGCGCGGTCCCGGTCTTC
>CAZXAS010000109.1:0-9817 GCA_964638185.1 uncultured Steroidobacteraceae bacterium | reverse complement strand
CCGCTGCCGAGCGCGACGATGGCGACGTGCCCGTTCGCGAGCTTCTGCGGCAGCACGTCGAAGAGAAGGTCGACGCCCTTCTGCCAGGCGAGCCGGGTCACCATGCCCACCAGCAGGCAGCCGGGGCCCGGCTCGAGGCCGAGCCGCGCGCACAGCGCCTCGCGCATGCGCGCCTTGCCGGCGAGGTCAGCGGCCGAGTAGGGGTGCGGCAGGTGAATGTCGTGCTCCGGACTCCAGATGGTGTAGTCGACGCCGTTCAGGATCCCTTCGATCTCGTCACCCCTCGCGTTCAGGACCTCGTCGAGGCCCATGCCGTGCTCGGGCGTGCAGATCTCGCGCGCATAGGTCGGGCTCACCGTGCTGACCAGGTCCGCATCGCGCAGGCCGTGGCGCAACAGGTTGATGCGTCCCTGCACCAGGTCGAGGCGGTCGAGCAGGTCGGTGGCGCGGCCGAGGGCGAGGTCGGGGGCGCAGTCGGCCGGGATCACGCCCTGGTAACCGAGGTTGTGGATGGTGAGCACGCTGCGCGTGCCGGCGAACAGCGCCTCGCTCGCGCACACCGAGCGCAGCCACAGCGGCAGCACGGCCGTGTGCCAGTCGTGGCAGTGGACGATGTCAGGTGCAAAGCCGAGCCGGCGGCAGCCTTCCAGGGCGGCACGACACAGGACGAGGAAGCGGCGGTGCTCGTCGGGCCCGTCGCCGTAGAGGCCGGGGCGGTTGAACAGCGACGGGCAGTCGACCAGCATGATGTCCGGCAGTCCGCCGCGGCGCCGGCCGCGGAGAATGGAGTACCGATAACGGTGCGTGCCGAGCGTGGCCGTGAGCCCGCCGAGGCCATCGACCGGCTCGATGCTGAGGCCGGCACGCGAGATCCCGGCGTAGAGCGGCAGGAACGTCAGGACGTCGTGCCCGTCGCGGTGGAGCATCGAGGTCAGCGCGCCGGCGACGTCGGCAAGCCCGCCGGCCTTGGCGAGCGGCGCGAGCTCGGCGGTCACGAAGCAGATGGCGTATTTCTTCTTCACCCGCGCAGTCTACCAATCACGGTGCCAGGCACACCCCTGGCACATCCCTGGCACTCGATCATGGTGCCAGGCACACCCCTGGCACACGCCTGGCACACCCCTGGCACTGGCCGGGATGGTGCCGGATATGTGCCAGGGGTGTGTCAAGCGTGTGCCTGGCACCGGAAGCAAGGATCGGGTTGCGGGTCCGTGCGTCACCGCGCATCGTTTCGCCATGGAAGAGTAGGCCGTGGGGCGGGAGGATGGCTTGGATACCCTGAGTATCGATGTGGACGGCGGCGCGGGCAGCTACCAGCGCATGGCGCGGGTCATCCGCTATATCGACGAGCACTTCGCGGAGCAGCCATCGCTCGCGGAACTCGCGGCGGTCGCGGGCCTGAGCCCGGCCCATTTCTCGCGCGCCTTCGGACGGTGGGCGGGGCTGTCGCCGACGCAGTATGTCAAGCGGCTCTCCCTGGAGGCAGCCCGTCAGTCGCTGCAACGCGGGGAGTCGGTGATCGCGGCGGCGTGGGAGGCGGGACTGTCCGGCCCCGGCCGCCTGCACGACCTGTTCGTCAGCTTCGAGGCGGTGACGCCGGGGGAGTTCAAGGCGCGCGGCCAGGGGCTCGAGCTCCGGCATGGCTTCGCCGCCACGCCGTTCGGCACCGGGCACTTCGCGTCCACGAGCCGTGGACTGGCATGGCTCGCGTTCGTCGACGACGGCGAGGCGGCGGCCGTGGCGGAACTCGCCCAGCGCCTGCCGGGAGCGTCCCTGCTGCGCGATGATGCCCAGGCGGCCGGTACCGCGGCACAGGTCTTCGGGCGGCGTGGTGGCAGGCTCGCCCTCGACGTGCGCGGCACCAACTTCCAGGTCCGGGTCTGGGAGGCGCTCCTGGAACTTGGCGGGCGCGGTCCGCTCGACTACGGGCAGATCGCGCGCGACATCGGCAAGCCCGGGGCGAGCCGGGCCGTCGGGCAGGCCGTCGGCAGCAATCCGGTTGCCTGGGTCATCCCCTGCCACCGTGTATTGCGCCGCGACGGGGCACTCGGCGGATACCACTGGGGCGTGGATCGCAAGCGGGCCATGCTGGCCTGGGAGTGGTCGCGGGCGTCCTGAGTGGGACGGCTCAGGACGCGGACTTGCGCGTCGACGCGGCGTCGTCCACCGGTGATTCGTCCTCGGCCGGCTCCGCGCCCGCCTGGCCGGTACCCGGGCGCGGGCTCACGAACATGCCGAGCATGCTCTCCTGCATGCGCGACCACAGTTCCATGTTCTGCCGCGCGAGGTCGGCCATCGCGTTCATCGGCGGCGGCGCGGCGTTCAGCATCTGCGCGAACTGCTTTTGCAGCGCGTCCTGATGCCCCATGAAGCTCTCCACGCTCTTCTCGAGGTAGCGCCCCATGAAGTCGTGCATCGGGCCGCCGTAGAAGCGGATGATGGACTCGAGCAGCTGGGTGCTGAGGATCGGCTTGCCGAACTGCTCCTGCTCGGCAATGACCTGCAGCAGGATCAGGCGGGTGATGTCCTCGTTGGTCTTGTCCTCGACCACCCGGATGCGTTCGCCCTTGACGATCAGCTCACGGATGTCGGCGAGGGTGACGTGCTTGCTGATCGAGGCGTCGTAAAGCCGCCGGTTGGCGTACTTCTTGATCAGTCGTTCCTGCGTCATGACTTCAGTCTACAGGATCGTGCTGCGGTGCGTTAACTCGGGGACACTGGCGGGAACACGGAAAACAGGAATGTCCCCTTCAATAAAAAGGACGGCGGCCCGAAGGCGCGCCGTCCCGAGGGGGGCCATTGGAAGGCGTGTCAGGCGGCCTTCTTGGCGGTCGCCGCGAACTCGGCGGCCGTCGAATCGAACAGCTTGGTCATTTCGGCCTGCTGCTCCGTCGCCAGCTTCACCAGGTCCTGCGAACGCTGGGTGGTCTTCTCGACCAGCTGGGTGGTCAGTTCGACCTGCTTCGCGGTCAGCTCGTTGTAGTCCTTGGCCTGGGTCGGGAGCTGCATCTGCTTGATCGCGATCTCCAGCACCTCGCCGGCGAAGGCATACTGCTGGCGGGCGACGCGCTCCAGGCCCTGCATGGCCAGCTCGTTGAACTTGACGGCCGGCGCCATGGCCTTGCGCGTAACGTCCAGGAACGCATTGAAATCGTAGGTCTGCTTGGTCATGTTCGTGTCCTCGGCGATTTTGGGGGTCGTCCGTGACATCTGTTGCCACGCTCGGGACGCAGTATAGACGAGATTATATTGCAGTGCAACATGCTCTGTGGACTCCCGGTCGGCCCGGGTCGCCGCTGCACTCAAGTCGATTAAAATGATTAAAAAACAAAGTATTAAGATTCTGCGTGGTGCAGGACGCGGGCTGGAGCCGATGGTTCGGCCGGCCGTTTTCTCTTGCGACGCAATAGTCCGGGGTGACCCGGGAAGGTGGGGCCATGGGTGAGAAAGATCCGCAAGCGGCCTGGCTCGAAGGATTGGTCGCAGCGCAACGCGAGTTCTGGCAACCGTTCCTCGCCGGACAGCCCTCACCTCCGCCGCCGCCGTTCCCAGGGGCGGCGCCGTTCATGCAGCCGGGCGCGCCCCTGCCCGAGACCGCGGCCGAGCTGTCGCGCAAGATGATGGACTTCGGCGAGGGCTACCTCGGCGTGGTACGCGAGTTCTGGTCTGCGCTCGAATCGGCGGGAAGCGCCGGTGGGCAGGCGAGCCCGGCCGATCTCACACGCCAGCTCGAGGGGCTGCGCGATACCTTCACCGCCGGCTTTGCGCGCCTGTATGGCGGGGCGCCGGGCGGCACCGACCTGTTCGAGGCCTGGCGCAAGCTTGCCGGCGGCGCGGCCGGGCAGGCCGGCTGGCCGTTTCCGGCGCTCGGGCCGGCGCGCGAGCGGCAGGAAGCGGGCGACCGGCTTGCCGGTGCCTGGGCCCGCTACCAGCGGGCGCTCGGACATTTCGGCGAAGTGCTCGGCCGGGTGTCGACCGACGCCGTGCAGCGCCTCGCCGCCCGCGTGGCGCGCGCCGGGGAGGGCGGCGCCGGCGCACCCGGCAGCCTGCGCGCCCTGTACGACCTGTGGGTGAACTGCGGCGAGGAGGCCTACGCCGCCGCGGCGCACGGCCCGGGTTTCGCCAAGGCCCAGGCCGAGCTCAACGATGCGTTGATGGAACTCAAGGCGGAACAGCGCCGCCAGATCGAGGACTGGGCCAAGGCCTTCGACCTGCCCACCCGCACCGAGTTGAACACCCTGCTCAAGCGCGTGAACACGCTGCGACGGCGCATGCGGGAACTGGAGGACGACGTCGAGCAGTTGCGGCGATCACCGCGTCCATGAAGCCGCCCATCGACCCCGCGCAGGCACTCGACGAGGTACTCGCCTTCAGCAGGCGCCTCGCCGGCGGCCTCGGCAACGTCGGCAGCATCGGTGAGGTCGTGGTCGGCTGCTCCGAGAAGGATGCGGTCTACACCGAGGACAAGCTGACGCTCTATCGCTTCCGCCCGCTGGCACCGGCCGCCGGCCTCGCGCCCGTGCTCATCTGCTATGCGCTGGTGAACCGGCCCTTCATGGTGGACCTGCAGCCCGACCGATCGATGGTTCGCGGGCTGCTCGCGCGCGGTCTCGACGTCTATCTCATCGACTGGGGCTATCCGGATGGCGCCGACCGGTTCCTGGAGATCGACGACTACGTCAACGGCTACCTCGACCGCTGTGTCGACGTCGTGTGCCGGGCATCCGGCCAGCCATCCGTGAACCTGCTCGGCGTCTGCCAGGGCGGCACCTTCAGCCTCTGCTACACGGCACTGCATCCCGGGAAGGTCGCCAACCTCATCGCCATGGTGACGCCGGTGGACTTCCAGACGCCCGACAACCTGCTGTCGAAGTGGGCGCGCGACGTCGACGTGGACCGGATGGTCGACGTGCTCGGCAACGTGCCCGGCGAGTTGCTGAACCTCACCTTCCTGTCGCTCATGCCCTTCAGGCTCACCAGCCAGAAATACGTCGCGCTCGCCGACATCATCGACGACCCGCGGCAGCTCGAGAACTTCGTGCGCATGGAGAAGTGGATCTTCGACAGCCCGGACCAGGCGGGCGAGGCGTTCCGCCAGTTCGTGAAGTGGATGTTCCAGGAAAACCGGCTGCTGCGCGGGACCCTGGAACTCGGCGGGCGCGCGGTCCGGCTCGGCGACATCCGTTGTCCGGTGCTGAACGTCTTCGCGACGGAGGACCACCTGGTTCCGCCGAGCGCCTCCCGACCACTCGCCGGCCTGGTCGGCGGCGACGATTACGAGGAGTTCGCCTTCCGCGGTGGCCACATCGGCATCTACGTGAGCGGCCGCGCGCGCGAGGTTCCGGAGACCATCGCGAACTGGCTGGCCAGGCATCCGCCGGCCGGCGCCGTGCGCTAGCATTCACGCCCCGTCCCGCAACCCGGAGCAGTCATGACCCGCGAAGCCGCGCTTGCCGAACTCAAGGGCCGCATCGGCCAGGAAACGCATCTCAGCCCGTGGCTCGAGATCACGCAGCAACGCGTGGATGCCTTCGCCAGCGCGACCGGCGATCACCAGTGGATCCACGTCGACCCGGCCCGGGCGGCCGCCGAGTCGCCGTATGGAGGCACGATCGCGCACGGCTACCTGAGCCTGTCGCTCTACCCGATGCTGCGCGGCCTGGTCGATGCACGACAGCCGGTCTACCCCGGCGTGAGGAACGTCATCAACTATGGCATCAACAAGCTGCGTTTCCCTAACGCGGTGCGCGTCGGCGCGAGGATTCGCGCACGCAGCTCGCTCGTCGCGGTCGACGAGATCGAAGGCGGCCTGCAGATCACCGAGACCTACACGGTCGAGGTGGAGGGCGCAGCCAAGCCGGCCTGCGTCGCGGAACTCGTCATGCGGCTGTACTTCTAAGGGGGACGCGACCGGTCGCCCTGCATCCGCGGCGGGCTCTGCCGCGAACCGCTCGATTGCGGGGCGGCGCACTGCGATACTGATGTGCTGGCCCGGCCCTGCCCACGAGACCCGCTGGAATCCTCAATGTCGAGTCGCGTCATCACCATTGCCGTCGTCGTTGCCGTCAGCGCGGCCATCGCCTATGTCTACGTCAGCCGCAGGCCCGACCTTGCAGCCGGCAATCCGGCGCCGCCCGCGGTGGTCCAGGCGCCTGCGGCGGGCGGCCGCGCGCTGAGCCAGCAGCCGGTCACGGTCGTGACCGCCCTGGTCGAGAGCCAGCCGCTCGCCGTGGTGGTCGAAGCACTCGGGACCTCGCGCGCCAATGAGGCGGTGGACATCACCAGCAAGGCCGCGAACCAGGTCACGGCCGTGCGTTTCACGGAAGGACAGTCGGTGTCCCGTGGCCAGGTGCTGGTGGAACTCGATGGCGCCCAGGCACGCGCCGACCTGGCCGCGGCCGTGGCGGCCCTCAAGGAAAGCGAGTCCACCTACAAGCGCAGCCGCGACCTGTTTGCGCGCCAGGCGCTGTCCGAGTCGCAGCTCGAGCAGATCGAGGCGACGCTCGCCGCCAACCAGGCGCGGGTGGCGTCGGCCGAGGCGCGCGTCGCCGACACGGTGGTCCGGGCACCGTTCTCCGGCCGGGTCGGCCTGCGCCAGGTCAGCGTCGGCAGCCTGATCAGTCCCGGGACCGTGATCACCACGCTCGACGACACCAGCACCATGAAGGTCGACTTCTCCGTGCCCGAGATCTTCGTCTCGGTGCTGGAGAGCGGCCTGCCGGTCACGGTGACGAGCGTCGCCTACCCGGGTCGCAGCTTCACCGGCCAGGTGGTGTCCGTGGACTCACGCATAGACCCGGTCGCGCGCGCGGTCACCGTCCGGGCGGCGTTGCCCAACAGCGACGGACTGATCAAGCCCGGCATGTTCCTGGCGGTGCGCCTCACCCGCGACCCGTCGCCGGCGCTGGTGGTACCCGAATCGGCGATCGTTCCCGAACGCGGCCAGGTGTTCGTGTTCGTGGTCGAGGACGGCCGCGCCGTGCGGCGCGAGGTCGTGACCGGCCGGCGCGAGCCCGGGCGGGTGGAACTCGTCAACGGCGTCGTGGCCGGCGAGCGCGTGGTGGTGATGGGCACGCAGAAGATCCGCGACGGCAGTCCGGTTGTCGAGGGTGATCCGTCGACACCAGTGCCGGGTACCCCCTCGTGAAGCTGTCGGAGGTCTCGATCCACCGGCCGGTCTTCGCGACCGTCATCAGCCTGCTGCTGGTGATCCTCGGGCTGGTGTCGCTGACGCGGCTGTCGGTACGTGAGTACCCGGACGTGGATCCTCCCGTGGTCTCGATCTCGACCAGCTACGTCGGGGCTGGGGCCAACATCGTCGAGGAGAAGATCACCCAGGTGATCGAGGACCGGATCGCCGGCCTCGAGGGCATCGACAAGATCCGCTCCACCTCGCGCGACGAGCGCTCCAACATCACGGTGGAGTTCGACGCCGATCGCGACATCGACGCCGCCACCAATGACATTCGCGACCGCGTCGCCCGCGTCGTCGACGACCTGCCGCCGGAGGCCGATCCGCCGGACATCGCCAAGTCCGAGGCCGATGCCGAGCCGATCATGTACATGGCGCTCACCAGCGACCGGTTGTCTGCGCTCGAGCTCACCGACTACGCCGAACGCGTGCTGGTCGACCAGCTGGCGGCGACGCCGGGCGTCGCGCGGATCCAGCTCGGTGGTGCGCGGCGTTTCGCGGTGCGGGTCTGGATCGACCGCCAGGCGCTGGCCGCGCGCGGGCTCACCGTCGCCGACATCGAGGGCGCGCTGCGACGCGAGAATGTAGAACTGCCGGCCGGACGCCTCGAGTCGCGCGAGCGCGAGTTCTCGCTCCGGACCGACACCGGGCTCAGGCAGGTCGACGACTTCCGCCAGCTGGTCATCGGCCGCGGCACCGACGGTTACCTGGTGCGGCTCGGCGACGTCGCCGACGTGCGGCTCGGCGCGGAGAACGAGCGGTCCATCTCGCGCACGGACGGCATCTCCGGCATCAGCATCGGCGTGGTGCAGATGTCGAAGTCGAACACGCTCGAGGTCGCCGACGCGGTGCACGAGGCGGTGGCGCGCCTGCAGTCCGACCTGCCCGAGGGCATGCAGATCGGCACCAACGTCGACCGCTCGGTGTTCATCAAGGCCTCGCTCAAGGAGGTCGGCATCGCACTGGTCATCTCCCTCACGCTGGTGCTGATCGTCATCTATTTCTTCCTCGGCAACCTGCGCGCCACGGCCATCCCGGCCGTCACCATCCCGGTGTCGATCATCGCGACACTCGCCTTCATGGACGCGATGGGCTACTCGATCAACACGCTCACCCTGCTCGGGCTGGTGCTGGCGATCGGACTGGTGGTCGACGACGCCATCGTGGTGCTCGAGAACATCTTCCGGCGCATCGAGCTCGGCCAGCCGCCGCTGATTGCCGCACTCGACGGCAGCCGCGAGATCGGTTTCGCAGTGATCGCCACCACCCTGGTGCTGGTGTCGGTGTTCGTGCCGATCTCGTTCCTGCCCGGCACGCTCGGGCAGCTGTTCCGCGAGTTCGGCTTCACGCTTGCGGCGGCGGTGCTGTTCTCGTCGCTGGTGGCGCTGTCGCTGACGCCGGCCATGGCCTCGCGCATGTTCCGCGCCGGCGAGCAACGCTCGGCCTTTACCCGGCGCGTCGACGCGTTCTTCCAGCGCCTGGCCGCCTGGTACGAGCGGCGCCTCGGCAGCCTCATACGCCGGCCATGGCTCATCATCGGCGGCACGCTCGGCCTGGTCGCACTGGCCGCGCTGGCATTTCGCGTGCTGCCGAGCGAGTTCGCGCCGATGGAGGACCGCGGCGTGGCGTTTGTGGGCCTCAATGCCCCCGAGGGCGCAAGCCTCGACTACACCGCCCAGCAGCTCTACGCGCTGGAGGACATCCTCTACCGCGAGGTCGACAAGGGCACGGTCAAGCGCTTCTCGCTGCGCGTCGGTTCCGGCGGTGGCGGGACTTCGGAGGTCAACGCCGTCCGCGGCTGGGTGGTGCTCGCCGACTGGTCCGAGCGTGACGTGTCCGCAAGCGAGTTCGCGCGGTCCGTGATGATGCAGATGAACGCGCTGCCCGGCGTGCGCGGCTTCGTGTTCACGCCGCAGGGGCTGCGCGGCCGTGGTTTCGGCCAGCCGCTGCAGGCGGTCATCGGGGGGCCCGACTACGAGACCCTGGCGAAATGGAGCGACCTGCTGGTGGCGAAGGCCGCGGAGAACCCGGGACTGGTCGCGGTCGACACCAACTACGACGAGCGCAAGCCGCAGATCCGCATTTCGGTTGACCGGGATCGTGCCGCCGAGCTTGGCGTGTCGTTGCAGACCGTCGGCCGTACGCTCGAGACCATCCTCGGCTCGCGCATCGTGACCACCTATGTCGATCGCGGTCGCGAGTACAACGTGATCCTGCAGGGCGAGTCGCAGGACCGCGCATCGCCGTCGGACCTGCAGAACCTCTACGTGCGCTCCGACCGCAGTGGCAACCTGGTGCCGCTCGCGAACCTGGTGCGCCTCACGGAAACGGCGGGCGCCATCGAGCTCAACCGCTTCGACCGGTTGCGCGCGATCACCATCGAGGCCGGCCTCGCCCCCGGCTACTCGATGGGCGAGGCGGTCGCCTTCATGCAGCAGCTGGTTCGCGACGAGCTCCCGCCGAGCGCCCGGCTGAGCTTTGACGGCGAATCGCGCGAGTACCTGCGTTCGCGTGGCCAGCTGTGGACCACGTTCGCTTTCGCCCTCGCCATCGTGTTCCTGGTGCTGGCAGCGCAGTTCGAGAGCTTCCGTCACCCGGCGGTGATCATGACCACGGTGCCGCTCG
>CAZXAS010000108.1:0-9836 GCA_964638185.1 uncultured Steroidobacteraceae bacterium | reverse complement strand
CGCAGGCCGACGCTGCGGCGGCGGTACTGGGAGAACAGACCTTCAAGCGCCTGCCGTTCGTGGACGGTGCGGCACCCGTGACCAACAGCCCCGGTGAGCTGGTACTCAACAACACCTGGCGACCGTCGCTGACGGTCACCGGCGCGCACGGCCTTCCCGCCCTGCAGGATGCCGGCAACGTGCTGCTGCCGCGGGTCGCGGTGAAGCTGTCCATGCGCCTGCCGCCCACGGTCGCGCCTGCCCACGCAGCGAGCGCGGTCAAGGCGGTGCTGGAGTCGGACCCGCCCTACGGTGCCCGGGTGAACTTCGAGGTCGGTGCGGCGCTCGGCGGGTGGAATGCTCCGCCGCTCGAGCCGTGGCTGACCGAGTCCATGCAGCGCGCCTCCCAGGGCGCCTTCGGACGGGACGTCATGTACATGGGAACGGGTGGCAGCATTCCCTTCATCGGCATGCTGGCGGAGCGCTTCCCGGGTGTGCAGTTCCTGGTCACCGGGGTGCTGGGACCAAGCTCGAATGCCCACGGCCCGAACGAGTTCCTGCACCTGGACTACGCCCGCAAGCTGACGCTGGCCGTGGCGCAGGTACTCGCCGACCACGGCGCCGCCTAGAAGCCGCACTCCACGACGGCACTCGCGCGGTTGGCGACATAGTCGTACTCCGGGCGCGTCGAGTCGTTGTCGAAGTGGACGTAGCGGGCCAGCACGCGGCAGTGTCGGCCGGCGTCGCGGCCGATGGCGGCCGTTGCGACCAGCCGGTCCTCGGTGCGCGGGCCATTCGTGTCTTCGTCGAAGCGGACCCGCCGGATACCACCCTCGACCTCGGCACTCCACGCGGTGGCGAAGCGCCAGCGGGCGTCGACACCGGCCTGAAGGGCAAGCGACGACAGCGCCGGATCGCGGTGGCTTCTGGCGTCGACCTCGAGTTTCGCGCCCAGTTCGAATGGGCCGCGCCTCCAGCCCATCCGCACATCGAGGTCATGGAGTGTCCCGCTCAGGCCTGTGAACTCGCCATGGCCGCTGACCGCGACCAGCCGGTACCTGACACGCAGGTCGCTGCCGGCGCGCAGCCCGCGCTCCGTCTGCAGCGTCAGTGCCGCCCTGGATTCGAAGTCGTCGCCGTCGAGCGTGACCTCGGTGAGATCGAGCGCCGCCTCCTGGACCCAGCGGCCGTGCCGGGTGCGGTAGCGTGCCGTGGCGTTGACGGCCAGCTGGTCGAACTGGTCGAGATCCAGGTAGTCAACGCGGGCTACCGTCGCGGCCAGCCGCCACGGGGTATCGAGCGGGCCGCCCACCACGACCAGCGCCTCCACGAACTCGTCCGCCACGCCAGATGCACCGATCAGGTCTGCATCCGACAGAAGCGCGACGTTGTCGTCGTGGCCGGCGCCCAGGACGGCATAGACGGACCAGTTGCGCGTCCCGGGCTGGACGGGTTCCACGGCGAGTTGGGCTGCCGCGAGCGCAACGAGCCCGGCGTCGTCCGATCCGGCCTGGACCTGCTCGAACAGGCGCCGTGCCGCGACATGGTTGCCGCGCGCCTGTTCCACCAGCCCGAGGTTGTAGTGGGCGAGAGGCGCCATCGCCGGCGTGCGCGCGACGGTGAGGAACGCCAACTCGGCGCGCGCAAGGTCGCCACTCCTGAACGCGGCCACGCCGGCGTTGTAGTGGACCGCCGGACCCGCCAGCCCGGCCTCGATTGCAGCCTCGTAGGCCTCGAGCGCAAGCGTCCACTCGCCCGCCTCGGCGGCACGATTGCCGCGCTCGAAATGCTCCTCGCCCGGGCTCGCGGCGACGGGCAGCGCCAGCAGGCCGAGGCACGCCAGGAGCCACGCCGCGGTGGCGGATCCCCTAGGGCCGGCCGGGCGGGGTGGCGGGCGGACCGCCAGGCGGGGGGTTGGGAGGCCCGGGGTTGTTGCGCCGGGCTTCCTCGGCGATCGAGCGGCCGGCGTCCTCGCGCTGGGCTGCCGCCTCCTTGGCCAGGTCGCGAGCCCGCTCGGACATTTCCCGGCCGAAATCGCTGCTGTCACCGTTCGAGTCTACTTCGTTCGCGCGCTCCTCCGCAGCGGTCTGTTCGGCTGCGGATCGTGCCCTCGCCCGCTCGTCGGCACGCGGCGCCGGTGGCAAGGGGATGCGTCGCACGATCTCGTCCGGCAGCCTGGCGTCCGGACTGGTGATGATCCGGAGCGTGACGTCGAGGTCCTCCCGCTTCGCAGCGGTGGCGTCCTGGGCGAGCGCTGCGAGCGGCAACGCGGCCGCGAGCACGACGACAACGGCACAGAGCGTCCTGTACATGCCCCCTCCCGGCCTATGCCCTACCGGATGCGGCGCCCGAAACCGCCGCCTCGCCATCGGTCATCGCCGGCTCGGCGACCACATCGACCGCCACGCGCCGCACGCGGCCTTCGTGCTCGATCTCCGCCACGATCCTCCCCGGCCCGGCGCTGCGCGCGGTGACCGGCACGGACACCAGGTTGCTGCCACGATCGAGCGTGGCCCGCCATCGCAGGTCACGCTCGAGCTCATAACCCGTCAGCGTCAGGTTTCCGGTCACGTGGATGCTGATCACCGCATCCTCGAGCACGCGCTCGGAATCGATCAGCACCATGATCTCGCGCGACTCGTCGACGACCAATGGGACACCGGCCGGCAACGGTGCCACGGGTCGCAGGACCATCACGAGCACGGCCGCCGCGGCGCCGACCAGGGCACCCGACCACCACCGCCACGTGCCGCGCGGCAGCCACCACGCACGAGTGCCTGCCTGCGCCACCCTGGCAGTGTCTGCTGCTGCTCCTTCGCTCGCCTGCACCGCGCGGGCCAGCACACGCGCGGCGAAATCCGGCGTGGGCTCAGGCACCGGCATGCGCCGCAGGGCCTCGGTCAGGTCGTCAGGCGGAGCATTCATGCGGGTTTCTCTTCCGGTCGCCATCTGGCCACACCCCTATACACGGTCCGTCGCGCCGATTCGTTCCCCGGCCAGCAGTTCGCGCAGCCGGGCCCGCCCGCGGTGCAGGCGGGACTTGAGCGTCCCGAGTTCCGTACCGGTCAGTTCCACCAGCTCGACGAGGCTGTAGCCCTCGACATCGTGCATGGAGATGACCACGCGGTGCTCGCGGCGCAGCTGCGACCATGCGGCAAGGATCCGCTCCGTCGTGAGGTCCTGTTCGACGAGGGCGGCAGGATCGGCCTGCGGATCCTGCGGCTCGCCCTCATCGTCGTCGTCATCGCGCTCCGCGCTGCGGTTCAGCCCGAATCGTACTGGCGATGCCCGCTCGCGGCGCAGCTGGTCGACGAACATGCGGTACATGATCCGCAGCGCCCAGGGCTTGATCCTCTCGACCCCGCGCAGTTCCTCGAGCCGCGGATAGAGCCGCGTGAGCAGGTCCTGCACCAGGTCCTCGGCCTGGTCCCGGCCGCCCGTCCAGCGATAGGCACAGCGGTACAGCGCCGGCAGGTGCTCCCGGAACATGCGCTCGAACTCCGCCGCGCGTTCCGCGGCCGGACTGGTGCTGTTGCCGGTCGTGCGGCCCGCCATTGAATTCATTAGAGAGGACACGATCGGGCGAGTCAAAAGGTTCCACAGGGAACCATTGCGCGCCGGGAAACGTGTAGGGGGTCAAGGATACGACTCACGGGCGCGCCGCCACCTGCCGTTGCGCCCGCGGCCACCATGGAGGACATGAACATGTTGCGTGAGATCCGCTACCCGGCCGTCGTCGCGGCCCTCCTGGCCATCGCCGCCTGTGGTTCCGGCGGCGGCGACTCGGCACCGCCGGCGGCCCAGCAGCCGCCACCGGTGGCGACCACCGGCACCGTCGCGATACTGCTGACCGACGCGCCGATCGACGATTTCTGCCGGATCTACGCTACGGTCGAGGCGATCGACCTGCTGGGCTCCGATGGTCCGACCCGCGTCTTCGAGGGACCCGAGACCGTGGATATCCTCGGACTGCGGAATTTCTCCGACGTGTTCTCGATTGCACCGGAGGTGCCGGTCGGCACCTACGAGAAGATCCGGCTCACGCTGTCCGACCTGGCGCTGGTGCGCTGCGACGGCGACGTCCCGGTACCCGAGTCGGAGTGGATTCACCCCAACCTGCCCGGCAACGGCAAGCTCGACCTGAACCCGCGTGGCGAATTCGAGGTGGTCGGCGGCGCGACGCTGCTGATCGAGATCGACCTGGACATGACCAAGTCGCTGCACATCGTGAAGGCCGGCAACAGCGGCCGCTGGCAGTTCCGACCGGTGATCTTCGTGACCATCGCGCCGGATGACACCAAGCTGGTCCGCGTCTTCGGCGAGGTGCGATCGGTCGACGGCACCTCCTTCGAGTTGTGCCCGATCGCGTCCCCGACCTCCCAGGGCGATGGTGACATGGACGGCATGCCGGACAGCCGCCACTGTCTCGACGTGATGACCGACGCCGACACCGGCATCTTCGGCGAGGACGGCCTGCCGTCCGGGCTCGGCGGCGTCGGCGATCCGCTGACGGCCATTGGATTCCTGGGCACCACCGCGAGCGGCGGCGGCAACAGCCGCGACACGCGCCTCGTGCTCGACGCGGTGGTCGTCGAGCTCGGCCCGATCGACGCCTTCGAGCGCATCGCGGGCACGGTGGCGACCGCGCCTGGCGGCAACGACATCTTCGAGTTCCTGCCGGAAGGCGGCACGGCCAGCATCGATGTCCTGCTGCAGTCGGGCACTCGCATCTTCTCGATCGGCAGCCGCGAGGAACTGACCTCGGGGGCCCTGCAGCCGGGTACGGCGGGCGAGGTGGATGGCGTGTTCACCGACCCGGCCAGCGCCGGCGAGCCGCTCAGGTCCGCGCTCGTGGTGCTCGAGCAGGGCGCGAGCGCACCGGAGCTCGCGCTGCTCGACCGCGTGATCCAGGAGACGGAGGCGGCGGACCCGGCCACCGACCCGGCCACCGGCACGATCACGCTCGCGCCGCTCGATCCGGACACGGGCATCAACTGCGTCCGGACGACCGAGGGCACCCGGCTCCTGCGCATCACCGAGACCGCGACCGCGAGCGAGACCGAGGAGATCCTCTTCGGCAACCTCGCGGTCGACGACGTGGTGGACGTGTTCGGCAGCGGCCCCGATACGGACGGCTGCGCCATCGCCGACACCGTCCAGGTCTACGCCGACGGAGCGCCCTGATACCGGCTGCCGATCAGCGCCGCCGTGACATCGGGCTCGGTGTCGCGGCGGCCTTGACCCGCTCCCAGGGGTCGCGCCAGGCCGCCACGGGCGACGGATCGGCCTGGCGGTCCGCGGCCGGCAGTTCCTGGGTCAGCGCGGCCAGTTCGGTGACCTTCGGCGGCCGGCCCTTGGGGAAACTCGCGCGCGCGGTGAACACCACGCGCCCGTCCACGGGGACCTCGCCCGCCAGCAGCTTCACCGAGGCCATCCGGTCGAACAGCCCGCCGAGAGGATTCGACATCGACAGGCGCCGCTGGCCGTCCATGATGGCCCAGTCGTCCATGGCCTCGCTGCCGAAGATCATCCCCGGCGTATCGCGCAGGTCGACGACCAGCAGGCCGCGCGTGGTCAGCAGTACCAGGTCCAGGTGGACCTGGCCGCCGCTGCCGTCCGGGACCAGCACGTCACGCAGCAGGTCGAACGACACGGCCTCGAACGGGGCCAGCAGCGCCCGTTGCGCCTGGCGGCGCCGCCAGTAGCGAAGCGCCAGGAACGCCAGAACGACCAGCACGACGCCGCCGCCTGCCCAAGCGATGATCTCGTTGCGTGTCAGGTCCATCTACGACGCGCTTCCCTGCAGGTAGGCCCGGAAGTCGTCGAGGTCCGGTGCCAGCTCGTCCGCGTGGCACGGCAACTCGAGCAGGGCCGCAAGCGGCGCCGGCACCGGCACCGGGTGGCCGACCAGCGGCTCGACGATCTCGTTGAACTTCGCCGGGTGGGCGGTTGCGACCAGCACCCAGTGTGCTCCGTGCCGGACCGCTGCGGGCAGGCCGGCGTAGACCTCGGCGGCGGTGGCCGTGTGCGGGCACCAGGTCTGGCCGAGGCGCGCGTCGTCGGCGCGTATCCGGGCGCGGATCTGCGCGTCGCTGACCGATTGCGCGGCGAGCTGGCCTGCCAGCTGCCGCCAGTCCGGGAAAAGGTGACGCATGCGCTCCATGTTGCTCGGATTGCCGACGTCCATCGCGGATGCTAGCGTCGCCACGCTCGGCCGCGGCTTCCACTCGCCGCTGGTGAGGAACTCCGGGACCGTGACATTGGCATTGTGCGCCAGTTCCACGCGCCCGACCGGCAATCCCATGGCCCGCGCCCAGATGCAGGCCATGACGTTGCCGAGATTGCCCGAGGGCACGATGAAGCTCGGCGGGCGCCGCTCCGCGCGCCAGATGGCGAGGCTCGCCGCCGCGTAGTACACGGTCTGGGGCAACAGCCGCCCGATGTTGATGCTGTTGGCGGAGGACAGCTGCAGGCGCTCTCTCAGCGCAGCGTCGGCGAAAGCCTCCTTCACGAGGCGCTGGCAGTCGTCAAAGTTGCCGCGGATCGCGACGCTCTGCACGTTGTCGCCCCAGCAGGTCAGCTGGCGCTCCTGGCGCGGTGACACCAGCCCCTTCGGGTAGAGGACCACCACGCGCGCCCAGGGCCGGCGATGAAAGGCCGCGGCCACGGCGCCGCCGGTATCGCCGGACGTCGCGACCAGGATCGTGACCGGCCGCCCCGGCTCGTGCGGCAGGCGCTCGAGGCAGGCCGCCAGGAAGCGTGCTCCGAAGTCCTTGAAGGCCGCAGTGGGTCCATGAAACAGCTCCAGCACCGACAGCGCGCCGCCATCGACGGCGACGGTCTCGAGCGGCGCAGGGAAATTGAAGGCGTCGTGCACGATCGCGGGAAGCGCGGGCGCCAGCGCATCGTCCTCGAAGAACGGGTGCAGCAGGCGCGCAGCCACCTCCGGCAGGGAATCGGCGCCATCGAAATCGGCGGCCTCGAAATGCGGCAGCCGCTCGGGCACATAAAGGCCCCCGTCCGGCGCGATGCCGTCCTGGATCGCGACCGAGAGTGGCACCCGCCGCGATGCATCGCGTGTGCTGGCAAATCGCATCAACGCTCCACGATCCGGGCACCCTCGGTGTCGATCGCCGAGACCCAGTGGTCGGTCGCGAGGTTGTGCTCGGCGAAGACCTCGACCATCGAGGCGCGGATGCCCTCGGCGTAATGCTCCTCGCACCAGGCGAACACCGTCGGGCCGGCGCCGGAGATGGAACAGCCGAGGGCGCCGTTCGACATGGCCGCCTGCTTGACCGCCTTGAAGCCGGGGATCAGCGGCGCGCGCTGTGGCTCGATGATCACGTCCTCGAAGGCGTCGCGGATCATGGCCAGGTCGTTGGTGTAGCAGCCCGACAGGAAGCCCGCGAGGTTCGCCGTCTGCCAGACCAGGTCGGACAGGTCGACCGTCTTGCGCAGGATGCGCCGTGCTTCCCGTGTCGACATGAACATGTGCGGGTGCACCAGCACGCAGCGGACCGACGGCGGCACCGGGATCTGCTTGGTGCGCGGATGGTCGATGCCGACCGTCAGCACCAGCCCGCCGAACAGCGACGGCGCGATGTTGTCGACGTGCACCGAGCCGCTGGCGACGGCCTCGCCCTGCATGGCGAACTTCAGCAGCTCGAGCTTGGTGAGCGGCTCGTCGAGGAGCGCATTGGCGGCGACCACCGCGGCGACCGCCGACGCGGCGGATCCGCCGAGGCCGGAGCCAAGCGGGATGCCCTTGTCGATCGAGATCTCGATCCCGTAGGGCAGCGCGAGCGCGCCGGCCATCGACACCAGCGACATGCCGGCCGTGTTCTTCTCAGCCTGCAGCGGCAGGTCGACCGAGCTGCCGGTGATGGCGGTGATGCGGATGCCCTTCTCCACCGTGCGGCGAGCGGTCACGCGATCGCCCACCGCCTTGACGGTGTGCCCGAGTATGTCGAAGCCGATGCCGACGTTGCCGACGGTGGCCGGGGCGAATGCCGTGACGGGCCCGCTGGTTGCCATGGTGCCTCCCTAGAGCCTTGCGCCGAGGTAGGAGGCGAGCCTCAACAGGTCGCCGAACACGCCGCCGGCCGTGACCGCGGGACCGGCGCCGGGTCCCTGCACGATGAGCGGGTTGTCGCAGTAGCGTTCCGTCACGAAGCGCACGATGTTGTCCGTGAGCGCCATGTTGGCAAAGGAATGGCTGGCCGGCAGCCGCGAAACGCCGACCGTCGCGCGACCATCCGCGGTCAGTCGCCCGACGTAGCGCAGCACCTGGCCCGCGCCGCGCGCCTGCTCGAGCATCTGCTGCATGTCGCCGTCGAAACCGGACAGTCGCTCGAGGAACTCGTCGATCGGACAGTCGCGCAGCTGGGCCGGCACCAGGCTCTCGATCTCGACGTCCTCCAGCTCCAGGGTGAGCCCCATCTCTCGCCCGAGGATGATGAGCTTGCGCGCGACATCCATCCCCGACAGGTCGTCACGCGGATCGGGCTCGGTGTAGCCCTTGGCCTTGGCCTCGCGCACGATCTGCGAGAACGGCACCGAGCCGTCGTAGACGTTGAACAGGTAGGCGAGCGTGCCGGAGAAGATGCCCTCGATGGCGCGGATCTCGTCGCCGGTCTCGCGCAGGTCGCGCAGCGTCATGATCACGGGCAGGCCGGCGCCGACGTTGGCTTCGTAGAGGAAATGCGCGCCGGACTGGCGGCCCGCCTCCCGTACTTGCCGGTACTGCGCCATGGGACCGCTGTTGGCCTTCTTGTTCGGGGTCACGATGTGGATGCCGGCACCGAGCCAGCCGGCGTAGCGCTCGCCGATCCCCGCATCGGCGGTGCAGTCGATGATCACGCGGTGCGGCAGATGCTCTGCCGCGACGTGGCGGGTGAAGCGCTCCATGTCCGTCGCCTCGCCGCCGGCCAGTGCCTCGCGCCAGCGGCCGAGGTCGATCGACTGCTCCGCCAGCAGCATCTGCCGGGAGCCGGCGATCCCGCGGACCCGCAGGTCGACGTTGAAGTCACGCTTGAGGCGCCCGGCCTGCGAGGCCAGCTGGTCGAGCAGCACGGCGCCGACGGTGCCGGGACCGACCACGCCGATCGACAGCGTGTGCGGCGAGAGATAGAAGCTCGCGTGCACGGTCCGCAGCGCCTTGGAGGCGTCGCGGCCGTCGATCACGGCCGAGATGTTGCGCTCCGAGGCGCCCTGCGCGATCGCGCGGATGTTGACCGACGCCTTGCCGAGCGCGCCGAAGACCTTGGCCGACACGCCGTGCGTGCCGGCCATGCCGTCGCCGACCACGGCGATGATGGAGCAGCCGCCGCTGACCTCGATGCGCTGGATCTGCCCCTCGCGCAGCTCGGTGGCGAAGGCGCGGCGTACCACCTGTTCGGCGAGCGGCGCCTCGCGCTCCGGGATCGCGAAACAGATCGAATGCTCGGAGCTGCCCTGCGAGATCAGGATGACTGAGATCTCGGCGTCCCTGAGCGCGCCGAACAGGCGATGCGCCGTACCCGGCACGCCGATCATGCCGGCGCCCTCGAGATTGAGCAGCGCCACGTTCTCGATGCTGGTGATGCCCTTGACGGCGAGATTCGAGGCCGGTCGCGCGCTGATCAGGGTGCCGCTGCGCGCTGGCGCGAAGGTGTTGCGGATCCAGATCGGGATCTCGCGCTCGACCGCCGGTGCCATGGTCTGGGGGTGGATGACCTTGGCGCCGAAGTAGGCCAGTTCCATCGCCTCGTTGTAGGACAGCGAGTCGATGACCTTGGCGTCGGGCACGCGCCGCGGGTCGGCAGAGAGGACGCCGTCGACGTCGGTCCAGATGACGATTTCCTCGGCGTCGAGCAGCG
>CAZXAS010000107.1:0-9945 GCA_964638185.1 uncultured Steroidobacteraceae bacterium | reverse complement strand
CTGCCGGAGCATGCCTCGGCCGACATGCGCCTCGGCGACTTCGACGGCATCACCGCCGGACTCAAGTTCGGATGGACCACGCAGAGCGACAATGAGTGGACCGCCCGGCTCGCCTACTATCGCCAGACCGGCAACCTCGACAGCGGGCAACTCATCGGCAGCCAGGGGGACCTGGAGCAGTTCCCGGACCTGGACGCCGTGATCGTGCAGTTCGGCTATCGCTTCAGGCTTTGAGGGCGGGTAACGTCGGGGTCCATGGCATCCTCGCCCCGCCTGACCCGGCTCGAGCCTGGTCCTGACCACTGGGTCGGGCGCTTCGCCGCGATGGCGAGCCCTTGCGAGGTGCTGGTCGAGGGCGGTGACGAATCCGGTGCGCAGGCGGTGCTCGATGCGGTCGCAACCTGTGCCTGGCGGATCGAGGACAAGTACAGCCGCTATCGCGACGACAATGTCGTCCATGCCATCAACCACGCCGATGGACGTGCCGTCGAGGTCGACGACGAAACGGCCGGCCTGCTCGACTTCGCCGCGCAACTGCACGCGCTCTCCGGCGGCCTGTTCGATGTCACCTCCGGGGTGCTGCGCCGCGCCTGGCGCTTCGACGGCGGGCAGCACGTCCCCGATGCGCGGGCGATCGAGGCGCTGCTGCCGCTGGTCGGCTGGACCAGGACCGAGTGGCGCAGGCCGCACTTTCGCATGCAGCCCGGCATGCAGGTCGACTTCGGCGGCTTCGGCAAGGAGTACGCGGTCGACCAGGCTGCCGCCAGCGCAGCTGCACTCAGCACATGCAGCTGCCTCATCAACATGGGTGGCGACCTCGCAGTCACGCGGCCCCGCCGGGACGGGACGTCATGGAAAGTCGGCGTGGAGGCGGCCTCCGCGACCGGTCGGAAGGCCGCGACGATCATACAGCTGCGGTCAGGTGCGCTCGCCACGAGCGGCGATACCTACCGCTTCGTGCAACGCGACGGCCAGCGCTATACGCACATCCTCGACCCGCGCACGGGTTGGCCGATCGAGGGTGCCCCGCGTTCGGTGACCGTCGTTGCGGACTCCTGCACACAGGCGGGCATGCTGACGACACTCGCCATGTTGCAGGGAGCGCGGGCGGAGGAATTCCTGCGCGATGAGGGCGTTCGCGCCTGGGCGCAGCGCTAGCGGAAGATGCCGCGTTCCATGATCGTGCCATGCCCCATCGGCCGACCCACGGCCACCCACAGGCTCCAGGAATCCGTGCTGGTGGCGCCCACCCCGAGGGTCAGCGGGCCGACCTGCGTGCGACCGGTCAGGTAGATCGAGCCGCCGTAGACCGTGCCGTCGTCGACCAGGTCCAGCCGGTCGAACATCTCGCCGGCCTGCAGCCGCACGCCGGCATAGAGCGCCTGGCCGCGGATCGACATGATCTCCTTGATCTGCCACAGGTAGCTGCCGCTCGCGGTCCAGTACTCGTCCGATCGTATCTCGCCCAGCTCGTAGCCGGGGAAGCTGCCCGGCCCGCCGATCATGAAGTTGCGGTCTTCGGGCAGGCTGCTGCCGAGATCGGAGCCCCCCGCAAACGTGAACCATACGACGTCCTTGCGCAACGGGACGGCGATGCCGAGCCCGGCCTCGAGGCGTTCCCAGTCGCGACTGGCGCCGAGTGACTCGTCGCTCTGCAGGTACTCGAGCGCGAACGCCATGCCGCGAGTCGCATTGAATGGCGTGTCGCGACTGTCGAAAGTCAGCGATAACGCCACGCCGGCGTCGTCCGACGTGTCCTCGGGCAGCAGTGGCGAGCCGGTGTCGACCTCGACATCGCGGCGCGTGTACAGGTAGCCCACCCGTGCCTGCGTCTGGTTGCCGAGGTTGGCGCCGAGGTCGATCCCGGCGCCGATGTTGTTGAACTGGTAGCTGGCCACGCGCTCGCCGTCGAAGAATACGTCCTCGAGCGTCCGGGACCAGGCCGCACGTGGTTCGACGAAGAATTTCTGCGAGACCGTGAGTGGCTGGTAGAGGCTCGTCGCGACCTGGCTCTCATAGCCGAGCTGGATCTCGTTGCGCCACTCGGCGCCCAGGCTGTTGACCCAGGTGCGCGTGTGCTTGGCATAGATGGCGAAGGCGAGGTCACCGCCCTCGGAGGCGTACATGCCGAGGTCGAGCTTGAGGTAGTCCGGGCCCCAGCGCTTCTCCTTCGGCAGCCAGACCAGCGTCGGTTGCTTCGGGTCACCGTCGAGACGGTACTCCACCGACTCGAAATCCTGCAGCACGGACATGCGTTGTGCCTCGGCGCTGATCGCCGCGGTATCGACGGTGTCCCCTGCGCTTATCCGGGACCGCTGTGCCAGGAACTCCGGATTGACGTGCCGGAGTCCCTCGTAACTCACGTCCGCGAGGCGCGCATCGATCTCCTGCCCGGACGTCACTGAATTGCGCCAGGCGAGGTAGCTGGGGCCAGGCACGGCCAGCGCCGACAGCTGGTCGGTCATTGCCCGCGCGGCCGCCTCACCGAGGGGGATGGTGTCCGGCACGCGCTCGAAGTCCGCGGTGCCTATGTCGCCCATCGGCACGTCGATGCGGATGTCACGCCCGGTCAGCGTCTGCAGCTGCAGTTCCTCGTTCGCCTGGATCATCACGTCGGTGCTGCGACCAAGCAGCTGCGTCGCGGTCTGCAGCTTCTCCGGCCTGACCACGGGCTCGACGAGGTTCACGACGATGACGACGTCCGCACACAGGTCGCGCGCCACGTCGACCGGGATGTTCCGAACCATGCCGCCGTCGGAAAGGATGTGCTTGTCGGTGACCACCGGTGCGAAGGCGCCGGGAATGGCCATGCTGGCGCGCATGGCCGTCGCGATGTCGCCGCTGTCGATCACCACCATCGTGCCGGTGATCATGTCGGTCGCGACCGCGCGATAGGGAATCGGCAGCCGGTCGAAGTCCGGCTGCATGCGCGAACGGGCCACGTAGCTGCGCAGCAGGTCCTCGATGCCACTGGTGTTGACGAGACCGCCCGGCAACAGGAGGCTGCCGTCCTTGATGCCCACCTCGATGTTGTTGCTGTAGGTCACCCCGGCGCGCTTCTGCTCGATGGGTTGCAGGTCACGCTGGCCGAGACCGCCCACCACCGACTTCCAGTCGATACCGGTGACGAATCCCTCGAGCTCGGCAGCCGGGATGCCCGACGCATAACCGGCGCCGACGAGAGCGCCCATGCTGGTGCCGGCGATGCAGTCGATCGGTACCCGCAGTTCCTCGAGCACCTTGAGGACGCCGACATGCGCCCCGCCCTTGGCGCCGCCACCGGCGAGCACGAGGCCGACGCGTGGCCGTTCAGTGGCGGCAGCGGGGCGGTCCGCAGGCGGCTCGGCAGCGCTTGCCAGCACCACGCCGGAGAAGAGCAACAGACCAGCGACCCACCGCTTGGGGCGGTGCGCAAGGGACTTGCGGCACGACATAGAGTTCTCCCACGCACGACACCGGACGCCATCGCGCGTCACAATGATACACGCGCCACCTGTCACTTCGCCGCGTCGTCGCCCGAAGCCCGTGGTCGCGACCGAGGCGCGGCCAGGACTGGGGAAAGTACCTACGCGGCTTCCCTCGACCAGTGACGGCGCCGGTTCGCGCTACGATCATCGCGTACTCCTTGCCCGCGCAGGTTGCCATGACGCGCCGAATGACAGCCCTCCTCGTCGTTCCGCTGGCGTTGCTGCTGGTGAGCTGCAGCGGCGGTGGAGGCGGTGATTCGTCCCCACCGCCCGCAGCCATCGTGGTCACGAGCCTCCTGGACTCGGCCTCGCCACCCGCCGGCACGGTCACGCTGCGTTCGGCCCTGTCCGCCGCCGCTTCGGGCCAGCGCATCACGTTCGATCCAGCCCTCGACGGGGGCACGATCGCGCTGTCGATCGTCGCCGACGAGCACACCATGCTGACGGGCGAGGTCATGGGCATCCGCGACGAGCCGAGCGGCCCCGTGTCCTACCTCGTCGGCTGGTTCGACCGCGATTACGGCCGGTCCGCGCTGGTGGCGCGCAAGGACGTGGTGATCGATGCGTCGGCGCTGCCGGCCGGCATAACGTTCTCCTGGGCCGGGGGCAACGAGCCGGGCGCACGGGTGCTGGCGGTCGACGGCGACCTGACCCTGGTCAACGTCTCGATCACCGGCGGGCGCAGCGTGGCGGAGGCCATCACGCCCGGCGGTCAGTATCCACAGCCCTGGACCCTCGCCAGGGGTGGGGCCATCGCCGTCTGGGGCGTGGCTCGTCTCGAGGATTGCCGTCTCTACGACAACCACGTGTCGGGCGACTTCGACTCGTCCCGCGACCGTGGCGCGTTCGGAGGCGCGGTCTACGCCGACATCGTCGACATGCAGGACTGCGTCGTCAGCGGCAACTCCGTGCTCGGCGGCGGCGCAGCGGGCGGCGGCGTGTACTCGGTCGGTGGCGCCGACCACCCACGCGCGACCTCGACCATCGACCGCTCGGCCATCACCGGCAACCGCATCAGCGGCCTGTTTGTCTACGGTGCCGGCGTGTACTCGGATGGCGGCGGCATCGGCAACAGCAAGACGCTGCAACTGACCAGCAGCACCATCGCGCGCAACCTTGCCGAACCTGCACCGGGGCTGCCCGGGTTCGTACTCGCCATGGGCTACTGGCGTGGCGGCGGCGTCTACATGTCGAACGGGTTCCTGGAGATGCTCGGTTGCACCGTGGTCGAGAACGAGGTCCGCGGTGTGCCGCGCACCGACAGCCTCGGCCGGCCGAATCTGGCCGGCGGTATCGCGGCGACCATCGGCAATGCGCATGCGACCGAGCACATGATCGTCGGGCACTCGATCATCGCCGGCAACACGGTCGAGCCGGTGGGTGGCCCCCGCTACGCCCACGACCTGTTCACCGGCTCGCTGTTCTATTTTCGCAGTGCCGGCTACAACCGCATCGGTGTGCTCGACCTGAGCCAGATCCTGGTGCCGGTCGGCGAATGGGGCTGGGAATCGTTGAGCCGCAAGCATTACCCGCAGGCCGGCGATGCCGATGGCGTCGCCGTCGAGGATGTCGTCGACCTCGCCGGCGGCATCACCCATGCAACCGGCATCCTGTCCGTCGGGGTCGGCGCGGGGGATCCCGCCGTGCTGCATTACGCGCCGCGGGGCAGTGCCCTCGGCCAGGTTCCGCCGGGCTCGTACAGCATTTCGGAAACCCTTGCCGAGTACACCGTCGACAGCGGTGGCAGCGACAACTTCCTCGCCATCGTCCTCGGCCGGGTCGAGCAGCAATACGGCCTGGCCGGATTCGCCAGCACCTTCACGGCCGACTTCGCCGCCTTCCTGCAGGCGGTCGACCTCGATCCCACGACCCCCGGGCTGCAGCCGTACACCGATCCATCCGGCAATCCCATCCTGGGGATCGACGACACGCACTTCTTTGGCCCGGCCCAGGCGTGGCCGCAGGAACTCGCCAACCATCCCTACATCGAGTTCTGGCATCGCCTCGATGCCGCACTCGCGACGCAGTCGATCCCGGGCATGGGGCCCGAACTGCTGGGCGACGAGGCCTGGCGGACACTGTTCGCCTCGGGCTACCTGCCGGAAAACCCGCGCATGCGGGTGTCGGTGGACACCCGGCCACGGTTCACCGTCCTGCGCCCGGATGTCGACCAGCGCGGCGCGGTGCGGACGAGCGCAGCATCCAGCGACATCGGGGCCATCGAGGTCGACTGAGCCCGCCGCGCCTAGCTCGCCACCGGTCCTGCCTCGTCCTACCGGGCGGCCGCAAGCAGGTCGATATACGCTCCGTCGACCAGGTCGGCCGGCTCGATCCCGAGCATTTCCATGAGTCGCCTCGCGATTCGCTCACCCTCGGCAGGCGACTGGTCGTCGCGCAGCACGACCTCGATCTCGAGGAAGTGGCCGAGTCCGGCGACCTCGTCGAAATGCAGCCGCGACTGGCCCACGAGGACGACCACACGGTGCTTCACGACGACGCCACGGACGCCGAGCGCCGCGCCCAGCGCCGCCAGTGTCAGCTCTGCGTCGGCGCAGGGCGCGCGGACATAGGACGAGAGCTTCGGACCGGGCTGGTCCGGGCGCTGGTAGGCGATCAGTTCCGCCCGGCCCTCCCCGAAGACCCTGAGCTTCAGCCGCCCTTTCGGAACATGGAAGTACGTATCCGTCTGGCGGATGTCCTCAGGGGGGTCGGTGGCGCGTGCGAGCGCCGCCTGCCGGGCCGCGGCGGCGTTCCCGGCGCTGAGCCGTGCCTTGATCTCAACGTTTCGCGCCACGCGCGTCCCTTTGTGCCGCTGCCAACCCAGCCCGGCCTGCCGGCAAGGCCAGTCCTCCACCGAAACCCCACCGCCGCCTGCGCGTTCACGTAACCTTGTCGCCCCCGACGACCCGCGCCCGAGTGAATCGCCATGGAACAAGCCGCGACCGAGCCCAGCATCCCGACGTTCGGCGACCTCGGCCTGGGCCAGGCGGTGCTCGAAGCCATCGCCTCGGTCGGCTACGAGTCGCCGTCCCCGATCCAGGCTGCCACGATACCGGTGCTGCTCGAGGGGCGCGACATGCTGGGCCAGGCCCAGACGGGCACCGGCAAGACCGCTGCCTTCGCCCTGCCGATGCTGTGCCGGATCGACCCCGCGGGCGGCGTCCCGCAGGGCCTGGTGCTGGTGCCCACCCGCGAACTCGCAATCCAGGTCGCCGAGGCCTTCCAGCGCTACGCCTCCAGGATCAAGGGATTCCACGTGCTGCCCATCTACGGCGGCCAGAGCTACACGCCACAGCTGATGAGCCTGAAGCGCGGCGCCCATGTCGTGGTCGGCACACCGGGGCGCGTGATGGACCACATCAAGCGTGGCACGCTCGACTTGAGCGGCGTCACCATGCTGGTGCTCGACGAAGCCGACGAGATGCTGCAGATGGGCTTCGTCGACGACATCGAGTGGATCCTCGAGCAGACGCCCGCCACCCGCCAGGTCGCGCTGTTCTCTGCGACCCTGCCGGCGCCGATCCGGCGCATCGCCCAGAAGCACCTGCGCGATCCGGCGGAGGTGACCATCCGCAGCAAGACCAGTACGGCAGCCAATACCCGCCAGCGCTACTGGGTCGTCAGCGGCGTGCACAAGCTCGACGCGCTGACCCGCATCCTGGAGGCGGAGCCCTTCGACGCCATGCTCGTTTTCGCGCGCACCAAGCAATCGACGGTCGAGCTGGCCGAGCGCCTGGAAGCGCGCGGCTTCGCTGCCGCGGCCCTGAACGGCGACATGCAGCAGAAGGACCGGGAGCGCACGGTGACGCGCCTCAAGGGCGGCCAGCTCGACATCCTGGTCGCGACCGACGTCGCGGCGCGCGGGCTCGACGTCGAGCGCATCGGCCATGTCGTCAACTACGACGTGCCCTACGACTCGGAGTCCTACATCCACCGCATCGGCCGCACCGGCCGCGCTGGCCGCAAGGGTGAGGCGATCCTCTTCATCACGCCACGCGAGCGCAACATGCTGCGCTATATCGAGCGCGCCACGCGCCAGCCGCTGGAGCCGATGGACCTGCCGACGATCGCCGACGTGAACGAGCAGCGCGTCGCCAGGTTCCGGCAGCGCATCACCGAGGCGCTGGCGGCCGGACAGGCCGAGCCTTTTCGAAGCCTGATCGAGGAATTCGAGCGCGAGCACAACGTGCCCGCGACCGAGATCGCCGCGGCCCTGGCAAGCCTTCTGCAGGGCGGCAGCCCGTTGCTGCTGCAGGAACGCGCCGAGCGCCCCGCGCCGATGCACGAGCGGATCCCGGAGCCCGAATCAAGACCGGCACGCCGCGACCCGGGCAAGACCCGGGGTTCCTCGGGCCGCAAGGACCCGGAGCGACTGGCCGAGGCGGATACCGAGACTTTCCGCATCGAGGTCGGCTACGTCCATGGTGTCAAGCCCGGCAACATCGTCGGCGCCATCGCCAACGTCGCCGGACTGGAGGGCCGCCAGATCGGCCACGTGGACATCCGCGAGGACCATACCTATGTCGGCCTGCCGAAGGGCATGCCGGCCGAGGTCATGCGCGAACTCAAGAAGACGCGAGTCGCGGGCCAGCCGCTGCGCATCACCGTGGTGAAGGACGTGCCGCCGAAGCCGCTGCGCAAGCCGTCGCGGCGACCGCCATCGCGGCCGCGGCGCCGCACGTAGGTCGCGCGGTGGCGCGACCGCCTTCTTGCAGGGAGCGGATCGACGGCCAGCTCAGGCCAGCGCCTGCCTCAGCCATGCCTTGGCGAGCCTCAACTCCCGGTCGAGGGTTGTCGTCGACAACCCGAGCGCCTCCGCCATCTCTTCGTAGGTGAGCCCACCGAAGTAGTGGAGTTCCAGGATCCGGCTCTTGCGTTCGTCGAACTCGGCGAGCCGTGTCAACGCCTCGTCGAGGTCGGTGATCTCGGTCACCGCCGGACCGGCGGGCTCGGGAACGGCGTCGATGTCGACGGCAATGGCGCCGCCGCCGCGCTTCGCGGCGCGCTTGGCATGTGCATGGTTGACCAGGATGCGGCGCATCTGCCGCGCCGCCAGCGCAAAGAAGTGCGCCCGGCTCTGCCAGTCGACCTCCGCCCCGGCCAGCTGCAGGAAGGCCTCGTGCACCAGCGCCGTCGGCTGCAGGGTATGGTCCGCCCGCTCGCGCCGGAACGCGCCGCGTGCCAATCGCTGCAGTTCCCGGTAGACGAGCGGCGTCAGCGCGTCGAGCGCGATCTCGTCCCCGCGGCGCCATGCCTGCAGGAGCTGGGTTACGTTGGCGTCTTGCGACACACGGATCCTCGTGCTGCCGGTAGGCCCGCACTATAGACAGGCGGCCGGTACCTGGGGAGTCCCGCGGGGTTTATCGCCAGCGGTTCCTGCTTTATGTTGCAGGACACCGGACCAGGAGGTCGCGTCCATGACGCCAGAACGCTGGCGACGCATCGAGGCGCTGTACCAGGCGGCGCTGGCGCTCCCGCCCGAAACGCGCGCCGCCTGGCTTGCCGGCGAGTGCGCGGACGACCCGGTCCTGCGCCAGGAGGTCGAGGACCTGCTCGCCCAGGACGAGCGCGGCGACCAGACCATCAACGCCGCGATCCAGCGCGCAGCCGATGGCGTGGTCGAGCAACAGGTCAGCGCACTCCTCGGCCAGCGCCTCGGCGCATGGCGACTGGTCCGCCTCATCGCGCAGGGCGGGATGGGCTCGGTGTACCTCGGCGAACGTTGCGACGGCCAGTTCGAACAGCAGGTCGCGGTCAAGCTGCTCAACCCCGCAATGCTCTCCGCCGACGCCCTCGCCAGGTTCAACAGCGAGCGGCAGATCCTGGCGCGCCTGTCGCACCCGAACATCGCCCGGCTCTACGACGGCGGGACGACCGACGATGGCATCCCATACCTGGTGATGGAGTACATCGAGGGCGAGCCCATCGACGTCGCCTGTCGCCAGCGTCGCCTGGACACCGAGGCCAGGCTGCGACTCTTCCAGAAGGTCTGCGCGGCGGTGGAGTCGGCGCACCGCAGCCTGGTGGTGCACCGCGACGTCAAGCCCTCCAACATCCTCGTCGACGCGCTCGGCGAACCGCGGCTGCTCGACTTCGGCGTCGCCAAGCTGATCGACGTCGGGCAGCTGCGCAATCCCGTGGCGACCGTGGCGGACATGCGTGCGCTCACGCCGCGCTATGCGAGCCCGGAGCAGCTGCAGGGCGACGTGATCACGACCGCGAGCGACGTCTATTCGCTGGGCGTGCTGCTGTACGAACTGCTGACGGGACGACTTCCCTACGTCGCGAACGAACGCTCGCCACGGGCCCTGCAGCAGGCGATCTGCGAAGCCGAGCCCAGGCCGCCGAGCGTCGTGCTGCGCGAGGCGCCCGACGACGTGGTCGATGCTCCCGAGCCGCGGCCTCGGCGACGCAGGATCAGCCGCGACCTCGACAACATCGTGCTGATGGCGCTGCGCAAGGAGCCGGAGCGGCGCTA
>CAZXAS010000106.1:0-10138 GCA_964638185.1 uncultured Steroidobacteraceae bacterium | reverse complement strand
ATGCCGTTGCCGATGCCGCGCTCGGTGATCTGCTCGCCGAGCCACATCAGGAACATGGTGCCGGCCGCGAGCGTGATCGTGGCCGTCACGATGAACGGCGCGCCGCCGCTGAGCGCCACGCCCTGGTTCTCGAACGCGGTGGCCGCGCCGAGGCCCTGGAACAGCGCCAGCACCAGCGTGAAGTAGCGGGTCCACTGCGTCAGCTTGCGCCGGCCGGCCTCGCCCTCCTTCTTGATGGCGATCATCGACGGCACCACCACCGCCATCATCTGGATGATGATGGACGCGGAGATGTAGGGCATCACGCCCATGGCGAAGATCGACAAGCGCGACAGGGCGCCGCCGGAGAACATGTTGAACAGGCCGAGGATCGTGCCTTCCTGCTGGTCGAACAGCCGCGCCATGGCAGCCATGTCGATGCCGGGCACGGGCACGAAGGTGCCGATCCGGTAGACGATCAGCGCCCCGAACAGGAACAGCAGGCGATGACGCATCTCGGTGAAGCGCGTGGCTTCACCGAATGCGAGTGCCGGGTTCGTGGCCTGCGTCGCCAATGCCGTCTCCTGCCTGCTCTGGCGCCGGCCGTCAGGCCGGGACGCCGTCCTCGATGCGCCCGCCGGCCTGCTCGATCGCCGCGCGCGCGCCCTTGGTCGCGACCACGGCCGGCCCCGCCACCGTCACCGCGCGCGTGATCTTGCCGGACAGGATGATCCGCGCCTTCTCGGTGCCGGCCGGGACGATGCTCGCGGCCTTGAGGCCGGCGAGGTCGATCACGTCGGCCTTGATCTTGGACAGGTCGGTCAGGGTCACCTCGGCGCGCGTGCGCTTGATCGCCGAGCGGAAGCCGACCTTCGGCAGGCGACGCTGGAGCGGCATCTGCCCGCCCTCGAAGCCGACCTTGTGGTAGCCACCCTTGCGGGCCTTCTGGCCCTTGCCGCCGCGGCCGCAGGTCTTGCCCTGGCCGGCCGACGCGCCGCGCCCGACGCGCAGCCGGGGCTTCTTGCTGCCCGCACCGGGCTTCAGGGTATTCAGTCGCATGTTGCTGCTCTCCTCAGGCCTGCTCGACGTCGAGCAGGTGCTGCGCGGCGCGGATCATCCCGCGGTTCTCCGGTGTGTCGGCGACCACCCGCGTATCGCGGATGCGCTTCAGGCCGAGCCCGCGCGCGGACGCCTGGATGTTGCGGAGCTGACCGGCGAGGCTGCGCTTGAGCGTCAGCTTGATCTGTGGCTTGCTCATGACTTCAGCCCGTTATCTCGGCGATGGTCTTGCCGCGCTTGGCCGCGATGTCGTCGGGCGAGGTCACCCGGGCGAATGCATCGAAGGTGGCGCGCACGACGTTGATCGGATTGCGCGAGCCGTAGCTCTTGGCCAGCACGTTGCGGACACCGGCGCACTCGAACACCGCGCGCATGCTGCCGCCGGCGATGACGCCGGTACCGTCGGAGGCGGGCTGCACGATGACGCGCGTCGTGCCGTGGCGGCCGTTGACGGCATAGTGCAGCGTGTCGTTGCGCAGCGGCACGGTCACCATGTTGCGGCGCGCCTGCTGCATCGCCTTGGCGATGGCGGTCGGGACTTCCCGCGCCTTGCCGTAGCCGAAGCCGACGCGGCCGGCGCCGTCGCCGACGACCGTCAGTGCGGTGAAGCCGAACTGCCGGCCACCCTTGACCACCTTGGCGGTGCGATTGACCGTGACCAGCTTCTCCAGCAGGTCGTCAGTCGCGGGGCCTCTTTGCTCTCGTGCCATTTTGCCTTATCCCCTGGATCAGAACTCGAGGCCGGCCTCGCGGGCCGCCTCGGCCAGCGCCTTGACGCGACCGTGATACATGAAGCCGGAGCGGTCGAAGGCGACCGACGTGATGCCGGCGGCCTTGGCGCGCTCGGCGATGGTGCGTCCGACCGCGGCCGCGGCCGCGGCATTGCCGGTGCCCTTCAGCCCCTCGGCCACGTCCTTCTGCAACGTCGACGCGGTGACCAGCACGCTCGCGCCGTCCGCGGTGGTGATCTGGGCGTAGATGTGGCGGGGCGTGCGGTGCACCGTCAGGCGGGCCGTGCCGATCTCGCGGATCTTGGCCCGGCCACGGGTCGCACGACGCTGCCGCTTGTCCTTCTTGGTGAGCTGTGCCATGGCGGTTACTTCTTCTTGCCTTCCTTCAACGAGATCTTTTCGCCGGCGTAGCGCACGCCCTTGCCCTTGTAGGGCTCGGGCGGACGGAAGCCGCGGATCTCGGCGGCCACCTGGCCGACCTTCTGGACATCGATGCCCTTCACCACGACCTCGGTCTGGGTGGGCGTCTCGATGGTGATGCCTTCCGGCACCGCGTAGCTGACCGGATGCGAGAAGCCGAGCGTCAGGTTGAGGGCCTTGCCCTGAACCGCGGCGCGGTAGCCGACGCCCACCAGTTCCAGCTTGCGCTCGAACCCGGTGGAGACGCCGGTGACCATGTTGGCCAGGTGCGCGCGCATCGACCCCGCCGACGGGATCAGCGTCTTCGCGTCCTTGCCCTCGCCGACCTTGACGACCAGCGTCTGGGCTTCCTGGGCCACCGAGACGCCGCGCGTCAGCGGGAGCGTCAGCGACCCCTTGGCACCCTTCACGGTGACCGCGGTGTCGGTCATCGTCGCGGTGACGCCCTTGGGCAGGTCGACCGGCTTCTTGGCTACTCGAGACATGACCTCAAGACCTCTGTTCAACTGTCCGCGCGGGCATCACGCCACTACGCACAGGACCTCGCCGCCCTGGCCGCTGCGGCGGGCGTCACGGTCCGTCATCACACCCTGCGGGGTGGACACGATTGCCACGCCGAGGCCACCGAGGACCTTCGGCACGTCGTCCTTGCCGCGGTACTGGCGAAGCCCGGGGCGGGACACCCTCTCGATGCGCTCGATGACCGGGCGGCCCTGGTGGTACTTGAGTGCCACCGTCAGGGTCGCCTTGCCGCCGTCCTGCTTCACCGCGAAGTCCGCGATGTAGCCCTCGTCCTTCAGCACGCGCGCGATCGCGGCCTTGACCTTCGAGGACCCGACGGTCACCTCGGTCTTGTTGGCCGCCTGGCCATTGCGGATGCGCGTCAGGAAGTCCGCGATCGGATCAGTCATGCTCATCGATCAATCCTCACCAGCTGGCCTTGCGGAGCCCGGGGACGTCGCCACGCATCGTGGCCTCGCGCAGCTTGCTGCGGCCGAGGCCGAACTTGCGGTAGTTGCCGCGCGATCGCCCGGTGATCGCGCAACGCTTGCGCTGCCGCGTGGGGCTTGCGTCGCGGGGCAGCTTCTGCAGCGCCTCGACGGCCGCCGCACGCTCCTCCTGCGATGCACGCGGGTTGCGGATCTGCTCCTTGAGCCTGGCCCGCTTGCCGGCGTACTTCTTCACCGTCTTGGCGCGACGCGTCTCGCGCTCGATCATGCTGGTCTTGGCCATCGGTCACTTCCTGAACGGAAAGTTGAAAGCGTCGAGCAGTGCGCGCCCGGCGGCGTCGTTGCCCGCGCTGGTGGTGATGGTGATGTCCATCCCGCGCACCTGGTCGATCTGGTCGTAGGCGATCTCCGGGAAGATGATCTGCTCCTTGACGCCGAGGCTGTAGTTGCCGCGGCCGTCGAACGAGCGCGGGTTGGTGCCACGGAAGTCGCGGATGCGCGGGATCGCGATGCTGATCAGGCGGTCGAGGAAGTCGTACATGCGCGCGCCGCGCAAGGTCACCATGCACCCGACCGGCAGGCCCTCGCGCAGCTTGAACGTCGCGATCGACTTGCGGGACAGGCGCACGGACGGCTTCTGGCCGGTGATCTTCGCCAGGTCGTCGGTGGCCGCGTCCATGACCTTCTTGTCGGCCACGGCCTCGCCGACGCCCATGTTCACCGTGATCTTGGTGATACGGGGCACCTGCATGTCGTTCGAGAGGCCGAGCTCCTGCTTGAGCTTCGGCATCACGACCTCGTGATAGTGCTTATGCAACCTGGCCTGGTAAGCCATCTCTCTCTCCACGATCACACGTCCACGACTTCGCCGTTGGACCGGAAGTAACGCACCTTGCGGCCGTCCTCCAGCGTCCTGAAGCCGACCCGGTCGGCCTTCTTGGTCGCCGGATTCCACAGCGCCACGTTCGACGCGTGCAGCGGCGCCTCCTTCTGCACGATCCCGCCGGGCGTGCCGCGGTTGGGGTTCGGCTTCTGGTGCTTCTTGACCATGTTGACGTTCTCGACGACGACGTGGTCGTCGTCGAGTACCTTGACCACGGCGCCGGTCCGGCCCTTGTCGCGGCCGGCGATCACGACCACCGTGTCACCTTTTCGAATCCTCTTCATCGCCTGTCCTCAGCCGTCAAATTACTTCCGGCGCGAGCGAGATGATCTTCATGAACTGGGCCGTGCGCAGCTCGCGGGTCACGGGCCCGAAGATGCGCGTGCCGATCGGCTCGAGCTTGTTGGTCAGCAGCACCGCCGCGTTGCCGTCGAAGCGGATCAGCGAGCCGTCGGCCCGGCGCACGCCCTTGCGGGTGCGCACCACCACGGCGTCGTAGACCTCTCCCTTCTTGACCTTGCCGCGCGGGATGGCGTCCTTGACGCTCACCTTGATGACGTCGCCGACACCCGCGTAGCGCCTGCGGGTACCGCCGAGCACCTTGATGCACATCAGTTCCTTGGCGCCCGAGTTGTCGGCAGCCTGCAGCCGGGTTTGCATCTGGATCATCGGATCATCCTCCCGGCGTTCAGGCTGCCGGAGCGCGTCCCACGACGCGCACCAGGGCCCATGACTTGCGGCGCGACAGCGGGCGGCACGGCGTGATCGACACGGTGTCGCCTTCGTTGCACTCGTTGTTCTCGTCGTGCGCGAGCAGCTTGGTGGTGCGCCGCACGTACTTGCCGTAGGTGGGGTGCTTGACCAGGCGCTCGACCACGACGGTGATCGTCTTGTCCATCTTGTTGCTGACCACGCGGCCAGTCAGCGTCCGTTGCGCCTTGTCGGCGGCCGGCGCGGTTTCCAGGTTCTCAGCCATCACGCCTCACTCCCGGCGCGCTTCGCGCGCGCGAGTTCGCTCAGTACCGTCTTGACCCGTGCCACGCCCTTGCGCACCTTGCCGTGCTGGTCGGGGCGGGCCGGCTGGCCCGTGGCCGCGGCCATCCGCAGGTTGAACTGTTCGCGACGCAGCTTGATCAGCTCGTCCTTCAGTTCGGCCTCGGTCTTCTTGCGCAGTTCATTCGCTTTCATCACAGCACCTGGCGCTTCACGAACGTCGTGGAAACGGACAGCTTCGCCGCCGCCAGCCTGAACGCCTCGCGGGCGGTGGCCTCGGGGACGCCTTCGATCTCGAACAGCACCTTGCCGGGCGTGACCTTGGCGATCCAGTACTCGACGTTGCCCTTGCCCTTGCCCATGCGGACCTCGATCGGCTTCTGCGTGATCGGCACGTCCGGGAACACCCGGATCCAGATCTGGCCGCCGCGCTTGACGTAGCGGGTCATCGCACGCCGCGCCGCCTCGATCTCGCGGGCCGTCATCCGCGCCCGGCCGGTGGACTTGAGCCCGAAGTCACCGAAGGCCACGGTGGTGCCACGGGTCGGGTTTCCCGCAAGGTTGCCCTTGTGCTGCTTGCGGAACTTGGTGCGCTTTGGCTGCATCATGATTCAGGTCCTCCGCGCTCAGCCGGCCGCCGGCTCGGCCGCCGCCTGCTGGGCCTCGGCCTCGGGCGCGATCACCTCGGCTTCCTCGCGCTCGAACACCTCGCCCTTGAAGACCCAGACCTTGACGCCGATGATCCCGTAGGTCGTGTGCGCCTCGGCCAGGCCGTAGTCGATCTCGGCACGGAACGTGTGCAGCGGGATGCGTCCCTCGCGCGTCCACTCGGAACGCGAGATCTCGGCGCCGTTGAGGCGACCCGCGACGCGCACCTTCACGCCCAGCGCCCCGCTGCGCATGGTGTTGGTCACCGCGCGCTTCATGGCGCGACGGAACATCACCCGCTTCTCGATCTGCTGCGCGATGCTCTCGGCGACCAGCTGCGCGTCGAGCTCGGGCTTCCTGATCTCGGCGATGTTGAGCCGCACGTCGCCGACCGCCATCTTCATCAGCCGCGCCGCTTCCATGCGCAGCTTCTCGATGTCCTCGCCCTTCTTGCCGATGACCATGCCCGGCCGCGCCGTGTGGATGGTGATGCTCGACTTGCGGGCGGCACGCTCGATGTGGATGCGGCTGACCGAGGCGTCCGCGAGCTTCTTCTTGAGGAACTCGCGCACGATCCAGTCGGTGTAGATGTGCGACGGGAAGTTCTTCGAATCGGCGTACCACCGCGACGTCCAGTCGCGCGTGATGCCGAGGCGGATGCCGATCGGGTTTACTTTCTGACCCATGTGCTGCTCCGTTCCTGTTCTTCCCGGCGTCAGCCGGCCGAACGGTCGGCGACCGTCACGGTGATGTGGCTCAGCCGCTTGACGATGCGGTTGCCACGACCCTTGGCGCGGGCATGGAAGCGCTTCATCACCGGCGCCGTGTCGATCTCGATGCGGGCGACCTTGAGCTCGTCGACGTCCGCGCCCAGGTTGTGCTCGGCGTTGGCGATCGCCGACTCCAGCACCTTGCGCACCAGCTTCGCGCCCTTCTTGGGCGTGAACGCCAGCACGTGCAGTGCCTGGCCGACGGGCTGGCCGCGCACGAGGTCCGCGACGAGGCGGCACTTCTGCGGCGAGATGCGCGCGTGGCGCAGTTTGGCGGAAACCTGCATGGCGTTACTCCGAACCGGCCCGCTTGGTGCCCGAGTGACCCTTGAAGGTCCGCGTCGGGGCGAACTCGCCGAGCTTGTGGCCGACCATGTTCTCGGTCACCAGCACCGGGACGTGCTGGCGGCCGTTGTGCACGGCGATCGTCAGCCCGACCATGTCGGGCAGGATCATCGAGCGCCGCGACCAGGTCTTGATCGGGCGGCGGTCGTTCTTGTCGCGGGCCACCTGCACCTTCTTGGCAAGGTGAAGATCGACGAACGGGCCCTTCCTCAGCGAACGTGACATGGTGTCCGAGGCTCCTTACTTGCGACGACGCACGATGAGCGCGTCGGTCCGCTTGTTCTTGCGCGTCTTCTTGCCCTTGGTATGCCAGCCCCACGGCGACACCGGGTGCGGGTTGCCCTGCCCGGAGCGGCCCTCGCCGCCGCCGTGCGGATGGTCGACCGGGTTCATGACGACGCCACGGACCGTCGGCCGGATGCCGCGCCAGCGCTTGGCGCCGGCCTTGCCGAAGGTGCGCAGGTTGTGCTCGTCGTTGCCGACCTCGCCCAGCGTGGCGCGGCATTCGACGTCGATCCGGCGCATCTCGCCGGACTTCAGCCGCAGCATGGCGTAGCCGCCCTCGCGGCCGGTGTACTGCGCCGAGTTGCCCGCCGCACGCGCGATCTGGCCGCCCTTGCCGGGCTTCATCTCCACGTTGTGCACCATCGAGCCGACCGGCACGCTGCGCAGCGCCATCGCGTTGCCCGGCTTGATCGGCGCTTCCGGACCGGACTGGACCTCGTCGCCTTCCTTGAGGCCCTTCGGCGCCAGGATGTAGCGCCGCTCGCCGTCACGGTAGAGCACCAGCGCGAGGTACGCCGACCGGTTCGGGTCGTACTCGAGGCGCTCGACGCGGCCGGGCACGCCGTCCTTGTCGCGGCGGAAGTCCACCACGCGGTAGCGCTGCTTGTGGCCGCCGCCCTTGTGGCGGGTCGTCAGGCGCCCGGAATTGTTGCGCCCGCCGGTCGACTTCTGCGACCCCGTCAGGCTGCGGACGGGCTTGCCCTTGTGCAGCCCGGAACGGTCGGGGCGCACCTGGAAGCGCGTCCCCGGCGACGTGGGCTTGAGTTTCTTCAATGCCATCGTTGTCTGCCTTCAGTTCTCGCGTGGCGCCCGTTACGGGGCCTCGGCACCGCCAAGCTCGATGGCCTGGCCGTCCTGCAGCCGCACATAGGCCTTCTTCCAGTCAGAGCGGCGGCCCTCGAAGCGGCCGAATCGCTTGTTCTTGCCCTGCTGGTTGACCACCCTCACCGACCTCACCTTGACCTCGAACATGAACTCGACCGCCGCCTTGATCTCCGGCTTGGTCGCGTCGGTACGGACGCGGAACACGTACTGGCCACCCTCGGCCGCCACGCGCGCGCTCTTCTCCGAGACATGCGGGGCGATCAGGACGTTGATCAGGCGCTCCTTGGAGGGCCCGCGGTTGACGATCGTCGTGTTCATGCCAGGCGCTCCTCGAGCATCTTGAGCGCGCCCACGGTCGCCAGGACCTTGTCGTGGCGCGCGAGGCTGACCGGGTCCAGGCCCGCCACCGGCAGCACGTGGACCGCCGGCAGGTTGCGCGAGGCGAGGAAGAGCTTCTCGTCGAACGCCTCGACCAGGATCAGCACGTTGTCCAGGCCGAGTTCCTTGAGCTTGCCGACCAGCATGCGGGTCTTCGGCGCCTCGAGCTCGAGGCCGTCGGTCACCACCAGGCGCTCCTGCCGGATGAGCTCGGAGAGCATCGAGCGCACCGCGCCGCGGTACATCTTGCGGTTGACCTTCTGCTCGTGGCTGCGCGGCTTGGCCGCGAACGCGCGGCCGCCGCCGACCCAGATCGGGCTGCGGCTGGAGCCGGCGCGGGCGCTGCCCGTGCCCTTCTGTCGCCACGGCTTCTTGCCGCCGCCACGGACCTCGGCCTTGGTCTTCTGCGCCTTGGTGCCGGCGCGGCCGGCAGCCATGTACGCGGTCAGGACCTGGTGGACCAGCGGCTCGTTGAATTCACGGCCGAAGGTCGTGTCACTGAGTTCGATCTCGGAGCCCTTGGGCCCGCCGTTTACCAGCTTGAGCTTCATGCGCGGGAGCCTCGGATCACTTCTTTGAGGTCTTCGACGGCGCAACGTACTTGCGCCGCTTCTGCGCCGCCGCCTTGACCGACGGACGGACCACCACGGAGCCGCCCTCGGCGCCCGGTACGGAGCCGCTCACCAGCAGCAGGTGACGCTCGGCATCGACCTCGACGACGCGCAGGTTCTCCTCGGTACGACGCTCGCCGCCCATGTGGCCGGCCATGCGCTTGCCCTTGAACACGCGGCCCGGCGTCTGGCGCTGGCCGATCGAGCCCGGGGCGCGGTGCACGACGGAGGCGCCGTGGCTGGCCGGGCCGCCGGCGAAGCCGTGGCGCTTCATGACGCCGGCGAAGCCCTTGCCGATGGTGGTGCCGGTGACGTCGACCACCTGGCCGACCTCGAACAGGTCGACCTTGAGCTCGGCGCCCGCCTTGAGGTCATCGCCCTCGCCGTCGGCGAGGCGGAATTCCATGGTGGTGTCGCCCGGCTCGACGCCCTGGCTGGCGAAATGGCCCGCGACCGGCTTGGTGAGCCGGGAGGCGCGGCGCGAGCCGACGGTGACCTGGACCGCGCGGTAGCCGTCGCGCTCCTTGCCCTTGACCTGCACGACGCGGCTGGGCAACGCCTGGATGACCGTCACCGGCACGGATTCGCCCGTTTCGGTGAATACACGAGTCATGCCGCACTTGCGGCCGACCAAACCAATGGTCATGACCTTTGTCCTCTTTACACCACACCGGCTGCGATTGGCCGGTGCTGCGTCTTGTTACCGGGCGGTGTCCGGCACGTGGCCGTACGACTACCCGTCGGATCCCCGGCCCCGAAAAAACCACGGCGCCGCGGCGATGTGCCGGGCGCCCTTCGGGGGCCAAAGGGAGCCGCCTAGTATAGCGGCCCCGCTGGGCGGCGCAAGCCGCCCGGATGATCAGTTCAGCTTGATCTGCACGTCCACGCCGGCCGGCAGCTCGAGCTTCATCAGCGCGTCGACCGTCTTGTCCGTCGGGTTCACGATGTCCATCAAGCGCTTGTGCGTGCGCAACTCGTACTGGTCGCGGGCGTCCTTGTCGCCGTGCGGCGCCACCAGCAGCGTGAAACGCTCGATCTTGGTCGGCAGCGGCACCGGGCCACGGACCGTCGCGCCGGTGCGCTTGGCGGTCTCGACGATCTCCTTGGCCGAGTTGTCGATCAGCCGGTGATCGAATGCCTTGAGGCGGATGCGGATGTTCTGACTGGTAGCCATGTTTGTTTCCCTGGTGATCCGTGATTCGTGATCCGTGAGCCGTAGGCCGGCTCAGTCTTGCGGCTCACGGCCCACGGCTCACTTCGT
>CAZXAS010000105.1:8151-10193 GCA_964638185.1 uncultured Steroidobacteraceae bacterium | reverse complement strand
GGTCAGGCGATGGCGGTGCGGGCAACCCGCTGCGGCTGGGCGACGCCGTAGCCCTGCGCGTAGTCGACGCCGAGGCTGCGCAACACCTCGATGATCTCGTCGTTCTCGGCCCACTCCGCGATCGTGCGCTTGCCGGTCAGGTGGCCGATCTCGTTGATGGAGCGCACCATTTCGCGGTCGATCGGGTCGTGGAGCAATCCCTTCACGAAGCTGCCGTCGATCTTCAGGAAGTCGACCGGGAAGTGCTTCAGGTAGCCGAAGGACGACAGGCCCGTGCCGAAGTCGTCGAGCGCGAAGCGGCAGCCGAGTTCCTTCACCGCCTGGATGAAGCGGTTGGCCTGCGAGAAATTGGCGACCGCGGCCGTCTCCGTGATCTCGAAGCAGATCTTGCTGCCGTCGATGCCGCTGCGGTGGAACTGGTCGATCACGAATGGCAGGAACTTGTCGTCGCCGAGGCTCTGCCCCGAGAGGTTGATGGAGCACATGCCGAGTCGCTCGCGCTCGTCCGCCTCGGACACCAGCCAGCGAAACGCGTTCTCGATCACCCAGCGGTCGATCGACGGCGTGATGCCGTAGCGCTCGGCCGCGGCGATGAACTGGTCCGGGGCGACGATCTTGCCGCTCTCGTCGCGCATCCTGAGCAGCAGCTCGTAGTGCTCGCCCTTCTCGGCCTGCTGCAGCGGCAGGATCGCCATGCGATACAGGTCGAAGCGCGACTCCTCCAGCGCATTGTTGATGCGCGCCGCCCACTGCATCTCGCGGCGGCGGCGCATCAGGTCGATGTCGTTTTCCTCGAAACTGTGCACGCGATTGCGGCCCGCTTCCTTGGCGGCGCCGCAGGCGCTGTCGGCCGCGGACAGCACCGAGGCCACGTCCTCGTTGTCGGCGGTGATCGGCACCACGCCGATGGAGGCGCCGAGGCGGAACGTGCGGTCCTCGAAGGTGAAGCGGAAGTTGCGGATCGCCTCGCGCAGCGTCTCGGCGGTCCTGAGCGCCTCCTCCAGCGAGCAGCTCTCGAGCAGCACGCCGAACTCGTCGCCGCCGAGCCTCGCCAGGGTGTCGCGCCAGCGGACCTTGGACTTCAGAAGCGCGCCCACCTGCCCGAGCAGCGCATCGCCGGCACTGTGCCCACAGGTGTCGTTGACGATCTTGAACTGGTCGATGTCCAGATAGCACAGCGCATAGGATGTCTCGCGCGCCTTCGCGCTCTTCAGCGCCCGTTCCATGCGTGTCTCGAACTCGCGGCGGTTGACGAGTCCGGTCAGCACGTCGTGGCTGGCGTGGTAGCTCAGCCGGCGGTTGAGCTCGCGCGCCTCCGACACGTCGTGGAACACCAGCACGCCGCCGGTCACTGCGCCGGAGCCGTCGCGGATCGGGGACGCCGTGCTCTCGACATACAGCTCGTTGCCGTCGCGGCGGATGAGCAGCAGCGGGCGCAGGGACTTGACCGAGCGGATGCGGCGCATCGACACGGTCATCGGGTTCTCGAGCGGCTCGCAGGTCTCCTCGTGGAACGACTTGAAGATCTCGTCGATGGTCTTGCCCATCGCGTCCTCGAGCCGCCAGCCCGTCAGCTCCTCGGCCACGGGATTCAGGTACTCGACGCGTCCATGGGCATCGGTCGTGATCACGCCGTCGCCGATCGACTGCAGCGTGATCTGCGCCCGCTCCTTCTCGTGGAACAGGGCCTCCTCGTACAGGCGCCGCTCGGTGACGTCGAACTCGACGCCGATCAGCCGCCGCAACCGGCCGCCCTCGTCCAGCCGCGCGCGGGCCCGGCCGATGACCCAGCGCCAGTCGCCGTCCGTGTGCTTGAGCCGGTGCATGCTCTCGAACATCTGCGTCTTGCCGGCCAGGTGGTCGCGCATCAGCGCCGAGACGCGCGGCAGGTCATCCGGGTGTACGAGCCGCGGCCAGTCCGGCGAGGTGATGACGTCTTCCTGCTCGTAGCCGAGCATCGCCTTCCAGCGCGGCGAGAACCAGGTGCGGTTGGTGATCGCGTCGTAGTCCCACACACCGTCGTTGGCGCAGGGCAGCGACAG
>CAZXAS010000105.1:0-8051 GCA_964638185.1 uncultured Steroidobacteraceae bacterium | reverse complement strand
GGCGGTGTCGCGAAACTCCAGGATGCGCACGTGCTCGAGGCGCGACTTGATCCAGGGCAACGTGCAGAGCGGTTCGCCCTTGAGGACCTCCGGCCGGCACTGCGCGAACATGCTGCGCGACACGGCAATGGAATCGATGATTTCCCCGGGGCCGTCCAGCAGCGCCAGGAATACGGTATCGGTGCCGGTAGCCTCGCGCAGGATGTCGAGATTCTGGCGGATGACCGCGTCGGCATTGGATGCCGTGAGATTCTGGAAGTCGACCGCGACCTTGGTGCAGGTGATGTCGATGCCTAGCGGCGGCCGTCGGGACTCCGATTGCCACAGTTTCGGTGACAGGATGTCCGAAGCCGTGAACTCCGGTAGTTCTTCGCCTTGCACCGTCGGCACCTGGCCAGGTTCCCCCTACCGTCGGTAGTGTCGCAGCCGCCCTGCCCGCTGCCGCAGGAACCAGTTAACGGTTCACTGCCGGCCCTCCGGCAGGCGGTTACGGCGCATTGTGTCAGAAAGTTTTAGGAATGCAAGCTAAGCCAATGTATTTAAAGGCTCGTGCGATTCGCCTGAAATGGCCGCGGACGGAAGCGGCTCAGCGCCCTTTTGCGGTGGCGTAGGGTGGGTAGGTGAACACGGCAGCAGGATCGCCGCGCCCTGCGCAGTCGGCGTCGGCCGGCGGCGATACCATGAACCAGTCGCGGCGGTTCGCCCGCCCGAGCGGCATCGCAGGCCCGGCGGCGAAACAGGCCGCGCGCTGCAGCGCGTCGACCACCAGCCGGCGATCCGGCGCGGCGTTCAACCACCTTGCGGCGTCATAGGCCTCCTGCGCCCGATCGAGTCGTCGATGACCGAAGTTGGTCACCGGCCGCGTCGTGTAGAGCAGGTACTGCTCGCGATAGGAGATGAGCCCGAGTTCGGCCGAGGGCGGTGCCGCCGACTCGAGCAGGGCGACGAATTCACGGCCCGAGCGCGCGCCGTTCAGCATCGGGTTGATCCACAGACCCTGCACCACGACCACCACCGTGACGGTCGCCACCCACGCGAGCACGCCGCGCGCCGGCTTGAGCCACACCAGCAAGGCGGTGCACACCGCGGCGATCACGACCAGTGGCGCGATACTCGTCACGCCATACTGCTCGGCAAGGCTCTCGAGCTCGTCAGGCCGGATGACGCCGAGGTAGAGCGCCGCGAGCGCGCCCAGCGCGACGACGGTCGCGGCGAGCCAGAACAGCACGCGCCCGGGCTTGCGCTCCCGGAGCAACTCGACCAGCCACGGCGCCGCGACCAGCGCGAAGGCCGGCAGTGCCGGCAGCACGTAGACACCTCGCTTCGCCGGGCTCAAGCTGAAGAACAGCACCACCAGGGCGATCCAGCCGAGGAACAGCCAGGGTCGCCCGTCTCGCCCGCGCCACGCCGCACGCCAGCGCGGCACCAGCCACGGCAGCAGGGCGGTACCGGGAAGCCACAGCGCGGGAATGACATTCACGACGAAGTAGTACCAGGGCTCCTGGTGGTGCCAGGGATTGGCGTAGCGCGTGACTGTCTGCCTTAGCAGGATCTCGTCGCGATAGGCCACCAGGGACGGGTCGCCCGACTGCGCCACCGTCAGCACCATCGGCACGAACCACAGGCTGATGCCCGCGAGCGCGGCCAGCGGCGCGAGCCACCAGCGCGCCCCGCCCCGACCCGCCCACAATCCCGTGAAGCCGAGACGCCGCAAGGCCATGAACGGGAGCAAAAGGAGCAGCGGCAGGAAGCCCGTGCCCTTGGTGATGACACCGATCCCCGCCGCGAACCCGCCGAGCGCATAGGCGCGCCAGTCCGGACCGGCCAGCAGGTGCCTGCCGATGCCATACAGCGCCGCCGTGGTGAAGAACGTCAGCAGCATGTCGATCTGCGCGGCGCGCGCCTGGATCACCATCTGCAGTGAGAAGGCGAGCAAGAGGGCCGCGGCCAACCCCACTTCGCGCGACCAGACCCGTCGTCCGAGGTCATAGACGAGCAGCAGGCTGCCGAGCCCACCGAACAGCGACGGCAGCAGGAAGGAGATGCGCAGGTTGTCGGTGAGCCAGTAGAGAAACGCAATGCACCAGAAGAACACGGGGGGCTTGTCCTGGTACAGCTCCCCACCGACGCGCGGGAACAACCACTGGCCGGTGGCGACCATGTCGCGCGCGACGAGGGCGAATCGCGGCTCGTCGGCCGGCCAGGGATCGCGCAGGCCGAGACCGGTCGCGAACAGCACGAGCCCGACGGCGAGGAGCAACAGGACGTCGTGCCGCCCCTGATCGGGGCCACCGGCTCCCGGGCGCAGTAGCTGCCGGAGCGCGTCACCGGCCCCACTGTCCTGCCGCGCAGCGGTACTCATGGTCTGCTCACTTCTCCACGACCGTCAGGCCGGGCCGGAAGCGCGCTTTCAGCCACAACACCCCGAGCAGGTCCACGATTCCGACCCACAGCCGGTTGTGCAGCCCGTACTTCGAGGCACCACGCAGTCGCGGCCGATGATTGACCGGCACCGACAGGACGGTGGCGCCGTGGCGCTGGTACAGCGCCGGCAGGAAGCGGTGCATGTGATCGAACTGCGGCAGTTCCAGGAAGACGCCGCGATGCATGAGCTTGATGCCGCAGCCAGTGTCCGGCGTGGCGTCGCCAAGGAGGCCGGCGCGCACACGATTCGCGATCCGCGACGACACCCGCTTGAGCCAGCTGTCGCGACGGGTGACGCGGTGGCCGTTCAGCAGGCCTACCGCCGGATCCTCGCGCAGCGCCGCGTCACGCGCCGCGACCAGCGCCGGGAAGTCGGCCGGGTCATTCTGGCCATCGCCGTCGAGGGTGCCGATCCACGCCCCCCGGGCGTGCAGCACGCCGGTGCGCACCGCCGCGCTCTGGCCGCTCCGCCGCGAGTGCGCCAGCAGCCGCAGACCGGGGATTTCACGGCGCGCCGCGAGCACCGCCTCGGCGGTCCCATCGGTGCTGCCATCGTCGACGAAGATGATCTCGAAACGCGCCAGGCCGTTGAGCGCCGCGACGACCTCGCGCGCGAGCGGCAGCACGTTCTCCGCCTCATTGCAGGCCGGAATGACGATGGACAGTTCGACCGCCGGCCCGCTCAATACCTGGACTCCGATCCATGCGGCACGACGCCGCCTCGCGGCCTGCCACGGCCACTTCAACCTTGGACGGCGAATTATAGGAAAACCAACCGGCGCGCATGCATTGCGGCGCATAGGTGGAATCCACACAATTGCTCCATGGGCACCCAGGGGAGCGACCACCAGGCCGGCACCCGGCGCCTCGGCCTTGCCGCCGGCGTCACCGGCGTGTTCATGGTGGTCGAGGCCGTCGGGGGCTACGTGGCGGGATCACTGGCCCTCATCGCCGATGCCGGGCACATGTTCACCGATGCGGCGGCCCTGTGCATGGCCTTCGTGGCCGCCATTTTGGCCCGGCGGCCAGCCGATCCGCGGCGGTCCTACGGCTATCGCCGGCTGCAGGTGCTCGCGGCGCTGGTCAATTCACTGGCGCTGCTGGTACTGGTCGCGTGGCTCGTCTTCGAGGCCGTCGATCGGGTGCGCGAGCCACGGCCGGTCGACGCCGGACTGATGCTGGGCATCGCACTCGCCGGTGCCGCGATCAACCTCGGCGTCGCCTGGATGCTCCACGACCATCACGACCAGGACCTCAACGTCGCCGCCGCCTACGCCCACGTGCTGTCGGATCTCGGGGGTTCAGCCGCCGCGGCGCTCGGCGCGATCGTCATCCTCGCCACGGGCTGGACATACGCCGATCCGCTGCTGTCACTGCTGATCGCGGCGCTGATCGCCCGGCTGGCCGTCGGCCTGCTGCGCCGCTCGACCCACATCCTGCTCGAAGGTACGCCGGAGGGTGTGGACGTCCCGGACATCAGCGCGGGTATCCGGGCCACGGTGCCGGCCGTCGTCGACGTACACCACGTGCACGCCTGGTCGCTCGGATCCGACGACGTGCTGCTCACGCTGCATGCGCGGCTGCGGCCGGGTGCGGATCGCGACGCCGCGCTCGCCGCCATCAAATGCCTGCTGCGCGACCGCTTCGGGATCCGCCATTCCACGCTGCAACTGGAGTGCGGCAACTGCGCTGACGAGAACTGAACCGGTCCGTACTCAAGCCACGCCCTGCCGGAACGCTGCCGATCAGGGTCCTGCGCCGAGCAGGGCGAGCGCGTCGACCTCTGCGACCTCGACCTCGAGGTCCTCGCTGCTGGCCAGGGCGGCGGCAATGTCTTCGGCGATGAAGGGCCGATGCAGCAGGAAGCGACGGCCGTCCAGCGTCGCCGAGTCGAGCTCCAGGCGCACCTGCGCGGCCTGCGCGGCGCTCACGCCCGCAGCCTTGGTCACGGCTTCCTTGGCGACCCACAGGTCGGTCGGCGTGAGCGCCGCACCCTCGTACAGCAGCTGCTCCTCCTCGCTCGACACCCGTCGCAGGCTCTCTGCGGTGGCCGTGCCGCGCCGCTCGAGATCGAGCCCCACGTCGATGCCGGGCGGTGCAAGGGCGCAGGCCGCCCGACCCGCCGCGTTGGAGATGCTGAACACCGGCCCACCGGGCCAGGCCGGCTTGCCGCCGGCCGGGAAGTCGAGCTGCCCGAGCGGCAGCGGCCCGGGGCCGGCGGCACGTGCACAACTGACGAGCAGTGCCATGCCCGCCAGCGCGCTCGCGCGGTCGGCGTCCGCATTGCGCCTGGCCACGGCGGCGGCGCGCGCCTGCGGCAGCGCGGCGAGCCAGCGTACCTCGACGGCCGGATCGAGCGCCGCCGGCAGCAACGAGTGGTGCAGCACGATCATGCGAAGACTCCCCAATTCACCCTCCTCGATCGGCCCGACGGTCCGCCGCCTGCTGCATCAGGCGGGTGGCGCACTCGCCGCGGGGTTGTGCACACCGCGGCGCACCTTCCAGCGCCGGTAGGCCCACAGCCAGTCGGCCGGATGCCTGCGGATCTGTTCCTCGACCCGGCGGGCGTAGCGGTCGATCATGCCGCCCTCGGGCAGCGCCTCGCCGGCCGCGACCAGCGGCTCGAGACGAACGGCGTAGCGCCCGCGCGAGGTTCGTTCCACCGCGACGAACAGCATCGCATAGCCGCCGGCACGGGCGATCGCCTCCGGCCCCATGAAGAAGGCGGTCTCCTGGCCGAAGAACGTGGTGAAGTACTTCACCGCGGAGGACAGCGGCGCCTGGTCCGCCACCATCGCGATGGCGCGCGGCTGCTTGCGCCGCCGCAGGACATGCCTCAGCAGGCGCCGGGCCGGGATCATGCTCGCCCCGAAGCGCGAGCGAATGGTGAGGAAGAGCCGGTCGGCCCATTCGTCGTGCAGTGGTTTGTAGGCGGCGTCGAGGGGATGCCCGAGTTCCAGCGACAGGATCAGCAGCGTCCATTCCCAGTTGGCATTGTGCGAGGTCGCGATGACCACCGAGCGACCGGCGAGGATTTCCTGGCGCATGAGCTCGATACCCGCGAGGCTGACGCGCTGGCGGAGTTCATCGGCACTGATGCTGAGCGCCTTGATCGACTCGATCGACACGTCGGCGAAGTTGCGATAGAAGTCGCGGCGGACCTGCGCGCGGTCGGCGGGACTCATCTCCGGGAAACAGCGCGCCAGCTGCGAGTCGATCACCTGACGGCGGTACCGGAGCACGTACTCGGCGAGCCACGCGAACACCGAGCCGATCGCATACCACGCCGGGTACGGGATGGCCGCGAGCGCGCGCAGCCAGTATGGCACCCGCTCGAACCGCTTGCGGTCGTCGACATCGGCGGGTTTGCCGCGCCTGCGCTTGAACTCCATGGGTGGCGAAGCTTACCGGATGCCTGCCCGGGCCGCATGGGCGCAAGCCGACTCCGGACGCAAAAAGGGCGCCGCGAGGGGGCGGCGCCCCGAGCGTCACCGCTGCAGCGATCCACTACTGGATACGCACCTGCACCGGCTTGGCCTTCTTGGCCTGGGCGACGCGCGGCAGGTGGACGAGCAGGACGCCGTCCTTCGATTCTGCCGCGATGTGCCCGACGTCGACGTCGTCCGGAAGTGCGAAGCTGCGTTCGAACTTGCCGTAGAAGCGCTCCATGCGCTGCATCTTCTCGGACTCGTCTTTCTTCTCGTACCTGCGTTCGCCACGCAGGGTCAGCATGCCCTCATTGATCTCGATCGAGATGTCCTTCTTGGGTACCTCCGGCAACTCGGCCTTGACGAGGTACTCCTTCTCGCTCTCGATGATATCGGCCGTGGGCGTCCATTCCACCTTGACGCCGAGTTCACGCGGCCAGCTGTACGGATGCAGCCGTTCCGGACGGAACAGCCGTTCCATGCGATCGAAATAGTCCTCGAACCTCTTCATGGGGAGGAAATCACGATCCAGCATTGGCTCCTCCTTCGCTCGCCTGTTGCTCCTGGCGGGCATCCCCATCCTGCACCTCCTGGGCGCCCCGTGGTATCTCCGCCGGCGCTATCCGGCTGCGGGCTTTCCACGAGCCGGCTGCACACATGTGAAGTCGCGACGCCGCCGGACCGTTCAGACCCGTTCCAGGTCTGCCGACGCCGGCTGTCCGTACAGGCGCCCGCGCCTGACCAGCGACTTCTCCACTTCGACCGCGCCGAACACGACCAGCGCGGACCCGAACGCGACGGCGAGTTCGGTCATCGACAGCGGCCGCGTATCGAACAGCCGGTTGCCGATCCCGGTGTAGACGATGGCCAGCTGCAAGGTGACCGAACCGGCGACGATCCACGCCAGCGCTGCGTTGGAGCGCAATCCGAGACCGAACAGCGATTCCCGCTCCGAACGGATCGCCATGACGTGCGCAAGCTGGGCCACCACCAGTGTCGTGAAGACCAGCGTCTGCCACGACTCCGAGCCGCCCGCCCAGCTCCAGGCCAGTCCCAGCAGCGCCACGCCGGCCATCAGCCCACCGACCCATACCATGTGCTGCCACATGCCACCGGAAAAGATGCTCTCCTGCGGTCGGCGCGGCGGCCTCAGCATGACGCCGCGCTCGGCCGGCTCGATCGCGAGCGCGAGTCCGGGCAATCCATCGGTCACCAGGTTGATCCACAGGATGTGCAGCGGCAGCAGCGGCAGCGGCAGGCCCAGGAACGGGGCCAGCAGGATGGTGAGGATCTCCGCCGAGTTGCTGGTCATCGTGTACTTCACGAACTTGCGCACGTTGTCGTACATGCGCCGACCCTCGCGGATGGCCCTCACGATGGTCGCGAAGTTGTCGTCGAGCAACACCATGTCCGACGCTTCGCGCGCGACGTCCGTGCCCGAGCGGCCCATGGCGACACCGATATCGGCGAGCTTCAGCGCCGGGGCGTCGTTGACACCGTCGCCTGTCATGGCGACGAACTCGCCGCGCTGCCGGAGCGCCTGGATGATGCGGATCTTGTGCTCGGGCGAGGCGCGGGCGAAGGCCACGGGGCCGGCCAGTGCCCCGGCCAGGGCTTCGTCGTCCATGGACTCGAGCTGGCGGCCGGTGACAACCGTGCCACCGTCCGGCAAGAGGCCGATCTCGTTCGCGATCGAGCGCGCCGTCGCCGGGTGATCACCGGTGATCATCACCGGCGTGACGCCCGCCGCGCGGCAGGTGCGCACGGCCTCGCCGGCCTCCGGCCGGGGTGGATCCTCGAGCCCGGTGAGCCCCAGGAACTCGAGGCCCTCCTCGAGACAGCCGTCACCCTCGGCGAGCTCGCGACGCGCGAAGGCCAGCACGCGCCGGCCGCGCGCGGCCATGCGCTCGGCCGCGGCCCCGATGGCGCGCAGCTGCCTGGAATCGAGCTCGCACAGCGCCAGCACGGCCTCGGGGGCGCCCTTGACGAAGCACCAGCGCCGGCCGCTCTCTGTGTCACGATGCACGGTCGCCATCCGCTGGCGCACCGAATCGAACGGCACCTCGCCGACGCGCGGCAGTCGCTCGAGTGCCGCGTCCTTGGACAGGCCCATGGCCGCGGCCGCCTCGACCAGCGCGACCTCGGTGGGGTCGCCCACCGGTCCCTCCGCACCCTGCTCGACGTCGTTGGACACCGCCA
>CAZXAS010000104.1:0-10237 GCA_964638185.1 uncultured Steroidobacteraceae bacterium | reverse complement strand
CCCGCGCGCGAGCGCCTGATCTTCGCCATGGACGTCGCCGACGCCGACGCCGCCCGTCGCCTGACCGACCAGCTCGGCGACTCCGTCGTGTTCTACAAGCTCGGCCTCGAGCTGTTCATGTCCGGCGGGTACTTCGAGCTGCTCGACTGGATGGTGGGCCGTGGCAAGCGCATCTTCGTGGACCTCAAGTTCTTCGACGTGCCGGCGACCGTGGCGGCGGCGGTGAAGAACCTCAGGAACCGCGGCGTCACCTTCACCACCGTGCACGGCAACCAGTCGATCATGGAGGCTGCCGCCGCAGCCAAGGGCGACGTCAAGGTGCTGGCCGTCACGGTGCTCACCAGCCTCGATCGCGGCGACCTCGACGACCTCGGCTTCCAGTGCGACGTCGAGCAGCTGGTGCTCTCGCGCGCCCGCCGCGCGCTCGAGGCCGGTTGTGACGGCGTGGTGTCCTCTGGGCTCGAGGCGAAGCTGCTGCGCGCCGGCGTCGACGACCGGCTGATCGTGGTCACGCCCGGCATCCGCCCCGTCGAGAACCGACCGGTCGACGACCAGAAGCGTGTCGTCAACGTCGAACAGGCCTTTGCCAATGGCGCCGACTACATCGTCGTCGGCCGCCCCATCCGCGATGCAGCTGACCCGCGCGCCGCGGCGGAGCAGATCCAGGCCACCATCGCCCGCGTCTTCGGAGGTAATGCATGACCGCGCCGCTCGCCAACGACCTGTTCCTGCGCGCACTGATGCGCGAGCCGACGCCGCGGACGCCGGTGTGGATGATGCGCCAGGCGGGGCGCTACCTGCCGGAGTACCGGGCGACCCGCGCGAAGGCGGGCAGCTTCCTCGCCATGTGCATGAACCCGGAGTACGCCTGCGAGGTGACGCTGCAGCCGCTCGAGCGCTTCCCGCTCGACGCCGCGATCCTGTTCTCCGACATCCTCACCATCCCGCATGCGATGGACCTCGACCTCGCCTTCGAGGCAGGCGAAGGGCCGAAGATCGGCAAGCCGGTGCGCACGCCGGCCGACATCGACCGGCTGTTCGTGCCCGACCCGGCGCGCGAGCTCAGGTACGTGGTCGATGCGGTCACGCTGATCCGTCGCGAGCTCGCCGGCCGCGTGCCGCTGATCGGTTTCGCCGGCTCGCCCTGGACGGTCGGGACCTACATGGTGGAGGGCGGCGGCAGCAAGAACTTCGCCCGCATCAAGGGGATGATGTATGCCGCGCCCGCCGAGCTGCACCGGCTGCTCGACGTGGTGACGCGGGCGACTACCGCCTACCTGAACGCGCAGATCGAGGCCGGCGCGCAGGCGGTGATGGTGTTCGACACCTGGGGCGGGGCGCTGGCGCCGCGCCCCTATCTCGAGTTCTCGCTCGAGTACATGCGCCGCATCGTCGACGGGCTGGTCCGCGAGCGGGACGGCCGCCGCGTGCCGGTGGTGCTCTTCACCAAGGGGGGCGGCGCGTGGCTCGCGGAAATGGCCGGCACCGGCGCCGATGCCCTCGGCGTCGACTGGACCACCGACCTCGACGCAGCGCGCCGGCTCTGCGGCGGGCGCGTGGCGCTGCAGGGCAACCTCGACCCCTGCGTACTGTACGCCTCGCCGGAAGTCATCCGCGACGAAGTCGCCCGGGTGCTGGCGAGCTACGGCAGCGGCCCGGGCCACGTGTTCAACCTCGGCCATGGCATCCACCCGGACGTGAACCCGGAACATGCGGGGGCGATGGTCGCGGCGGTGCATGAGCTGTCGCCGAAGTATCATGCGCCGTGAGCCGTGAGCCGTGAGCCTTGAGCCGTGAAGAGGGCGCGCGCCTGCGGCTCACGGATCACGGATCACTCCCGCCGAGATCAACAGAACCGGAAGGCCTGAGTCCCCATGGACATCGACAAGATCCCCATCGGCCACAACCCGCCGAGTGACATCAACGCCCTGGTCGAGATCCCGCAGGGCGGGGTGCCGGTGAAGTACGAACTCGACAAGGAGTCGGGCGTGCTGCAGGTCGACCGCTTCCTGCACACGGCGATGTACTACCCGGGCAACTACGGCTTCGTGCCGCACACGCTGTCCGAGGACGGCGATCCGGTCGACGTCATCGTGGTAGGCCAGGTGCCGGTGGTCCCCGGTGCGCTGATCCGCTGCCGGCCGGTGGGGGCGCTCTTGATGAAGGACGAGGCCGGCCCGGACGAGAAAGTCGTCGCGGTGCCGGTCGACAAGCTGCACCCCTTCTACAGTGGCGTGCGGTCCTTCAAGGACCTGCCGCGCATCCTCACCGACCAGATCGCGCACTTCTTCCAGCACTACAAGGACCTCGAGAAGGGCAAGTGGGTGACCATCGTCGACTGGGTGGGCCCGCAGATCGCCGAGCGCATGATCACCGCGGGTATCGGCCGGGCCGCCGACGCCGGGGACGCCGTGGCAGCCCGCCTGGTCGCCGGCCGCTCGCTGAAGCGCGACCGATCACGGCGCGGCGGATAGCGCCGGCATGGCGCGCCGCCGCGTGATGCTTGCGGGCGCCACGGGCCTGGTCGGCCGGGAATGCCTCGCTGCGCTCGTGGCCGACGCCGGCGTGGAGCGCGTCGTGGCGCCGCTACGGCGCATGCCGGCGGCCGCACCGGATGGCAAGGTCGATGCCGTCGTGGTCGATTTCGATCGCCTCGACGAGCGGCCCGACCTTTTCCGCGTCGACGACGTGGTCTGCGCCCTCGGGACCACCATCAAGAAGGCCGGGAGCAGGCAGGCCTTCCGCCGCGTGGACCTGGAGTATCCGCTCGCCATCGCACGGCTGGCGCATGCCGCCGGTGCGCGCCACTTCGTGCTGGTGAGCGCGCTCGGTGCGGACCCGCGCTCGCGCGTGTTCTACAGCCGCATCAAGGGCGAACTCGAGCAGGCCCTGGCCGAGGTCGGCTTCCCCTGCCTGACGCTGATCCGGCCATCGCTCCTGTTAGGCGACCGTGACGATTTTCGGCTCGGCGAGGAAGTGGTCAAGCGCCTGTCCTGGGCCACCCCCGCGCGGTTCAAGCCGGTACACGCCCGCGACGTGGCCGCCGCTGTCATGCGCGTGCTGCACGGCCATCGTCGCGGCACCACCATCATCGAGTCGCCGGCCATCACCCGCGCGGCCGGTGGCACCGCGGGCTGAGCCGCGGCGGGGCTGAAGGGCAGCATGTCCGCCGACGGCGATCAGCGCCCGCCCGCGCCATCACGGGCGTCCGCGCGTGAGCGCGGCGCGGCCTTCCGCGAGGGCCTCGGCGACATGTCGCCGGCCGTGCCAGGAATCGTGGCCTGGGGCCTCGTCACCGGTGTCGCCATGGTGCAGTCCGGGCTCGGCCTCGCCGAGGCCCTCGGCCTGTCGGCACTGGCCTACGCCGGCTCGGCGCAGCTCGCCACGCTGCCGCTCTTCGCCGGCGGCTCGCCAGTGTGGGTCATCTTCCTCACCGCGCTGATGGTCAACCTGCGCTTCGTGATCTATGCGGCCACCTTGCGCCGGCCACTGGGCCACCTGCCGTGGCCGCGCCGGCTGTGGCTCGGCTACATCACGGGCGACATCACCTTCGTGATCTTCATGCGACGGATGCAGCCCGAGCCGGACTGGCCGGCGCGCGACAGCTACTTCCACGGCCTGGCGATCGCGAACTGGGCGGCCTGGCACGTCGCTTCCTTCGCCGGCATCCTGCTCGCGGCGCGGATCCCGCCGGAATGGGGCCTGGAGCTGGCCGGCACCCTGGCACTGCTCGCGTTGCTGATCCCGTTCTGCCTGCGCCCTGCGGCTGCCGCGGGGGTCGTGGTCGCCGCATTGGTCGCGGTGGCGAGCCATGCCTGGCCGCTGCGCACGGGACTCCTGGCGGCCATCGCCTGCGGCGTCACGGCGGCGGTCCTCGTCGAGCGCTGGTCTCGGGATCGCGGCGGGCGGCCGGCATGAGCGCGGGCTGGACCTGGGCCGCGATCGTGCTGGTGACGCTCACGACCTTCATCACGCGCAGCGGCCTGCTGCTGCTCGGCGAACGCGTGCGGTTGCCGCGCGTGGTGGACCAGGCGCTGGCCTACGCCCCGGCCTGTGCGCTGGCGGCCATCGTCGTGCCGGACCTGGTGCTCGCGGGCGGCGAACTGCGGCTCGGACCGGGCAACCTGCGCCTCGTGGCCGCACTCGCGGCCGCCGGCGTCTTCGCCGCGACGCGAAGCCTGGTCGGGACCATCGCCGCCGGCATGGCGGTGTACACGGGCCTGCGACTCCTGGGTTGAGCCGTGCCGCTCAGGCGGCGGCCTTGGCCTTGGCCCGGAGTTCGTCGCGCAACTCGCGCCTCAGGATCTTGCCGACATTGGTCTTGGGCAGTTCGTCGCGGAAATAGACCACTCTCGGCACCTTGTAGCCGGTCAGCTCCTTCTTGCAGTAGGCGATGACCTGCTCGGCGGTGAGCGCGGGGTCCTTCTTCACCACGAACAGCGCGACGATCTCGCCCGACTTCTCGTCGTCCTGCGCGACGGCCGCAACCTCGAGGATCTCCGGCATCTTGGCAGCGACCCCCTCCACCTCGTTGGGATACACGTTGAAGCCGGACACCAGGATCATGTCCTTCTTGCGGTCCTCGATGTAGGTCAGCCCCTTCTCGTCCATGCGGCCGATGTCGCCGGTGCGCAGCCAGCCGCCCGGCAGCATCACCTTCTCGGTCTCCTCGGGACGGTTCCAGTAGCCGCGCATGACCTGCGGTCCGCGCACGCAGATCTCGCCGGAGGTGCCGACCGGCAACTGGTTGCCGTCGTCGTCGAAGATGCCCACCTCGGTGGACGGCAGCGGATAGCCGATCGCGCCGGTGAAGGACATCTCGTCCGGAAGGTTGGCGGTGGCGACCGGCGACGTCTCGGTGAGTCCCCAGCCCTGGCAGATGTCGCGCCCCGTCAGCTTGCGCCAGCGTTCCGACACGGCGGCCTGCACCGCCATGCCGCCGCCGAGCGCGACCTTGAGCGAGCTGAAGTTGAGCTTGTCGAATCCCGGCGTGTTGAGCAGCCCGTTGTAGAGCGTGTTGACGCCGGTGATGAAGGTGAAGCGGACCTTGGAGAGTTCCTCGACGAAGGCCTTCATGTCGCGCGGGTTGGTGATCAGCACGTTCTGGCCGCCGACGTAGGTGAACACCAGGCAGTTCGTGGTCAGCGCGAAGATGTGATAGAGCGGCAGCGCCGTGATCACCACCGGGCCGTCGATGCGCTCGAGCTCCGGCATGTAGGACACCACCTGGATGGTGTTGGCGACCAGGTTGCGGTGGGTGAGCACGGCACCCTTGGCGACCCCGGTCGTGCCGCCGGTGTACTGCAGGAAGGCGATGTCCTCCGGTCCCGTTTCCACCGGATCGAGCGTGAGCGAAGCGCCCTTCGACAGCACGTCGCCGAAGCGTATCGATCCCGGCAGCGACCAGGGCGGCACCATCTTCTTCACGTGGCGCAGCACGAAATTGACGATCGCGCCCTTGGGGAAGCCGAGCATGTCGCCGACCCCGGTCACGATCACCTTCCTGAGCGGCGTGTTCGCGAGCACCTCCTGCAGCGTCGAGCAGGCGTTCTCGAAGATGAGCATCACCGTCGCGCCGGAGTCCCGGATCTGGTGCTCGACCTCACGGGCGGTGTACATCGGGTTGGTATTGACGACGGTGAGCCCGGCACGCAGCGCGCCGATGATGGCGATCGGGTACTGCAGCAGGTTCGGCATCATGATCGCGATGCGATCGCCCTTCCTGAGGCCGGCCTCCTTCTGCAGCCATGCGCCGAAGCGCCGCGACAGCTCGTCGATCTCGGCATAGCTCAGGGTCCGGCCCATGTTGGTGAACGCCGGTTTGGCGGCGTGCTTGCGGCAGGCCTCCTCGAACAGGTGCTTGAGCGACGGAAGCTGCTCCGGATCGATCTCCGCGGGTACGCCAGCCGGGTAGTTCTTCAGCCAGATCTTTTCCATCGCCCCCTCCAGAATTGATTCCGCCGCGTCCGCAAGTGCTTGTTGCGTCGCAAGAAAGCACTTCCTGCGGCGGATCGCGGCTTATATCATCGCCTGATCCCGCCGGGCAACGATCCGGGTTGCCCGCATCCACCCGCCGTCTGGCCCCGAATCGTCAGCATGGGTCAGCGCCCGAGCAGCGGTTCGAGCGCCGGCCAGACGTTGTCGAGGAGCACCGGCTGCGCGGCGACGTTGGGATGGATGCCATCGGCCTGGAACAGGCTGTCGTCGAGCGCGACGCCCTCCAGGAAGAAGGGCACGAGCGCCGTCCGGTACCGGGCGGCGAGCGCCCCGTACACGGCGTAGAAGCGCTCGGTGTACTGCGGCCCGTAATTGGTGGGAATGCGCATGCCGGCGAGCAGCACCCTGGCGCCCGCGGACTGGCTGGCGCGGATCATGGCCTCGAGGTTGGCCTCGAGTTCGGCCGGCGGCAGTCCCCGCAGGCCGTCGTTGCCGCCGAGCACGATGATCACCACCGACGGCCGGTGCAGTTCGAGCGCCCGCGGCAGGCGCTCGAGGCCGCCGCTGGTGGTCTCGCCGGACACGCTGGCGTTGACGACACGGTACTCGTACCCTTCGGCGTCCAGGCGCCGCTGCAGGCCGGCGACCCAGCCACGTTCCAGGGGAATGCCGTAGCCGGCGGAGAGTGAGTCGCCGACGACCAGGATCGCCGGACGCGCCGGCGCGGCGCCGGCGGCGAGCATGAACGAGCAGAGCACGAGGAGCACGACAGTACGCATGGACGCTGAGACCGTTCTCGAAGCCAGGAAGTTGCGCAAGCAGGTTAGCAGTCCCGAAGGAACGCTGACCATCCTGGATGACGTCAGCCTCGCGGTCGGCAGCGGCGAGTCGGTGGCGATCGTCGGCGCTTCCGGTGCTGGCAAGTCCACCCTGCTCGCGCTGCTCGCCGGCCTCGACGAGCCGACCGCGGGAGAAGTGTGGCTCGCGGGCCTGGAACTGTCGGCGCTCGACGAGGACGGCCGCGCGGCGGCACGGGCCCGCAGCGTCGGCTTCGTGTTCCAGTCCTTCCACCTGATGCCGTCGCTGACCGCGCTCGAGAACGTGATGCTGCCGCTCGAGCTCGTCGGCCGGCGCGACGCCCGCGAGGCGGCGCGCGAGGTGCTGGACAAGGTGGGCCTCGGCGGTCGCCTCGGTCATTACCCACGACAGCTCTCCGGCGGCGAGCAGCAGCGGGTCGCGATCGCGCGCGCCTTCGTCACCCGGCCCGCCGTCCTGTTCGCCGACGAGCCGACCGGCAACCTCGACACGGCCACCGGCGGGCGGGTGATCGAGCTGCTGTTCGAACTCAACGCTGCGACCGGCACCACGCTGGTGCTCGTCACCCATGATCGCGGCCTGGCGGCGCGCTGCCACCGTGTGATCGAGATCGACGCCGGCCGGCTGGTGGCCTGAGATGCGTGCCCTGCGCTTCGCGCTGGTTGCGCTCGGTCGCGACTGGAAGTCCGGGGAACTGATGGTGCTGCTCGCGGCACTGGTGGTCGCCGTGACCGCGCTGACCGGGGTCGGTTTCTTCACCGATCGCATCGGCCAGGCCGTCGCGCAGCAGGCCGCGGAGGTCATCGCCGCCGACCTCAGGCTGCAGTCGAGCGCCCGGCCCGACGAGCGCTACGTGGAGGCGGCAGGCTCGGCCGGGCTCGCCACGGCGCGCACGGTGTCGTTCCCGAGCGTGGTGTTCCTGGGCGAGTCCTCGTCGCTCGCCGCCATCCGCGCGGTCGGACCCGGCTACCCGCTGCGCGGTACGGTCAAGGTGTCCGACGTGCCCTTCGGCCCCGGCCGCGAGACCGACGCGATCCCGGCCGCGGGCGAGGCCTGGCCGGATTCGCGCCTGCTCGCGCGCCTCGGCGCCAAGGTCGGCGACACGCTTTCCGTCGGGGCTGCGACGCTGCGCATCTCGCAGGTGCTCGACTACCGGCCGGACCAGGGCTCGGCCTTCGTCGACCTTGCCTCCTCGCTCATGATGAACATCGACGACCTGCCCGGTACGCAGCTGCTGCAGCCGGGCAGCCGCGCGACCCATGCCGTGCTCTTTGCCGGGCCACCGGCCGCGGTGCGCGCCTTCAAGTCGACACTCGAGGGCATGAAGGAGCCCGGCCAGCGGCTCATCGACGTGGCCGAGGCGAGCCCGCAGATCCAGTCGTCGATGGATAGGGCCGGTCGCTTCCTCAACCTGTCGGCGCTCATCACCGTGCTGCTCGCCGCCGTCGCCGTTGCCATGGCGGCGCGGCGCTACGTGCGCCGGCACCTCGACAACGTGGCCCTGATGAAGTGCATGGGCGCGTCGCAGTCCTTCGTGCTGCAGGTGACGCTGCTGCAGCTGGTGGCCCTCGCGGTGTTCGCGGCCGCGGCCGGCGCGGCCCTCGGTTTCGTGGCGCAGGAGGGCCTGGCCTGGCTGTTGCGCGACCTGGTGCGCGGCCAGCTGCCGCCGCCGACGGCCGCGCCGGTGGTCCTCGGGCTCGTCACCGCGGTGACGATCCTGGTCGGGTTCGCGCTGCCGCCGATGCTGCAGCTCAAGCGTGTGCCACCGGCACGGGTGCTCAGGCGCAATCTCGAGCCGCCGCCGCTGCGCTACGCCGCGACCTACGTGCTGGCGCTCGGCGCCCTGCTGGCGATGCTGTTCTGGCTGGTGCGCGACCTCAGGCTCGTCGCGTTCGTGGCGCTCGGTACGGCGGTCACGCTCGCCGCGCTGTGGGCGGCGGGCTGGCTCCTGGTGCGCGGGGCGGGGCGCCTCAGGGGCGGCGTGGGCGTGGCCTGGCGCTACGGCATCGCCAACCTGTCGCGGCGCGGCGCAGAGAGCATCGTCCAGGTCGTGGCATTCGGGCTCGGCCTGATGGTCCTGCTGCTGCTTGCAGTCGTGCGCAACGATCTCGTCGACGACTGGCAGGCGAGCCTGCCGACGGATACACCCAACCACTTCCTCATCAACATCACCAGCGACCAGACGCAGGAGTTCCGCGAGTTCTTCACGTCGCGCGGCCTGCCCGAGCCGGTGCTGTTCCCGATGATCCGCGCCCGCATGACGGCCATCAACGGCCGGCCGCTCGAGGAGCTGGCGCTCGCCAGCGATCGTGGCCGGAACTTCGCCGAGCGGGAGCAGAACCTGAGCTGGGCCGAGGATCTCCAGGTCGACAACCGCATCGTGGAAGGACGCTGGTGGACCGAGGCGGACCGCGGCCGGCCGCTGGTGTCGGTATCGACCGACTACGCCGAGGAACTCGGCATCGGGCTCGGCGACTCGCTGTCGTTCGACGTCGCCGGCGAGCCGCTCGAGGCCGAGGTGTCGAGCATCCGCGAGGTGCAGTGGGACACCTTCCGGCCCAACTTCTTCCTGGTGTTCTCGCCAGGAACCCTCGATGGCATGGTCGGCACCTGGCTCAGCGCGCTTAGGCTCGACGAGACCGCGCGGCGCTCGCTGGCCGAGCTAGTGCGTGCGTTCCCGAACGTGTCGGTGTTCGACGTGGAGTCGATCCTGGCGCAGGTCCGCCAGGTGATGGATCGCGCCTCGCTGGCCGTGCAGTACGTGTTCCTGTTCACGCTGGTGGCGGGCGTCACGGTGCTGCTGGCCGCGATCCAGTCGACCCGCGACGAGCGGCGCTACGAGAGCGCGATGCTGCGCACGCTGGGCGCCAGCCGGCGCGTGGTGCTGGCCGGCGTCGCCACCGAGTTTGCCGCGCTCGGGCTCCTGGCTGGCCTCCTGGCCGCGATCGGCGCGACCACCGGCGGCTGGCTCCTCGCCACCGAGCTGTTCAACCTCGAGTTCAGTTTCGACCCGACTGTGTGGCTCGTGGGCCTCGCCGCCGGCGTCGTGCTGGTCGGCGGCGCGGGTACCTGGGCGGCGCGCTCGGTGGTGAACCAGCCGCCGCTCACCACCCTTCGGCAGGGCTGACCCGCGCGGTCAGTGGCGTCGCTTCAGGGCCGCGACGAAGCGCGACAGGGTATCGGACACGGCGCCAGCCGGCAGCATCACCTCGATCAGCTGGAAGCGGCCGCGGGTCGTCGCCGCGCGTTCCAGCGCCGCGACCAGTTCGCGCCGCGTGCTCACCCGCGCGCCGTCGCCGCCGAGCGGCCCGGCCATGGCGGCGAACTCCCAGTCGTCGAGGGTGTTGAACGCCGCCCTGGGGTCGAACACGCGCAGCATCTCCCAGCCGCAGTTGTTGAGCACGATCACGATCGGGTCCCAGCCGTAGCGGCGGCAGTTGCCGAGCTCCCAGCCGGTCATCTGGAAGGCGCCGTCGCCGACCAG
>CAZXAS010000103.1:0-10325 GCA_964638185.1 uncultured Steroidobacteraceae bacterium | reverse complement strand
GATGCCGCGCGCCGGCGCGCTCAGCCGGTCCAGGTGCGGACCCGGCCGGTATCGACGTGGACGAAGTCCGACTTGCGGTAGTACCCGACGCCACCGGAACCCATGGACAGGGCGACGTCGCGCAGCCGGTCGGTGCGAAACCCGGTGAGACGAACGTCGATCGCACGCCCCTCCATGTGCAGGCTGCGACGCGCGACGCCGCCGGAGCGGGCGTTGAGCATCGCGTTGGTCGCGGGGGATCGATAGCCAGAGATGATCTCGAAGCGCGGCTCGCGATCGACCAGCGCCGCGGCATCGTGCAGCAGGTCGTACAGCCGCCGGTCGATGGCAGACACATCACCGGTGCGGTGATCGCGCAGCAGCTGGTCGAGCCGGTGGAGGGAGTCAGGGCAATAGTCGCCGTCGCGGAAGTACTCGAGGGCGAGTTCCTCGCCGGTGTGCGTGTTCACCATCGCAATCCGGCGGACATCGGCCAGGCCGGCGAGGGCGCGCGCCGGGCCGGCCAGGGCGACGGCGGCAGGGATGCCGACCAGGACCCCACGCAGGAAGCGGCGGCGGCTCGCGGCGGTCGGTGTCGATTCGTCGGATCGCATGCGGTTCCCTTCGGGGTGCCGGGCGGGAGCGCAAGGATTGCCACAATCGCCATGAAAATCAAGGCATCGGGTCACGCGAACGGCGACACCCGCGGGCTCGCGGGACGATCCGGCCGGTGGTGTCTCCGCCCATAGGGTGGACACGACCCGCCGACCGGCCGGCTCAGCGATTGACCGTGATCGTCCGCGCGCGTGGAAAGAAGTTGAAATCGGTGGCGGTGGCGCTGGTGTAGGCGCCCATCTGCCGGCCGACCAGGACATCGCCCGCCTGCAACGGTGGCAGCACGAGGTCCTCGACGATGACGTCGATGCTGTCGCAGGTCGGCCCGGCCAGCACGCTCGGCATGCGCGGGCCCGGGCGATCGACCAGGGGTGCCACCGGGTAACGGGCATGGTCGTAGACCTGGCCGCTGAAGGAGCCGTAGAGGCCGTCGTCGAGGTAGTACCACCAGCGGCCGTCGCGGAAGGCGCGTCCCATGACCGACGCCAGCACCGTGCCGGCCGGACCGACCACGAAGCGTCCCGGCTCGGCGATGACGCGGGTGCCGGCGGGCAGTTCGGCGAGCGCGGCGCGGATCGGTGCGCAGAACTCGTCGATGGGCATGGCCGGCTCGAGATAGTCGATCGGAAATCCGCCGCCGATGTCGAGCGTATCGAGTCCGGTGAAGCCGCGCTCCCGGCCGGCGCGGAGTATCCCGGCACAGGCCTCGATGGCGCGCAGCTTGGTGTCCGGGACGCGTGACTGGGATCCCACGTGGAACGACAGTCCCGCGACGCCGATGCCGAGGCTGCCGGCGAGCGTCACCAGCTCGAGCGCCGACTCCGGGTCGCAACCGAACTTGCGGGACAGGTCCACGACGGCGGCGGGGCTCCTGAAGGACACGCGGATGAGCAGTCGCGCCAGGTCCGCATAGGGCGCGAACTTGCGGACCTCGTCGGGGTTGTCCACGACGAAGGTCACCACCCCGTACTCGAGCGCCGCGCGGATGTCCGCGTCGCGCTTGATCGGGTGCGTGTGGATGCATTGCCCGGGGTCGATGCCGGCATCGCGTACCAGCTCGACTTCGCCAGTGGTGGCGAGGTCGAAGCCGCTACCCTCCGCGGCGAGCACCGCCACCACGTCGGGGTGCGGCAGGGGTTTCAACGCATAGTGGAGGTGCACGCCGGGCAGCGCCGCCGCGAGCGACCGGTACTGGCTGCGCACGACATCGCAGTCGATCACCATGAGCGGCGAACCGAAGCGCGCCACGAGGTCCGCCAGGGCCTGCGGGCGATACGGTGCCTCGAGCGTGAGGTCGGCAATGGCGCCGGCCGGGCGCGTGTCGTGCGGCAGGGACAAGGGGTTCACCGGCTCGCCAAATCGCGGATTCTAGGGCAATCCATCGCCGATTCAACCGCCGCACCCGGGATCTGCGCGCCGATCGTCAGTCTCCCGGCGCTCCCGCGCGCGCGGCCAGCGACCGCGGCTCATGCACCAGCGGTTCGACCAGGGACAGCAGCCGACCGAGCGCGCCGCGATTCGCCTCGATCACCTCGAGGCCGCGCGCCCCCATCGCGGAACGTCCGGCCGGGTCCTCGACCAGGCGGGTCACGGCGGCGGCCAGTCCTGCGGCATCGGTCACCGTCTCGACCGCGCCGGCCTCGATCATCTTGCGGTAGATGTCCTCACCGTTGAAATTGTGGGGGCCGGTGAGTATCGGCAGCCCGAGCGCCGCCGGCTCGAGCAGGTTGTGCCCCCCGACCGGCACCAGGCTGCCGGCCACGAATGCGACGTCGCCGCCCGCATAGAGCATGGTCAGCTCGCCCATGGTATCGCCGAGCACGACGCTGGCGTCGGCGGGCGCGGGCGCGCCGCTCGAGCGCGAGACGAAGCCGATGCCCCGCTTCGCCAACAGGGCGCGCACGGCATCGAAGCGGTTCGGGTGCCGCGGCACCAGCACCAGCAGGGCGTCGGCATGGCGGCGGCGCAGCTCGTCGTGCGCATCGAGGATGATCTCCTCCTCGCCCTCGTGGGTACTGCCGGCCACCCATACCGGCCGGGCCGGGGCATTGGCGTCCCGCCAGGCCCTGCCGCGCAGGGGCATGCCCGGCGCCAACTCGAAGTCGAACTTGATATTGCCGGTGACGTGCGTCCGCTCGGCAGCGGCACCGATGGAGCGAAACCGTTCGGCGTCCGCCTCGCTCTGGGCCGCGATCACGATGCCGTGTGCCAGGGTGGCGCGAAACAGCGGCACGAGCCGGCGGTAGCGACCGACGGAGCGTGGCGACACACGCGCGCTCGCGAGCACCAGCGGTATGCCGCGACGGCCGCACTCGGCGTACAGGTTCGGCCACAGCTCGGTCTCGAGTATCACGGCGAGACGCGGCCGGGCGCGCGCGAAGAAGCGCCGCACCGACCCGGGCAGGTCGTAGGGCACGTAGCGCAGCACGACGTCGTTGCCGAACAGCGCCCGCGCCCGCGCCGCACCGGTCGGCGTCACGGTCGTCAACACCAGCGGGAACTCGGCATAGTGCGCGCGCAGGGCCTTCACCAGTGGCGCGGCCGCCTGCACCTCACCCACCGATACGGCGTGCACCCAGATCGAGTCGCCGTCGAGGCCTTCGCCGAAGCCGAAGCGCTGACCCAGCCCGGCGCGGTATTCTGGTGCCCGGATCCCGCGCCACAACTGGACCAGGAAGGCCACCGGCGCGGCGATGTAGATAAGGATGTTGTAGAGCAGCCGCATGCAGGACGGTTCAGCAGCGACCGGGATGGTCGTGCGCAGTGCGCAGCAACGCGAAACCGGCGCGCCAGTCCGCGGCACCCGGCGCCTGCGCCGAGATCTTCGCCAGCGAGCGCCCGAGGCGCGCCAGCACCCGGTCCCGCCAGCGGCCGGGTGCGCGCACGCGGCCGCGGTCGAAGTCGAGCAACCACACCTGACCGGCCGCGCCGAGCATCACGTTGTGGGCATTGAGATCGGCGTGCTCGATCCCGGCGTCGTGGAAGCGGCGGATGCAGGCCCCCACCGCCCTCCAGTCGCGCTCGTCCATTCCACCCGCGAGCCAGCGGACCGCGAGCGTCTCGGCGTCGGGCAGGCAGAGCGTCACCAGCGAGGCCGCGTAGCCCAGGCCGTCGCGCTGGTAGCGCGCGGCGACCGGCGCCGGCGCCGGCAGCCCGCGATCATGGATCGTCCCGAGGAGCCTGAGTTCGCGGAAGGAGCGCGTCCGTTCCTCGCCAAGCCACAGGTAGCGGTCGCGCGAGAGCCGTGCCATGAACCCGCCGCGAAGGTACTGGCGCAGCACGAACCGCCGCGGGCCGTCCGTGATGAACGCCACCGAGCCGCGGCCACCGCGCGACTCGTCGAGCGCACCGCGGGCACGCCAGGCGGCGACGTCGAACAGTCCCGCCGCGTTGCCGGTGCAGGTGGGGTCATATAGGATGGCGCCGCCTTCGGTGGCGATGCGCTCGAACTTCATGGCCGCCATCCTACAAGCAGCGCCCCGTCACGTCTGTATCAACCGGCTTTCGGCCATCGGCGACACCTGCCACACGCTGGCGGTGGTCAGGGCGCTGCAGCGTGCCTGGCCCGGGACCCGCTTCACCTGGATCATCGGCCGGAGCGAGCTCGGCCTCATCGGACTCGCGAGCGACATCGAGTTCCTGCCCTTCGACAAGCGCGCCGGCATCGCCGAGTTCGGGCGCATGCGCCGCCTGCTCGCCGGGCGCGAGTTCGACGTCCTGCTGCACATGCAGCTCGCCGTGCGCGCGAGCCTGCTCACGACCGCGGTGCGCTCGCCGGTGCGTGTCGGCTTCGACCGTGCCCGGGCGCGCGAGGGGCAGTGGCTGTTCACCAACCGGCGCATCGCGGCGGGGGGACGCGAGCACGTGCTCGATACGCTGTTCGGCTTCGCCACAGCGCTCGGCGTGACGGACCACGAGCCGCACTGGGACCTGGTGCCGCCGGCGACCGCCCGCGCGCAGGCTGCGGAGCTCGCGCCGGACGGCGAGTCGACGATGGTGATCAGCGCCTGTTCGAGCCATCCCGCGCGCAACTGGCGCCCCGAGCGCTATGCGGCGGTGGCCGATCATGCGATTCGCGCCCATGGCATGCGGGTGGTGCTGGCCGGCGGGCCCGATCCGCGCGAACGCCGCATGGCAGACGCGATCATCAGGCATGCGCGCGAGCCGCTCATCGACGTGGTCGGGCGCGACACCCTTCCCGGCCTGCTCGCCCTGCTCGAGCGCGCCAGGGTGCTGCTGACCCCCGACTCGGGGCCGGCCCACATCGCGACGATGACGGGCACGCCGGTCATCGGCCTCTATGCGGCGACCAACCCGGCGCGCACCGGGCCGTACCTGAGCCGGCGATGGTGCGTGGATCGCTACGCGGACGCGGTGCGGCGCTTCCTCGGGCGCGATGCGGGCGAAGTCCGCTGGACCACGAAGGTCGAGCGTCCCGGGGTCATGGACCTCATCGCGGTCGACGAGGTCACCGCGCGCCTCGATGAACTGGTCGGGGCCGACCTGGCCGGCACGGCGCGGCGGCTATAATCGCCGCGCGCAGGCTGCCGCCTGCCGGAGGACCCCTTGACCGACATCCTCGTGCCGGTCTCGCCCGGCGAACTGCTGGACAAGATCACCATCCTGCGGATCAAGTCGGCCCGCATCACCGACGCGGCCAAGCTCGCCAACGTGCGACACGAGCTCGGGCTCCTGGAGCGGACCTGGCACGCCAGCCACTGCGCCACGGCCGGGCTCGACGCCGAGGTTGCCGCGCTGCAGGCGGTCAACGAGCGGCTGTGGGACATCGAGGACGCCATCCGGGACAAGGAACGGTCGCGGACTTTCGACGCCGGCTTCGTCGAACTCGCGCGCGCGGTCTACATCAACAATGACGAGCGCGCGGCCATCAAGCGTCGCATCAACGCCCGGCTCGGTTCGCCACTGGTCGAGGAAAAATCGTACCGCGACTACGGCGGCGCCTGAGGACCCCGCAATGGCGGCGCACGGCCTGCTGCCGCCGCCCGATCGCCCTCAGTCGACCAGGAAGTACTCCGCGCTGCAGTACGGGCACTTGGCCCAGCCGGTCTTCTCGATGGCGAGATAGACGCGCGGATGGGAGTTCCACAGCTGCATGCCGGGCATGGGACAGGACAGCGGCAGGTCGGAGCGCGTGACCTCGTAGCGGCTCTCGGCATTCGGCTGGGTCAGGTCCTGGCGGACCGGGTCGACGCTGGCCACGGCGGACTCCCTGCTGGCGATGGCGGAACGGCACGATTATACGTGCGCGGGCTCGAGGCCCGCGACCATGACCCGCTCCCACACGGCCTGGACCCGGGCGCGGTCCGCAGCGAACGGCGCGGCCGCGCTGACCGGCGGGCGTTCCTCGAGCGCGAGCCGGTGGGCGGCATGACGCAGGCGGCGGTAGGCGTCGACCAGGTCGTCGATGACCCGATGATCCACCAGCGCCGCGGAGCCGACTGATTCCAGCTGCCGGATGGTGTCCGAGAAGGTCACGAGCGGCGGGTACCGGCCGGCCCAGCGCAGTACCCAGTACTGCGCCAGGAACTCGATGTCGGCGATGCCGCCCGGGTCCTGCTTCAGGTCGAACTCCCCCTCCCCCGACCTGCCGAGCTCGTTGCGCATGCGCTCGCGCATTGCGCGTACGTCCTCGCGCAGCGTCGCGCGGCGCACATGGTTCATCAGCACGTCGCGGCGGATCTCCTCGAACGCCGCACGCACGGGGCCGTCGCCGGCGACCGAGCGGGAGTGCAGGAGTGCCTGGTGTTCCCAGGTCCAGGCCTCATTGCGCTGGTAGTCGCCGAAGGCGCTGACCTCGGTCACGGTCAGGCCGCCCTTGCCGCTCGGGCGCAGCCGCATGTCGACCTCGTACAGCCGGCCGGCGGCCGTGTGCACCGTCAGCAGGTGCACGATGCGCTGGCCGAAACGCGTGAAGAACACGGCGTTGTCGACCACCTTTGGCCCCGCCGTCTGTTGCGTGGCGCCCTGCGAGTCGTGCAGGAACACGATGTCGAGGTCCGAGGCGTAGCCGAGCTCCCAGCCACCGAGCTTGCCGTACCCGACCGCTGCCAGCCCCGCCGTCCTCGGTGTCTCGCCATCGCCGCAGCGCGGCTCGCCGTGCACGGCGACCGTCTGCTGCCAGGCCATGCGCATGGCGCGATCGAGGATCAGCTCGGCCACGTCGGTGAGGCGGTCGCTGACCTGCATCAGCGGCAGCCGGCCGGCCAGGTCGAGCAGCGCCACGCGAAAGCGCGCCGCACGGCGGAAGTGGCGCAGCGCGTCGATCTGGCGCTCCAGGTCGTCGCCCGCATGCTCGAGACGCGCATCGAGTTCCGCGGCGAACTGTGCGCGGTCCGGCAGCGTGTCGAAGACACGCTCGTCGATGAGTTCATCCAGCAGGATCGGGAACGATGCGACCTGCCGCGCCAGGAAATCGCCGTGCCGGCAGACTTCCACCAGCCGCTCGAGCGCGGCCGAGTTCTCGTTCAGCAGCGCAAGGTAGGCGGTTCGACCGCCGATCGACTCGACGACACTGCGCAAGCGCCGCAGCACGGCCTGCTGGTGGCCGGCACCGGCCGCCTCGCCGTGACGGCTCTCGGCACCCGCCAGCGCGCGCAGCATGCGCGGCAGCAGCGCCGCCAGGCGCCGCCGGCCGTGCTCGTCGAGACGCTGGTAGTAGGTCGTCGCGCGCAGCTCCAGCAACTCCCGTGTCGCGCCTTGCGGATCGCCGAGCCCGAGGTCGACGAGGTCGGCAGTGACCGCGGCGGGATCCGGCTCGGCCGCCCACAGTGGCGCGAGGTCCGCCGCCGGCCGCTCCGCGGCCTCTCCGGTCGGGCCGAACACGACATCGCGAAACTGCGCCGCAACCGCCTCGCGTACCGTCTCCAGTGCCTCATGGAACGCCGCCCAGTCGCCGAAGCGCATGGCCACGGCCAGTCTCGCCTGGCCGGCGGCATCCTCGGGCAGCGTGTGGGTCTGGGCGTCGGCGACCATCTGCAGCCGGTTCTCGGTCTGTCGGAGGAAGCGGTAGCAGCCCGCGAGTTCGCGCACGGCCGGCGCGGCCAGCAGCTTCGCACCCTCGAGCCGCGGCAGGACGGCAAGCAGCGAGGGCGACTGCAGCCGGCGGTCGCTGCCGCCGCGTATGAGCTGCATCGCCTGCACGATGAACTCGATCTCGCGGATGCCGCCCGGCCCGAGCTTGACGTTGTCCCTGAGCTCGCGCCGCTCGACCTCGCGGACGATCATCGATTTCATCTCGCGCAGCGATTCGAACACGCCGAAATCGAGGTAGCGGCGATAGACGAAGGGGCGCACGACCTCGTCGTACAGCTCGCCGTACCAGTCGGACCCGGTGATCGCGCGCGCCTTGACGTAAGCGTAGCGTTCCCAGTCGCGCCCGTGCTGCTGCAGGTAGTCCTCGAAGGCGCCGAAACTCGCGACCAGCGGCCCGGATTCGCCGAAGGGTCGCAGCCGCATGTCGACACGGAACACGAAGCCGTCGACGGTCGGTGCATCGAGCAGGCGGATGAGCAGCTGGCCGAGACGGGTGAAGTACTCCTCGTTGGCGATCGGGCGGCGTCCGTCGGTCTCGCCCGGCTCCGGGAACAGGAATACGAGGTCGATGTCCGACGAGAAGTTGAGCTCGCCGCCGCCAAGCTTGCCCATGCCGAGCACGACGAGCTCCAGCGCACGTCCATCCTGCGAGCGTGGGATGCCGTAGCGGGGTTCCAGCGTGCGGATGGCGAATGCCTGCGCCGACTGTATGGCCGCGTCGGCCAGCGCCGAGAGCTCGGCGAGGGTCTCGTCGAGGTCGGCGGCGCCGGTGAGGTCGCGCCACGCGATACGCACCAGTTCGCGCCGCCGGAGCTGGCGCAGGGCCTGCATGAACGCAGCCTCGTCGGCATGCAGCGCCACCAGTTCGCCGGCCAGCGACCGGATTTCGCCGGCGGACCGTCGCCGCGAGAGCTCGCCGCTCGCCGCCAGCGACTCGAGCAGCCGCGGATCACGTTCGGCGCACTGGGCCAGGAACCCGCTGCAGAAGAAGACATACGGCAGGCAGCCATCGACAGCCTGGCCGGCCGCGACGCCGCCTGCCTCGCGGTAGCGCGCCAGCAGCGATTCGCCGGTTCCGGCGAATTCCGTCGGCAGGGAGCACGGACCCTCGGCGCGGCCCGTCACGGGTTCAGCGCCGGTTGATCAGCCACAGTCCCGCCACGCACAGCACGAGCCCGGCGACGTTGGACGGCGACAGGCGCTCACGGAAGAAGGCGACGCCGACCACGATGAGCGCGAGCGCGGCCACCGCCTGCGTGACGACCTGCGCCAGGCTGACTTCGAAGCCGGACCGGTACAGCATCAGGAAGCCGACGTCGAGGGCGATGATCGTGACCGCGAGGCCCACCACCGTCCAGTTGAGCCGGCCGAGCGAGCCGGTATCCGCAGCCGGCTGGGGGAACAGGAGTGCCGCCAGCGCGAGCAGCACGGCGACCCCACCGTAGGTCACCGCCAGCGACACCAGCGGGTTCACCGTGGGCGGCGTCAGCTTCAGGACGACGTGGTAGCCGACCGTACCGGCAATGGCGAGGGCGAGCCAGGCGAGTTGCATCTGCGGATGTTAGCAAGGGGACATTCCCATTTTCCTTCCTGCGCCCCCGGCGCAGGAAGGAAAATGGGAATGCCCCCAAAAAGAAAGCCCCGCCTTGCGGCGGGGCTCTCGGTTCGACCCGGCGGGTCGGGGCGATTACATGCCCATGTCGCCCATGCCGCCCATGCCACCCGGCATCGGCGCATGCTCGTGCTCCTTCTTCGGAGCCTCGGCGATCATCACCTCGGTCGTGAGCAGGAGCCCGGCGACCGACGCGGCGTTCTGCAGCGCCGTGCGCGTGACCTTGGTCGGGTCCAGGATGCCCATGCCGATCAGGTCGCCATACTCGCCGGTCGCGGCGTTGTAGCCATGGCTGCCCTTGCTCTCGCGGACCTTGGCCAGGACCACCGAGCCATCGTCACCCGCGTTCTGCACGATCTGCCTGAGCGGCTCCTCGATCGCGCGGGACAGGATGCGGATGCCGACGTTCTGGTCCTCGTTGGCACCGGTGAGCTTGTCGAGTGCCTTCTGCACGCGCACCAGCGCCACACCGCCGCCCGGCACCACGCCTTCCTCGACGGCGGCACGGGTCGCGTGCAGCGCGTCCTCGACGCGGGCCTTCTTCTCCTTCATCTCGATCTCGGTCGCGGCACCGACCTTGATCACGGCCACGCCGCCGGAGAGCTTGGCGACGCGCTCCTGCAGCTTCTCGCGGTCGTAGTCGGAGGTCGCTTCCTCGATCTGGCGACGGATCTGCTCGACCCGGCCCTTGATCTCGGAGGCCTTGCCGGCGCCGTCGATGATCGTGGTGTTTTCCTTCTCGACCACGACCTTCTTGGCGTTGCCGAGGTCATTGAGCGTCGCCTTCTCGAGCGACAGGCCCACTTCCTCGGCGATGACGGTGCCGCCGGTCAGGACGGCGATGTCCTGCAGCATGGCCTTGCGACGGTCGCCGAAGCCCGGGGCCTTCACCGCCGAGACCTTCACGATGCCGCGGATGGTGTTGACGACCAAGGTCGCCAGCGCCTCGCCCTCGACGTCCTCGGCGATCACCAGCAGCGGGCGGCCCGCCTTGGCGATGCCCTCGAGCAGGGGCAGCATCTCGCGGATGTTCGAGACCTTCTTGTCGTACAGCAGGATCAGCGGG
>CAZXAS010000102.1:0-10417 GCA_964638185.1 uncultured Steroidobacteraceae bacterium | reverse complement strand
TCGACCGTGATCACGCCTTCCTTGCCGACCTTCTCCATCGCGTCGGCGATGGTCTGGCCGATGCTCTCGTCGCTGTTGGCGGAGATCGTGCCGACCTGCGCGATCGACTTCGAGTCCTTGCACGGCTTGGAGAGCTTCTTGAGCTCCTCGACCGAGGTGTGGACCGCCAGGTCGATGCCTCGCTTGACATCCATCGGGCTGATGCCCGAGGCGACGGCCTTCATGCCTTCGCGGATGATGGCCTGGGCCAGCACGGTCGCGGTGGTGGTGCCGTCGCCGGCCTCATCGGACGTCGCCGAGGCGACTTCCTTCACCATCTGCGCGCCCATGTTCTCGAACTTGTCCTCGAGCTCGATCTCCTTCGCGACCGACACGCCGTCCTTGGTGACGGTGGGGGCGCCGAAGCTCTTCTCGAGCACCGCATTGCGGCCCTTCGGGCCGAGCGTCGCCTTCACGGCGTTGGCGAGGATGTTGACGCCACGCACCATGCGGCTGCGTGCGTCGTCGCTGAAACGTACTTCCTTGGCGGGCATTGCTTGTTACCTCTGGATTCCTGGTTGGTACTTGCGGCTTACTTTTCGATGACGGCCATGATGTCTTCCTCGCGCATGACGAGGAGGTCTTCACCTTCGACCTTCACTTCGGTGCCGCTGTACTTGCCGAAGAGGATCTTGTCGCCGACCTTGACGTCGAGCGGGCGAACGTCGCCGCTCTCGAGGATCTTGCCCTTGCCGACGGCGACGATCTTGCCGCGGATCGGCTTCTCGGCAGCAGTATCGGGAATCACGATGCCGCCGGGCGACTTGCGCTCTTCTTCTTCGCGCTTGACGATCACTCGGTCATGAAGCGGACGGATCTTCATGGATCAACACTCCTTGGGGAACGGATAATCGGTTGTGAGCCGGGGGCGTAGAGGCTTGTTAGCACTCGCCCCGGTTGGCTGCTAATGATAGGGGCCGGCGGCCAAATTTCAAGGCCCCTGACGAACCGGCCCCCGGGGCCCTTCACAACCCAGCGAAGCACTCGTGAAGACTTCAAATACAATGACTTACGAGCATTACCTGGTCTTAAGCACCTGCCCGGACGAGGCCAGCGCCCGTCGCCTGGCAGAACAGGTGGTGAGCGAGGGGCTCGCCGCCTGTGTCACACGGGTGCCCGGCGCCCGGTCCAGCTACGTATGGGACGGAGCGCTGCAGGACAGCCCGGAAGTGTTGCTTCTGTTCAAGACAAGTGCGGAGCGTCTGGCTACCCTTTCGGCCCGGATCGAGACGCTGCACCCCTACGACGTCCCGGAAGTGGTCGCCGTCGGGATCGACGGCGGCTCGGAACGTTATCTGGCGTGGCTGGGTCAGACGCTTGCCTGACGCCGCCGCCGCCCGCCACCAGGAAGACCGATGAAGACTGTCGCACGCCTGTTCGCCACCCTTGCCGTGTTGCTGCCGCTCGCGGCCGGCGCCCAGGGCCTGCTCGGGGGCCTCGGCAACGACGACGAGTTCCTGCCCCCGGACGAAGCCTTCCGTTTCTCGGCCAACGCCGCCGGCGGCGAGTCCGTGGCGCTCACCTGGGAGATCGAGGAGGGCTACTACCTCTACCGCCACCGGGTCGCGGCCAAGACCGATACCCCGGGGCTCGTCCTCGGCGCCGTGGCGTTGCCGGACGGCAAGAAGAAGACCGACGAGTTCTTCGGCGACGTCGAGGTGTACTACCAGCGTCTCGACGCCCGCGTGCCGATCCAGCAGGCCGCCGGACGCGAGGTCGAACTCAAGATCACGTACCAGGGCTGCGCCGACGCGGGGCTGTGCTACCCGCCGATCACCAAGACGGTCGCGATCACCCTGCCGCCGCCGGGAACGGCCGCCGCCGGCATGGCCCCGGTCGCGACCGCCGGCGGCGGAGTCACGGTCGCGGAACAGGACCGGCTGGCGGCACTCATCGCCGAAGGCAACCTGGTGCTGGTGCTGGGCGCGTTCTTCGTCATCGGCCTCGGACTCGCCTTCACACCGTGCGTCCTGCCGATGATCCCGATTCTCTCCGGCATCATCGCCGGGCAAGGCGCAGGGGTCACGACCTCGCGGTCCTTCATGCTGTCGGTCACCTACGTGCTCGGCATGGCGCTGACCTACGCGATCGCGGGGGCGGCCTTCGCCGCGGCCGGGCAGCAGGTGCAGGCCGTATTCCAGCAGACGTGGATCATCGTGCTGTTCGCCCTGCTGTTCGTCGGCCTGGCGCTCGCCATGTTCGGGCTGTACGACCTGCAACTCCCCGCCGGACTGCAGACGAGGCTGTCGATGGTCTCCGGCAGGCAGCGCGCCGGAACCTTCGTCGGCACCTTCCTGATGGGAGCCCTGTCCGCGCTGGTCGTCACCGCCTGCGTGGCGCCGGCGCTGGTCGGCGCGCTCGCGTTCATCAGCCAGACCGGCGACGTGCTGCGCGGCGGACTCGCGCTCTTCGCGCTTGCGCTCGGCATGGGCGTGCCGCTGCTCGTCGTCGGCGCCGCGGGAGGCAAGCTGCTGCCGCGCGCCGGGGCCTGGATGGACAAGGTCAAGGCGCTGTTCGGCGTGATGTTCCTGGGCGTCGCCGTGTGGATGCTGTCGCGGATCCTGCCGGAGGCACTGACGCTCGCGCTGTGGGCGCTGCTCGCCTTCGTCGCCGGTTTCTACTTCGGCGGCTTCAGCCGGGGCGAGGACGGTGCGCCGATGCAGGCCGGCCCGGTCACGCGGGGCGTGGGGCTGTTCGCCATGGTCTACGGCGTCATCATGCTGGTCGGCGCCGCCGCCGGCGGCCACGACCCGCTGCAGCCGCTCAAGGGCACGGCCCTGCTCGCCGGCCGCGGCGCTTCGACCGCCGGGGCGCCGGCCGAGGCGCTGCCGTTCGTCCCGATCAAGAGCCTGGCGGATCTCGACCGCGAGGTCGCGGCGGCAAGCGCCGCGGGGCGACCGGTGATGGTCGATTTCTATGCCGACTGGTGCGTGTCCTGCAAGGAAATGGAGAAGTACACGTTCTCGGATGGTGGGGTGCAGAGCGACCTCGGCGACTTCCTGTTGCTCAAGGCCGATGTCACTGCCAACGACGAGAACGACCAGGCGCTGCTCAAGCGCTTCAGCATCTTCGGCCCGCCGACCACGGCATTCTTCGGGGCGCATGGCGAGGAGTGCACCAACTTCCGGCTGGTGGGCTTCGTCCCGGCGGCGCAGTTTCGTGACCACCTCGGGCGCTTCGCCACGGAGTGCCGGGCTTGAGCCGCCCGGCCTGGGCCGCGGGGCTGGTCATGCTGGCCCTCGGCGCCGCGGCAGGCGGCTACTTCCTGGCGCGCGAGCAACGGGAGCCCGCGCCACCGCCACCTGCGCCGGCTCAGCGCACCATCCCCGAGACGCGCCCTGAGTTCACGCTCGCCGACACGGCCGGCACGCCGCGCTCCATCACGGAATGGGATGGCCAGGCGCTCATGATCAACCTGTGGGCGACCTGGTGCGCGCCCTGCCGGCGCGAGATCCCGCTGCTCAACAGCCTGCGCACCCAGTACGGCCCGCGCGGCTTCGAGATCATCGGCGTCGCGGTCGATTTCCGCGAGGACGTGCTCGAGTACATGCAGAGCACGCCCATCGACTACCCGGTGCTGATCGGCGAGCAGGACGGGCTCGACGTGGTCAAGGCCTTCGGCCTGGAATCGACCGGGTTCCCGGTGACGATCTTCACGGACCGGGCCGGCCGCATCGTCACCGTCCATGTCGGCGAATTGCACCAGGCCGAGGCGGACGCGATACTCGGCGCCGTCATCGACCTCGAGGCCGGCAAGACCGACCTGCCGGCTGCCCGCGCCCGCATTCGCGCCGAGCTGGCGGCAATCAAGCCCGGCTGACCGCTGTCGCGGCCCGATCTGTACCGATCAGGCCGCGATCCGCGACGTTAACGCCATGAAGTAGACAAAATCCGGCCGGTCCGGTTGAATGCGCGGGTCAGCCGCCCCGCGGCACGACAAGACAAGAGTGTCTGATGCCGCGAATCCTGGTCGTCAACGGGCCCAACCTGAACCTGCTCGGCACGCGCGAGCCGGCGCATTACGGCGCCACCACCCTGGCCGGGATCGAGGCGCGCCTGGCCGAGCTCGCGGCCGGCCGCGGCGCGACGCTCGAGGCGTTCCAGAGCAACGCCGAACACGAGCTGATCGGGCGCATCCAGGAGCTCGCGAGCGACCCGGTGGACTTCGTACTGCTCAATCCAGGGGCATTCACCCACACCAGCATCGCCCTCAGGGACGCGCTGCTGGCGGTCGGGGTGCCGTTCATCGAGGTGCACCTGTCCAACGTCCATGCCCGCGAACCGTTTCGCCGGCATTCCTATTTCTCCGACATCGCCGCCGGCTGCATCGTCGGACTCGGGCCGGCCGGCTACGAGCTCGCGCTCCAGGCCGCGCTCGACCGGCTGGCATCCAGGAATTCCCAGGGGAGCTGATTCGAATGGACATCCGCAAGGTCAAGAAGCTGATCGAACTCCTGGAGGAGTCCGGCATCGCGGAGATCGAGATCTCCGAGGGCGAGGAATCGGTGCGCATCAGCCGCTACCCGCCGGGCATGACGGTCGCCCAGCCGCCGATGCTGCCGGCCATGTCGTCGCCGGTGCCAGCCGGCAGCAGCGCCCCGGCGCAACCGGCGCCAGCCGTGGCCGCCGCCGCACCCGCCTCGGCCGACAACACGATCACCGCACCGATGGTGGGCACCTACTACGCCTCGCCGGCGCCGGGCGCCAAGCCCTTCGTGCAGATCGGCGACGAGATCAAGGTCGGCCAGGTCCTGTGCATCATCGAGGCCATGAAGATGATGAACCAGATCGAGTCCGAGAAGAACGGCAAGGTCGTGTCGGTCCTGGTGCGCAACGGCGAACCGGTGGAGTTCGGCCAGCCGCTGTTCGTGATCGAGTAGCGGACCGCGCCCATGCTCGACAAGGTCGTCATCGCCAACCGCGGCGAAATCGCGCTTCGCATCCTGCGGGCCTGCCGCGAACTCGGGATCAAGACGGTCGCGGTGCACTCCACCGCGGACCAGAGCCTCAAGCACGTGCTGCTCGCCGACGAGACGGTGTGCATCGGCCCCCCGCAGTCCAAGGACAGCTACCTCAACATGCCGGCGATCATCAGCGCGGCGGAGGTGACGGACTCGGTGGGCATCCACCCCGGCTATGGCTTCCTGTCCGAGAACGCCGACTTCGCCGAGCGCGTCGAGCAGAGCGGCTTCGTGTTCGTCGGCCCGCGCAGCGAGACCATCCGGCTGATGGGCGACAAGGTCTCGGCCATCCAGGTGATGAAGCAACACGGCGTGCCCTGCGTGCCGGGTTCGGACGGCCCGCTGCCAGACGACCACGACGAATGCTTCCGTCTCGGGCGCGAGATCGGCTACCCGGTGATCGTCAAGGCCTCTGGCGGCGGCGGCGGCCGCGGGATGCGGGTCGTGCACACCGAGGCCACGCTCCTGAACGCCATCAATGTCGCCAAGGCCGAGGCCCAGGCAGCCTTCGGCAACGACATGGTCTACATGGAGAAATTCCTCGAGAAACCGCGCCACATCGAGTTCCAGGTGGTCGGGGACAACTACGGCAACGTGGTCTCGCTCGGCGAGCGCGACTGCTCGCTGCAGCGGCGGCGACAGAAGATCATCGAGGAAGCACCGGCCCCTGGCATCAGCGACAGGCAGCGCCGCGAGATGACCGAGCGGGTGTGCTCGGCCTGTGCCGCCGTCGGCTACCGCAGCGCCGGCACGCTCGAGTTCCTGTACGAGGACGGGCAGTTCTACTTCATCGAGATGAACACCCGCGTGCAGGTCGAGCATCCGGTCACCGAACTCGTCACCGGGGTCGACATCGTCAAGCTGCAGCTCGCCGTGGCAGCGGGCGAGCCCCTGCCGTTCAAGCAGGACGACGTCCGCATCCGCGGCCACGCGATCGAGTGCCGCATCAACGCCGAGGACGCCAAGACCTTCGCGCCCTCGCCCGGACCGGTGAAGCTCTGGCACCCGCCGGGCGGGCCCGGCGTGCGCGTCGACAGCCACATCTACAGCGGCTATTCGGTGCCGCCGTTCTACGATTCGCTGATCGCCAAGATCATCTCCTATGGCGAGTCCCGCGACGTGGCCATCGTGCGCATGCGCAACGCGCTTTCGGAAATGGTGATCGAGGGCATCAAGACCAACACGCCGCTGCACCAGGAGATCTTCAACCATGCGGCTTTCCGCCAGGGCGGCCTCGACATCCACTACCTGGAGCGGCGCCTGGGGCTCAAGTGAGCCCGGCAATCGTGACCTGACGTGGAACACTGCCAGCTGGTGACCGAGGTCGGCCGCGACGTCGCCGCTGCCGCCGAGGACGCATGTTTCGCGCTCGGCGCGAGCTCCGTCACGCTCGCCGACGCGGCCGACGACCCGGTGCTGGAGCCGGCGCCCGGCGCGATACCGCTGTGGCCGCAGGTCCGGCTGACTGCGCTGTTCGCGGTGGGCGGGGACATGGCGGCAATCGCCGGTTCGCTCGCAGCCGAACTCGGCCTCGACGCGGCGGCGATCAGGATCGAGGACGTCCCGGACCGGCCCTGGGAACGCGAGTGGCTCAGGGACTTCCGCCCCATGTGCTTCGGGCGGCGACTGTGGATCTGCCCCGGCGGACAGGCGGCACCCGCCGCGGACGCCGTGGTGCTCGAGCTCGACCCGGGCCTCGCCTTCGGGACCGGGACCCACCCCACCACGGCGCTGTGCCTCGAGTGGCTCGACCAGGCCGGGGTCGACGGACTCGACGTCCTCGACTATGGATGCGGCTCCGGCATCCTCGCGCTTGCCGCGCTCAAGCTCGGTGCGCGCCGCGCGACCGCCGTCGACATCGATCCGCAGGCACTCCTCGCGACCTGCGAGAACGCGGCGCGCAACGCACTCGGGCATCTCGTCGACGTGCGCCCGGCCGACGAGCCGCTGCGGGCCGGCTACGACGTCGTGCTGGCCAACATCCTCGCCGGCCCGCTGGTCGAACTCGCACCCGGACTCGCCCGGCTCACGGCGCCGGGCGGACGCATCGTGCTCGCCGGCATGCTCACCGACCAGGCCGACGCCGTGGCGCAGGCCTACGGTCCGTGGTTTCATATGAAGGAATTCGCGGCCCGCGAAGGCTGGACAGTGCTGTCCGGTCATCGGGTCGCCGGGTAAGCGCCTTGTACACCCAGTGCCCAGATTGCGGAACGGTCTTCAGGGTGACGGCTGACGCCCTGCGGGTCGCGCAGGGCACCGTGCGTTGCGGCATCTGCTCGGCGAGCTTCAATGCGCTCGATTACCTGAGCGAGCAACCCGTGTCGCACCCTGTGACGACGGTGGCAGACGACACGATCACGGTCGAGGAGTTCACCGACAGCGAGATCATCGAGCTGTCCACGGCCGCGGAAGCCATCGCCGAGGACGCCTCGGGCTACATCGACTTGAGCGGCGAGAACCTGATGCCGGGCAGCCTCGCCGCCGGTCCGGACGAGTCCCTCGACGCCCTCGCCCGGTATGACGCGGACCGGCCAGCCGGCGATGCGTCTGACGCCCCGCCACGGGAGGCGGACACCCCGGACGACGAGGACAGTGCGGCCGATGAGGCGGCAGCGAGTGGCGCGGGCAGCGACGAACTCGACGACCTTCCGGACAGCGCGCTGGAGTTCCATGGCACCGCCGAGGATCTCGACCGGCTGTTCTCGCGGGAGCAGTCGGCCCCGGCGACGGGCAGCGGCGCAAAGGACGGCAGGGTCGAGGACCTCGGCGCGGCGATCGCGCGCATTTCCGCCGCCGACCTCAGCGGCATCGAGGTCGTCGAGGAGCAACTGCCCGGCTCGATCACCGACGAGCCGGGGCCTTTCGACCCGGATCCCTCGCAGATTGCGGCAGTGCTGGCGTTCCAGCGTCGCAACGAGGATGCCGCCGCCGCTGAACCCGGACCGCGGGACGCCGACGAGCCAGCGGCCAGCACCAGTCGCTTCCTCGGTCTCGAGGACGAGCCGGCGGATGACGCCGATCGCACCGACGAGTTTCCGATCCTGGTGCTCGACCAGGACGACGAGGCCGGCCGCTTCGTCGACCCGGATGCCGGGCGCACGCCACCCCGCGCCAGGCCCACCGGGCGGGCGGCGCCGCCCGCCGACGACGGGGACGCCGCGGAAACCGTGTACCCGATGCCGCTCGATTTCCGCCGCGACCCGGGCCTCACTGGCGCATTCGACGCAGACCAGGCGCTCGACAGCGAATCTCCCGCGCCGTCGACGCGCCGCCCGCTCAAGATCGCTGCCGCCGTGGCGCTCGGGCTCGTGCTGGCCGCGCAGGCCGTCCACTTCTGGCGCGACGACCTCGCGAAGAGCCCGCTGACCGGACCGTGGCTGCTCGGCACGTATCAATGGCTCGGGCTCGATGTCGATACGCCGACCGACCTCAATGCCTTCGACCTGCGCCAATGGGGTGCCGCGAGCGATCCCGCGCAGCCCGGGCGCCTGCGGCTGCGGGCCAGCATCGTCAATCGCGCCGCCTTCGCGCAGCCGTATCCGCTGCTCAGGCTGTCGCTGCAGGACCGCTTCGGCACCACGATCGGCACGCGTGACGTGAGGCCGGACGAATACCTGCCGGGTGGCGGCGGTGCCGGCCTGCTCGGCGCGGCAGAGCGGGCTGACGCCGAGATCGTCTTCGTCGATCCCGGGCGCGAGGCGGTCGGCTTCGAACTCGCCGTGTGTCTCGACAGCGCTGCCGGCATCCGCTGTGCGGGCGATGCTGGCGTGCCGCAATCGTGAAGATCGGGCGTTTCGAACTGCCGGCGCCGCTCGCGCTGGCGCCGATGGCCGGCGTCACCGACCGGCCATTCCGGACGCTGTGCCGGCGCCTCGGCGCCGGGCTCGCCGCGTCGGAGATGGTGACCGCCGACCGCCGCCTCTGGCACACACCGAAGTCGCGCCTGCGCCTCGACCACGCCGGGGAGCCGGAACCCCGCGCGGTGCAGATCGCCGGCAGCGACCCGGAAATGCTCGCCGACGCGGCGCGGGTCAATGCCGACCTCGGCGCCCAGATCATCGACATCAACATGGGTTGCCCGGCCAAGAAAGTCTGCAACCGGGCCGCCGGCTCGGCGCTGATGCGCGACGAGGCGCTGGTCAGCCGACTGCTGCAGGCGGTCGTCCGTGCGGTGGACGTGCCGGTGACGCTCAAGATGCGCACCGGCTGGGACACCGCCAACCGCAACGCGGTCGTCATCGCGCGGATTGCGGAGGACATCGGCGTCACGGCGCTCGCGGTGCACGGCCGGTCACGTGCGGACATGTTCAACGGTGCGGCGGAGTACGACACGATCGCCGCGGTCGCCGCGGCGGTCCGCATCCCGGTATTTGCCAACGGCGACGTCGACTCGGCCGAGAAGGCCCGCCAGGTGCTCGAGCGGACCGGCGCCGCCGGGGTGATGATCGGCCGGGCAGCCCAGGGCAGGCCGTGGATTTTCCGTGAGGTCAAGGCGTACCTGACGCAAGGGGCTGCGGTCGAGCCGCCTTCCGCCGCGGAGGTCCGTGATATCATCCTCGCGCACCTGGAATCGCTGCATGCCTTCTACGGCGAGGACGCTGGCGTGCGCATAGCGCGCAAGCACCTCGGCTGGTATTGCCGTCAGCTTCCCTCGGCGCCACGGCTGCCGCAGGAACTGCTGACGACGACCGATCCGCTGGAACAGGTCGTGCTGGTCAGGGAATTCCTGGGGGCGGCAGGCGGCGGCGTTGCCCGCGCAGCCTGACCAGACAGAAACACACGCGCCAGGCGGGATTCGGGGACGGCACGAGCAGATGACCGGCAGGAAGAAGGCGCCACGACCGCGCCGTGGCACGCCGTCGCGATCGAACGGCAATGGCACCACGATCCCGGTGCCGCTGCGGGCCCACGCCGAAGAAGCACTGAGCGAGTACTTCGGGGCACTCAATGGCCACCGGCCCGGCCATCTCTACGACCTGGTGATGCGCGAGGTGGAACTGCCGTTGTTCCGTTCCGTCATGGAATATGCCGAAGGCAACCAGAGCCGGGCCGCGACGATCCTCGGCATCAACCGCGGGACGTTACGCAAGAAGCTCCGCGACTACGGGCTCGCCGAGTGACCCGGCAGGTCGCGTCGGGGCGAAGCGGCGACAGGCGCCTGCAATGACGGGCGTGCGCCGCGCGCTCATCAGCGTGTCGGACAAGACCGGGGTGGCGGAGCTGGCGGCGAAGCTCGCGGCGCTCGGCGTCGAGATCCTCTCGACCGGCGGCACGGCGCGGCTGCTGCGCGAATCGGGCCTCGCCGTGCGCGAGGTGTCGGACTACACCGGCTTCCCCGAGATCATGGACGGCCGCGTCAAGACCCTGCATCCACGGGTGCACGGCGGCCTGCTCGGACGGCGCGGCCAGGACGATGC
>CAZXAS010000101.1:3367-10428 GCA_964638185.1 uncultured Steroidobacteraceae bacterium | reverse complement strand
TCAGTCGAGGAACGAGCGGACGTGGCGCGCCACGACCTCCGGGGCGACGTCGAACAGCCCGAAGCCGTACTCCGGCAGGTCGACGAACTGCCCGTCACGCAGGATCTCCCGGATGCGCGGCGTGACCTCCCACAGGTCGTCCTTCGGGCGCAGCACCAGCACCGGTCGCGTGACCAGCGGCAGCCGCTCCATCGCGCGGAACTCCATCGCCGCGCTGGCGCCCCACCAGGCGTTCCGGCCGTTGCGCAGCTTCTCCGCGAAGCCCTCCGCCAGCTGCTCGAGCGACGTGCCCGGGCCGCGCCAGGTCAGCGTGCGCCGCCACTCCTCCACGAGATGCGACCCGTCGTCACGCACCGGCACCGGCCAGGGCGTGCGCCGGAACGCCTCGCGCTCGCCGTCGTTGAAGGCCGGCGCCGCCACCATCACCACTCGCCGCACCTGCTTCGGCCGCGCGATGGCGAGCTCCGCGGCAATCGCCGAGCCGGTGTGATAGCCGAGCAGGTCGACCTGGCGAAAGCGCATGTCGTCGAGGAAGTCGCCGATCGCCGCGGCGTAGTCGGTGATCGAGGGCTGTGCCGGCGTTGGGTCGGACTCGCCGAATCCCGGCGTGTCCGGCGCGTAGACAGAGCGGTCGCGACCCATGTCGGCGAGGAAGCCGCGGAAAACCCGGCTCGACATCGGGCTCTGGTGCAGGCACACGAGGGTCGTCGCCTCGTCGAAGCCGCCGTTGGACGGGAATGCGCTGCGCAGGTGCAGCTGGCCGAACCGGGCATCGACGTACATGCGTCGCAGGTTGACGACGGGACGAGCGGTCTCTTGCGTCTTCTTCGGCATCTCAGGCGAGCCTCAGGTACCAGGCGTAGTCGAGCTCGGTGGGCTCGGAGTTGAAACGCTCGCATTCCGCGCGCTTCACCGCCATGAACGCGCGCACGAAATCGTCGCCGAGATACTCCTTAAGTAATGCCGAGCTGGTGGCCGCGCCCAGTGCCCGATGCCAGTCGAGCGGCAGCGCGGGATCGGGCGGCAGCTCGTAGCCGTTGCCGGTCACCGGCGAGCCGGGATCGAGCCGCTCGCGGATGCCATGGTGCATCGCCGCCAGCACCGTCGCGACGGCAAGGTAGGGATTGGCGTCAGCGCCGGCGATGCGGTGCTCGACGTGGCGCGACGCGGGCGGGCCCGAGGGAATCCGGAATCCGACCGAGCGGTTGTTGACGCCCCAGGTCGCGGCGATCGGCGCGTAGGACATGCGCCTGAAGCGGCGGTAGGAGTTCGCGTTCGGCGCGAACACCGCCATCGTCTCGTTGAGCGTGGCGGCCATGCCGCCGATCGCGTGGGCGAGCAGCGGCGTGCCCGCCGGGTCGTCGGACGCGAACAGGTTGTTGCCGCCGGCATCGGCGAGGCTCACGTGCACGTGCATGCCGCTGCCGGCCTGGTCACCGAAGGGCTTGGCCATGAACGTGGCCACGCGGCCGTGGCTGCCGGCGACTCCGCGCACCAGGCGTTTCCACAGCACCGCCTCGTCGGCCGCGGCCAGCGCATCGTCGCGATGTTCCAGTGTCACCTCGAACTGGCCAGGCGCGTACTCCGCCATGAGGGTGCGCACCGGCAGGCCCTGCGCCCGCGCGGCCCGGTAGATGTCGTCGAACAACGGCGCCATCTCGTCGAGCTTGCCGAGTCCATAGGCGTCGAGGCGCGCCGAACGCTCCGCGGTCAGAAGCCCGGTGGCCGGGCGGATGCGTGCCCCGTCCGGCTCGACCAGGTAGAACTCGAGTTCCACCGCGACCACCGGCTTCAGCCCGTCGGCCATCAGGCGCTCGACCACCCGCGCCAGCGCGTGGCGCGGATCCGCGGCCGCCGGCCGGCCATCGGTGTCGAACATGGTCATGAGCAGCTGCGCCGTCGGCCGCGTGAGCCACGGTGCCACCTTCAGCGTGCCGGGCACCGGCCGGCAGAGCTTGTCGGCGTCGCCCGTCGACCAGACGAGCCCGGTCTCCTCCACGTCCTCACCGCGCGTGTCGAGACCGAGGATCGAGCCGGCCACGTTGCGACCCTGCTCGTAGAGCGCGGGCAGTTCCTCGCGTGCCAGGCTCTTGCCGCGCGCGACGCCGTTCAGGTCCGTGATCACGACCTGCACCGCCTCGACCTCGGGGTGGCGATCGAGGAACTCGCGGGCTTCTGCAGGATCAGCGTGCATCGGTCCCCCGGCGGTTGCGGGCGGCGAGCGCGAGGTCGGTCACGCACTCCGACCAGGCGGTGGCGAGCCGGTCGACGCTGGCGGCTGTGGTGGCGGGCGAGAGCAGCATCATGTTGTGGAAGGGCGTGATCAGCAGCCCACGGTTGAGCAGGTACAGCCGGATGGCGTCCGGCAGGAGCGGCGGCAGGGCGTCGACGGACTGTCGCCCGGTCCGCGGCGCGTAGCGCGTGAAGCCGACTTCCAGCCGCGCGCCGACGCGCTGCACGTGCCAGGGCAGCTCGTCGGTCTCGACCAGGTGCTCGAGCCCGTCCTCGAGGCGCTCGGCCATCGCCAGCATGTGCGCATAGGCGGCCGGCGTCGCCACCTGCTCGAGGCAGGCCCGCAGCGCCGCGGTCGCCATCGGGTTGCCGGCAAGCGTGGTGCCGATGCCGGAATGCCCCGGCGGCTTCATCGCCAGTACCCCGCGCATGCGCTCCTCGATCTCGGCCGTGAAGCCGAACACGGCGCAGGGATAGCCGCCGGCAATGGCCTTGCCTGCCACCAAGAGGTCCGGCTCGAGTCCCGTCACGCGGCTGTAGCCGCCGGGGCCGGAGGACAGTGTGTGGGTCTCGTCGATGGCGAGCAGCGTCCGGTGGCGGCGGGTGAGGTCCCGTAGCGCCTCGAGGAAGCCCGGCTCCGGCAGTACCATGCCGGCGTTGGTCATGACCGGTTCGGCCAGCACGCAGGCGACGTCGCGCCTCGCGAGCGCCGCGGCCACCGCGTCGACGTCGTTGAACTCCACGCAGGTGGCATGGAGCGAGAGGTCCGCCGCCTGCCCGAGCAGTCCCGGCCGGTTGACCACGCGCCCCGCCTCGAGGCGTACCATGCTGTCGTCGACGGCGCCGTGATAGCACTGGTCGAACACGAGCACGCGCGAGCGGCCGGTGATGGCGCGCGCCCAGCGCAGCACGGCGCGGTTCGCGTCGGATGCCGTCTGCGTCAGCTGCCAGAACGGCAGGCCGAAGCGCCCGGCCAGCAGCTCGCCGGCGACGACGGCGTCCTCCCCCGGCAGCATGGCGGTCAACCCCTGTCGCGACTGCCGCGCCAGCGCCTCGGCCACCGGCGCGGGCGAATGACCGAACATCGCGCCGGTATCGCCGAGGCAGAAGTCGGCGTGCACGTGCCCGTCCGCATCCTCGAGTTCCGCACCGCGGGCGCGCGACAGGAACAGCGGGAACGGCGTGCCCCAGTCGGCCATCCAGTGCATCGGCACGCCGCCGGGCCAGTGCCGGAGCGCGCGCGTCGCGAGTTCCCGCGAGCGCGGATTGCGCGCCTCGAACGAGCTGCGCTCGGCGTCCAGTACGCGCTCGATCCCGGCGCGCGGAATTCCTGCGATCTCTCCCGGCACGCGCGACTCCGCTGCCGCCGGCGGCGGCGTGGGTGGCAAGCGTACTGTCAACGCCGGGCGCGTTGCCAGCGCCGCCACGCGTTGACGATCCGCATCCGCGGCACGCATAGTGCCGCCGCTTCCGGCCACAGGGAGACGCCGCCATGACCCGACCCGCATTCGTCCTCGTCCTGCTCGCCTGCCTGGCGCTGCCGGCGCGCGCCGGCGAACCCGCTGCCGAAGCAGCGCAGGCGCCGCAACGCAAGGGCTACATCCTGTTCCGCTCGGTGTTCCCCGACAAGGAAGCGATCAAGCCCTACGGCCGGGCGGTATACGCGCTCGCCGCCGAGTACGACGGCCGCTTCATCGCCCTGGCCGACGCGCCGCAACCCGTCGAGGGCGAGCCCGATACCCGGCGGCTGGTCATCCTCGAGTTTCCGTCGCTCGACGCCGCGCGGGCGTTCTGGACCTCGGCCGAGTACGCCGAGGTCAGGAAGCTGCGCGAGGGCATCGGCGAGGTCGAGGCCGTGATGTTCGAAGGCGCCTGACACCCGACCGCAACGCATCCCAGGAAGACCGCCCATGAAGCTCTACGGCTCGCTCGCCTCCCCGTATGTCGCCCGCGTCGTGCTCGCCGCGCGCTACAAGGGCCTCGACCTGCCGGTCGAGATGCCGGCGGGCGGCATCAAGTCCCCGGCCTACCTGGCCATGAACCCCTTCGGCAAGATGCCGACACTCGAGCACGACGGCGAGCACCTGATCGAGTCCCAGGTCATCTGCGAGTACCTGGAGGACATCCAGCCGCAGCCCGCCCTGATGCCCTCGAGCGCACTCGGCCGCGCGCGGGTGCGCACCATCGCGCGCGTCGTCGACGTATACATCGCGCCGGAGGGCGGCGCGCTGTTCCGCCAGCTCGCTCCTGCGACACGCGACGCCGCGCTGGTCGCGGCCAGTAAGGCGAAGCTCGAGCAGGCATTCGTCAACCTCGATTCGCTCATGGCCGACGGGCCCTGGTCGGCCGGCGCGTTCTCGCTCGGCGACTGTGCGCTGCTGCCCTACGTGGTCCTCATGCACAAGACGGTCGTGCCGGCGCTCGGTGTCGCCGACCCGGTGCGAACGCTGCCGAACCTTGGCGCGTGGTGGCGCCAGGTCGGCGCCGACCCGCTCACTGCCGCGTTCGTGACCGAACTCGGCGCCGCGGTCGACGCCTTCCTCGCCCGCCTGCGTGGCGGCTGAAGTGACGACGCGGCGCCGGTGAGCGGCCGCGCACACCTCGCCCTGGCGCGCGGCTATCCGCTGCGCGCGTTCGCCGTGTGCTTCGGCGCCTATGCGCTGAGCCAGATGGACCTGGCGCTGTTCGGCTATGCGCTGAAGGAGATCCGCCAGGAGTTCGGCGTCCCGACCTCGACACTCACCGATGCCATCGCCGCAGCCAACGTGCTCGCGGGCATCCTGCTGGTGACGCTCGGCGTCGTCACCGATCGTGTCGGCCGGCGCAGCATGATGATCGTTGCGACGGTCGTGTCGTCGGTGTTCATCCTGCTGCATGCACTGGCGCCCGGCATCGTCATGCTGGCGGTGCTCCGGGGCCTGAGCCTCGGCACCGGTGGCCTGCTCTACCCCGCGACCGGCGCGATCGTCACCGAGGAGGCGCCGGCGCGCCTGCGTGGCCTGTTCGCAGGAATGCTGCAGGCCGGCTACCCGGTGGGCTGGTTCCTGGGTTCCGTGTTCGCGGCATTGCTGCTGCCGGCTTTCGGCTGGCGCGCGCTGTTCTTCACCGGACTCGTCAGCCTGCCCTTCGTCTGGGTCATCCACCGCTACCTGCGCGAGTCCAGCCGCTTCGTCCGCCACGACGCCGGGCGCAGCCTGCCGCGCGCGAGCGTGGCCGAGCTGTTCCGCGCCGGCATGGCGCGACGCACGGTGACGCTGTTCCTCGCGCAGTTCCTGTTCGTCGTGGCCTATGGCGGCACATTCCAGCTGTTTCCCCTGTACTTCCACGACGCGCGCGGCTTCGACGTCGCCGACGCCGCCTTCCTGGTCGGACTCGGCAACCTGGTCGCGGTCGCAGGCTACGCACTCGCGGCCTGGGTCGGCGAGTTCCTGCTGACCCGGCGCACGACGGTCGTGCTGTGGACGCTCAGCGGCGCGGGCTGCTTCGTGTGGCTGATCTGGGGCACCACGACGCGACTCGAGGCACTCGTCGCCTTCAGCGTGATGTGCGCCTTCTTCCTCGGCGTCGCCGCGGTCAAGTTCGCCTTCGTCGCCGAGGTCTTCCCGACCCACCTGCGCGCCACCGGCCTCGCCTTCTGCGGCTCGCTGGCGGTGCTGCTCGGTTCGGCGGCTGGCCCGCTGCTGATCGGCCGCAACATCGATGCCCTCGGCTGGGACGTGGCATTCTCGGTCTTCGGTGCGCTGCCGCTGTTCCTGGCGGGCCTCGCGTATCTGCTGCTCGAGCCGCTGCCGTCCGGCCTCGATGTCGATGAGATCCAGCGACGGCTCGGGACCGGCGGAGGGTCGCGCAGATGATGGGCTGGCTGGTGGAACGCTTCGGTGGCATCGAGGCGATGCAGTGGCGGGATCTGCCCCGGCCCGAGCCGGGCCCGGGGCAGGTGCTGGTCGAGGTGCGCGCCTCGGCCGTGAACTTCGCCGAGACGCGCATGCGGGCCGGGACCTACAGCGGCCAGGAGCTGCCCTTCGTGATGGGCATGGAAGCGGCCGGCGTGGTCGTGGCGGCCGGCCCGGGTGTCGCCGGATTCGCGCCCGGTGCACGCGTGTTCGGCCGTGCCCGTGGCTCGCATGCCGAGTTCGTGCTGTTCGATGCCGCGCACCTGATGCCGCTGCCGGCGGGACTCTCGTTCACGGCCGGCGCGGCGATACCGGTCGGCTGGCTCACGGCCTGGCATGCGCTCTTCACCGTCGCCGGTATCCGGCGCGGTCAGCGGGTGCTGATCGAGGCGGTCGCCTCCAGCGTGGGCAGCGCCGCCCTGCAGATCGCGCGATGGCACGGCTGCTGGGTCGGCGGGACGGCAAGCCGTGACGAAAAGGTCGCGCGCGCCATCGCCGCCGGCGCGGATGCCGGCTACAACTACCGGACCGGCGACCTGGTGGCGCGCGTGCAGGCGGATACCGGTGGGGCCGGAATCGACGTCGGCCTCATGACCATCGGTGAGGAGACGGCGCAGTCGCTGTTCGACTGCATGGGCCAGGAGGGCCACATCGTGATGTACGGCTCGACCGGCGGCCGCCAGGTGTGCTTCAACCTCAACATCGGCGTGCGCAACATCCGCCTGTCCAGCATGAGCATCTCCACCAGCCCGCGGTTCATGCCCGAGACCATGGCCTCGTTCCGCGACCAGGCGTTGCCGCGCTTCGCCGACGGCACGTTCCGGCCGATGGTCGACGTGGTGCTGCCGGTGACGGAGCTGCCACGCGCCCACGAGCTCATCGACGCGCGCACCCACTTCGGCAAGATCGTCCTCGAGATCTAGAAGGGGACATTCC
>CAZXAS010000101.1:1470-3267 GCA_964638185.1 uncultured Steroidobacteraceae bacterium | reverse complement strand
GCCCCGTAGCACACGACGGTCGAGCCGGGTGCCAGGCACCGTGCGATGCGCAGTGTCGCCGCGCCGGCGACACAGTCGACGCCGAGCTTCGGCTGCGCGCCGCCCGTCGCCTCGAGCACGCGCCCGGGCAGGTCCTCGCCGTCGACGAGCACGACGTCGGCGCCCAGTGCCTCGAGCTCGCCGGCCACGCCGGCCCGGCGCACGACATTCACCGTGCGAACGCCCGCCTCGGCCGCGAGCGCGATGAGGTAGCGTCCGCAACTCGAGTTCGCGCCGTTCTGCACCAGCCAGTCGCCGGGCTCGAGCCGTGCGAAGTCGTGGAGCAGCACGTAGGCCGTCGGTCCGTTGATGGTCAGGAGCGAGAGCTGCCCGGCGTCGCCGTCCGGCGCCGGCATGCAGCCCGCGGCCGGTACGCACAGTTCCTGGCGGAACGTCCCTGAGGCGGATGGCGGGAACGCGCGGTCGCCGACAGCGAAATCCGTGACGCCCGGCCCGACCTTCAGCACGCGCCCGATGCCCTCGAAGCCGGGCGTGCGCGGCAGCGCGAACCGAAAGCCGGAGCGGCCCTGCACCGTGCGCAGGTCGGCGACATGCATCGCTGCGGCCTCGATGCCGAGCACCACCTCGCCGGCGCCCGGCGACTGCGCCGGCACGTCGACCAGGCGCAGCACCTCGGCGGGCTCGCCGAAGTAGTCATGGATCAGCGCGAGCGGCATGCTTGCCTCACAGCAGGCCGCGCTCGGTCATGCGCGCGATGGTGTCGGCCTGCCGGGCCAGGAAGTAGCTGCGCTCCGGCACCACCACCCGGCTGCCGTCGAGCAGGCCGTTGCGTCGCCGCAGGTCGGCGCCGGCGAAACTGTCCGCGAACAGGTCGAGCGCCTGCCGCGACAGGTAGTTCCCCATGCCCGGCCGGCGCCGGTAGCTCCTGAGCCCGTCGATGAGGAGCCGCGCGTGCGCATTGATGCTCTCGCCCTGGCCGGTCGTCACCATGACCGCACCGAGGTAGTCGAGGATCTCCGAGCCGCCGTCGGGGGATTGCGCCGGCACCTCGATGCCCGAGGTGCCGGCGGTGTTGGCCGACACCAGGTAGGCGACGTTCTCCAGGGCGCGTGCCGCACGGGCAATCCTCTTCTGCGAAGGTGTCAGCGTGAACACCTCGCTGGTCGAGTGCAGGAACACCTCGGCGCCGCGGATGGCGTGGCAGCGGGCGATCTCCGGATACAGGATCTCCTCCGAAGCGATGGCGGCGAGATTGCCGATGGCGGTGCGCGCCACCGGGAACACGCCCTCGAGCCCGTACAGGTCGAGGTAGCGATCCCATACATCGTGCGGCGTCGGCGCGAACAGCGAGACCAGTCGCCGGTAGCGCAGCACGGTGGCGCCCGCCGGATCGATGCAGAAGCTGGCCTGGAAATACAGGCCCGGGAAATGCCGGTCCGTCTCATAGGCGTTGCCGGCGAGGAAGATCCCGTGACGCTGCGCGATGGCCGCCAGCGCCTCGTACTCGGGTCCTTCCGGTTCGAGCGCCGCCTTGTCCGCCCACTCGGCGATGCCCTCGCCCCACGGCGGGCCGGAGAGCACGTACTCGGGCAGCACGACGAGCTTCAGGTCGCGTCCGATCCAGCGCTTCGTCCCGCGGATCTGCTCCTCGATGCGCGCGATGGAGCGCTGCATGCGCGCGCGCGCCGCGCTGCGATCCCGGTCCGGGTGCACGGCGTCGTTGAAGGCCTGCAGGGCGCAGGCGTAGTAGCCGCCGCGGATCCAGTCGTCGCTGGTGGCCTGGGCCGTCGCGGCGCT
>CAZXAS010000101.1:0-1370 GCA_964638185.1 uncultured Steroidobacteraceae bacterium | reverse complement strand
CACGCGGCCAGAGCGTATGCCATGCCGTGCCCGCAACGCGACAGGCCCGCCGCGACCTGCGAAGAATCGTTCAGGTATAGTTCCGGCTCTGCCGCGTCAACCTGGAGCCTTCATGCGTCGCCTCGCCCTCGTCGCAGTCGCCATCCTGTTCGCCGCCTGCGGCTCGAAGTCGCCCGGGGACGGCGAACCGCGGCGCGCCCGCAACGAGGTCACGGCCGCTGGCTTCTCGCTGCCCGGCTCGGTCGACGAGCGCAACTGGCGGCGCTTCGAGCAGAACGTCAACGCCTGGGCGCCGGAGTTCCAGCTCAAGATGCTGATCCACGGCGAGGGCGGGCCGGAGGAGACCCAGCTCTCCAATGCGCGGCGCGGCCGCGTCCAGATCGCCGGCATCTCCTTCGCCGGCGCCGCCGCGGTGGTGCCGGAGATCGCCGTGCTCTCGGCGCCCTACCTGTTCGAGTCGCAGGCGGAAGCCGACTACATCATGGACGAGGTGCTGCTCGAGCCCTTCCGCCGGTTGTTCGCCGCGAGCGACCTGCGCCTGCTGCAGTGGGTCGACATCGGCTGGGTGAACCTGTACGCGCGCAAGCCGCTCGCGATGCCCTCCGACGCGCGCGGCGTGCGCCTGCGCGCCGCCTCGTCGCTGGCCTCGCAGGAGTTCGTGCTGGCGCTCGGCGGCGACATGATTTCCCTGCCGTTCCCGGACGTGCTGCCGGCGTTGCAGACCGGGCTGATCGACGGCGGCGTCACCAGCGTCACGATGTACTCGCTGAGCGGGCTGGTGAACGAGGCGCCGCATTTCGTGCTGACCGAGCACAGCTACGACGTCGGCGTGCTGGTCGCCAACAAGCCCTGGTTCGACAAGCTCACCCCGCACGACAAGGACGTGTTCGAGCAGGCCTTCGGCAGCGCCGGCCAGGCCCGCGCCGATGCGCGCGCCGCCGTGGCGGAGCTCTCGGCGAAGTTGGCCGACCAAGGCGCCAACATCCGCCAGCTGACGAGCGAGGAGCGTCGCGCCTGGGCCGAGGCCTCGCGGCCGGCCCATCGCGCCATCATCGACAAGGCGGGCGGCCGTTCGCAGGAAATCTACGACCTCGTCATGCAGGGCAAGGCGCAGTTCGCGGCACGCGCCGCCGGGGCAGGGACCGGCGGGTCCTGACCGCGCCCGCGGCACCAGGCCGCAAGGAGGACCGTGCATGGGCATTCGCAGCACCGTCGTCGCCCTGGCCGTCGTGGGCACCATGTTCGCCGGCACCGCGGGCCCGGCCGCCGCGGCCGATGGCGAGGCGCCGCCGACCGGCCCCGATCACGCCGCTACCTTCGAGCGACTGAAGGCCCTCGCGGGCACCTGGACCGGCCGCATGGAAGACCCG
>CAZXAS010000100.1:0-10450 GCA_964638185.1 uncultured Steroidobacteraceae bacterium | reverse complement strand
CGCCACCGCCCGCCACGTCACAGCCCTGCCTGGTGGCCACGGTGCCGTGCGGGAGTTCTGCGACTGGCTGCTGGCGGCGAGGCGTGTCCGCCCATGATGGGCCGTGGACTGCTGCTGGTCGCGATGATTGCGCTGGCGCTGCTGATCGTCGACTTCGCACGCGAGGAAGCGCACGACGCGCTTGGCGCCAGCAACGGCGCGGACGCCACCGGCTACTACCTGCGTGGCGCGCGCGTCACCGAGTACGGTGAGGACGGCGAAGTCGACATCCTGGTCACGGCCGCGTCCGCGGTGGAGATGCCGGCGCGCGGCGAGGTACTCATGAACGGCGTCAGCGTCGAGTATTTCGCGCTGCCCGGCCAGCGCTGGGCGCTGACGGCGCAGACCGGGCGCATCCCGGCGGGCTTCCGCCAGGTCGATCTCGAGGGCGATGTCGTCATGCGCGGCGAGCGTGACGGCGAGCCGCACGAGGCGGTGATCGAGACCGACCGGCTCACCCTCGACACCGAGACCGAGCGGGCCCGAACCGATGCGCCGGTCGCCCTCGCCTTCGGCCCGTACCGGCTCGGCGCGGTCGGGCTGGAGGCGGACCTCACCGCGGAGACACTGAGACTGGAGTCCGCCGTCCATGGCAGCTTCGTACGCTAAGGTCGCACTGGCCGTGCTGGCGCTGGCCGCGGCCACCGGCGCGACCGACCGAGCGTCGCTGCCGATCACCGTGGAGGCCGATTCCAGCGACTTCGACTACAAGAACGGGGTGCTGGTGTTCGACCGGGTGCGCATCACCCAGGGCGACGCCCGGGTCGAGGCAGGCCGCGCGACCGCGACCGGACTCGAGTTCGAGAACAGCACCTGGGAACTCGCCGGGGGCGTCCGCATCTCGCTCACGGACGGCTGGCTGCAGAGCGATACCGCCCGGGTGCGGTTCCGGAACAACGAGATCACGGGCGCCGAAGTCACCGGCGGCCCGGCGCGCTTCGAGCAGCGCCGCGGCGACGAAACGGCCCAGGGCCGCGCGACACGGATCGACTACGACCTCGCGGACGGCCGCGTGCGACTGGTCGGCGATGCCTGGCTGTCGGACGGCCGCAACGAGATCACCGGCTCGACGCTGGTCTACAGCATGCTCGAGCAGCGCGTGGTGGCGGAAGCGGCCGAGCAGGGCGGGCAGCCGGTGAAGATCATCATCAATCCGCGCGCGCCCCCTGGCGCGACCCCAGCGGGCGAGGACGAGCCGCCCGCCGGTCCCGGCCAGGATGAAACGCCGCCACCTGTGGCGGTGCCGCCGCCATGAGCACGCTGCGCGCCCTGGGCGTGAGCAAGTCCTATCGCAAGCGGACGGTCGTGCGCGACCTCTCGCTCGAGATCTCGAGTGGCGAGGTCGTCGGCCTGCTCGGGCCGAACGGTGCGGGCAAGACCACCGCCTTCTACATGATCGTGGGACTCATCGCCTGCGACGGCGGTCGCATCGAGCTGAACGGCACGGACGTCACCCGCCTGCCGATGCATGCCCGTGCCCGCCGCGGGCTCGGCTACCTGCCGCAGGAAGCGTCGGTGTTCCGCAAGCTCTCTGTCGCCGACAACATCATGGCCGTGCTCGAGACCCGCCCCGGCCTCGATGCCGAGGCACGCGAGCGGCGCCTGGAGGAGCTCCTCGACGAACTGCACATCGGGCACATCCGCGACGGGCTCGGAATGAGCCTCTCCGGCGGCGAGCGCCGCCGCGTCGAGATCGCGCGCGCGCTGGCCGCCGACCCGGCCTTCATCCTGCTCGACGAGCCGTTCGCCGGTGTCGACCCGCTGTCGGTCAACGACATCCAGCGCATCGTGCGCCACCTCGCTGACCGCGGCATCGGCGTCCTGATGACCGATCATAACGTGCGCGAGACGCTCGGCATCTGCGGCCGGGCCTACATCGTGAACCAGGGCACGATCCTGGCCTCCGGCAGTGCGGAAGACATCCTTGCCAATCCCGACGTGCGCGAGGTCTACTTGGGGCAGGACTTCCGGCTCTGAGGATGTCCTGGTCCGGACCGTTGCGCGCCCGTCCGCACGTGTCCTGTCGGTACCGGCCACGGCCGGCCTGCGATCCGGGAGCAAGAGGCTGAACTGACCGGCATGATGAAGCCATCCCTGCAGCTGCGCATCGGGCAGCAGCTCACCATGACGCCACAATTGCAGCAGGCCATACGCCTGCTGCAACTGCCGGCGCTGGAACTGCAGGCGCAGATCCGCGAGGCGCTCGAGACCAACGTGATGCTCGAGGCCGGCGATGAGCCGGACGCCGACACCGCGGACGCGCCGGAAACCGAACCGGAGGCCGAACCCGAGGCACAGGCCGAGGGCGCCGAGCCCACGGTCGAGATCGGCGACGACTGGCCGGAGCCGACCGCGACGGCGTCCGAGGCGCCATGGTCGGGTGGCGACGACGACCGCATCATGGGCATCGCCGACGAGTCCGGGCAGACCCTGATCGACCACCTGCTGTGGCAGCTCGAGCTGGCCCATCTCGACGAACGGGCCCTGATGATCGGGCGTGCGATCGTGGATGCCATCAATGACGATGGCTACCTGACCGAGACGCTGGAGGAGATCGCGGCGACGCTCGCTCCGGAGGTCGAGGCGGACGCGGCCGAGATCGAATCGGTGCTGGCCATCGTGCAGCAGTTCGATCCTTCCGGGATCGGGGCCCGCTCGGTGGCCGAGTGCGTCTGCCTGCAGCTCGCGCAGCTCGATCCGGAGACACCCGGCCTCGAGACGGCACGGATCCTGGCCCGCGACCACCTCGAACTGGTCGCATCGCAGCAATTCGCCGCCCTGAAGCGCCAGTTGCACTGCTCCGCCGAGGACCTCGACATCGCCCTCGCCCTGGTCCGCGCCTGCCACCCGCGCCCCGGCTCGGCGATCCAGCCATCGCGCACGGAATATGTCGTGCCGGACGTATTCGTGCGGCGCAGCGCCAAGGGCTGGGTGGTCGACCTGAACCCCGCCTCGCTGCCCCGGGTGCGTCTCAACCACAGCTACGCCGGCCTGATCACCCGTGCCGCCGACCACGCCGTGTTGCGCACGCAACTGCAGGAGGCGCGCTGGCTGCTGAGGAGTCTCGAGATCCGCAACGAGACACTCCTGAAGGTCGCCCGCTCCATCGTCGAGCGCCAGGCGGCCTTCTTCGAGCATGGCGAGGAATCCATGGAGCCGATGGTGCTCAAGGACGTCGCCGAGGCCGTCGAGATGCATGAATCGACGGTGTCGCGGGTCACCACCGGCAAGTACATGCATACCCCGCGCGGCCTGCTCGAGTTCCGCTACTTCTTTTCCAGCCACGTGTCCGGCGACGGCGGTGCCGAGGTGTCGTCGACCGCGATCCGTGCCAAGATCAGGAAGCTGATTGCAGGTGAGAATGCCGCCGAACCGCTGTCCGACAATCGCATCGCGGAACTGCTTTCCAGCGACGGAGTGCAGGTCGCGCGGCGCACGGTGGCCAAGTACCGCGAGGCGATGGGAATCCCGTCGTCGAGCGACAGGAGGCGCCTGCCGGTCCGCTGACCCAGGCAGGCAAACGAGGTGAGGAGAACACCATGCAGCTGACACTTACGGGGCACCACATCGACGTCACGCCGGCGCTCAGGAGCTACGTGGAGAAGAAGCTCGACCGAATCGTCAGGCACTTCGACCAGGTCATCGACGTCCATTGCGTGCTGACCGTTGAGAAGCTGCGCCACCAGGCGGAGGCGACGCTCGGGGTGAGCGGTGCCACGATCCACGCGGTGGCGACCGATGGCGACATGTACGCCGCCATCGACGCCCTGACCGACAAGCTCGACCGGCTGGTCAAGAAGCACAAGGAAAAAGTCACCGATCACCATGCGGCCGAGGTCGCGCGCGGTCGCTGACCGTCGATTCCGCGGCGGCGGATGGCCCGCCGCCGCGCGACCGCGTAGGATCGGGGCGTCGCCGGCGCGTGCCGGCCCGCTCGGGTGCGATGGCGGATGTTGCGACTGCTGGTCGTAAGCGGCCTGTCCGGATCGGGCAAGAGCGTCGCGCTCAACATGCTCGAGGACCTCGGCTGGTTCTGTACCGACAACATCCCGGCGGGACTGTTGCGCGACCTCGTGTCGCACACCCTGCAGCAGGGCGAGCCGCTGTACGAGCAGGTGGCCGTCGGGATCGATGCCCGCAACCGCCCCGGCGAACTCGCCCTGATCCCCGACCTCATCCGCGACCTGCGCAAGAGCGGCCTGCAGTGCGAGGTGGTGTACCTGCACGCAGAGGACGACGTGCTGCTCCGGCGCTTCGCCGAGACCCGGCGGCGCCATCCGCTGGCTGGCGACAACATGAGCCTCGCCGAGTCGGTGGCGAGCGAGCGGACCCTGCTGCACGCACTCGTCGATGCGGCGGACCTCGTCATCGACACCTCCGCGATGAGCGTGCACGAGCTTCGGGAACTGGTGCGCCAGCGGGTGCAGGCCGGCCGTGACGGGCGCCTCGCCATCCTGTTCGAGTCCTTCGGCTTCAAGTCCGGAATCCCGGGCGACGCCGACTTCGTCTTCGATGCCCGTACGCTGCCGAATCCGTACTGGGAGCGCGACCTCAAGCCCCTGACCGGCCTCGATCCGCCGGTGCAGCGCTTCCTCGAGGCGAGCCCGGCGGTGCAGCAGATGATCGACGACATCGCCGGCTTCCTGGAGCGGCGCATTCCCGCCTATGAGCGCAACAACCGCGGCTACCTGACCGTCGCCATCGGATGTACCGGCGGCCAGCATCGCTCGGTCTACCTGGCCGAACGCCTGGCCGCCCATTTCTCGGCCCGCCGTCCCGGGGTCCTCGCCCGTCACAACTCCCTGCCGTAGTCGCCCTGATCCGGCGCTTGGAGCCGGCGGGACGCCCCGCTAGACTCGCGCGGCATCCGCCGATCGGGGGCACCGACCGTGGCGACGGCGCCGGACCACATCCGCAGTGACCGCTCCGCAAGACTCGCCGCGCTCCGCGCGGCGCTGGGGTCCGGCACCCTGCGCGGTGCGCAACGCATGATCAACGCGCTGCACCCGGCCGAGATCGCCCACCTGCTGGAGTCGCTGCCACCGCCGCAGCGCGAACTCGCCTGGGAGCTGGTCGACGAGGAATTCGACGGCGACGTGCTGGTCGAGCTGTCCGAGGACGTGCGCGCGGAGCTGCTGCGCGAGATGGAAACCCACGAGATCGTCGCCGCGGCCGAGGGGCTCGATGTCGACGACCTCGCCGACCTGCTCGCCGAGCTCCCCGAGGTGGTGACCCAGCAGGTGCTGAGGTCCATGGACCAGCAGGACCGGGTGCGCCTGAGCTCGGTGCTCGCCTACCCCGAGGACAGCGCCGGCGGCCTGATGAACACCGACGCAGTCAGCGTGCGGCCGGACGTCAGTGTTGGCGTGGTCCTGCGCTACCTGCGCATGCGCGGCGAGCTGCCCGAACGGACCGACTGCCTGTTCATCGTCGACCGCAACGACCGCTACCTCGGCGCGCTGCCCATCACGCGCCTGCTGACCGAGGCCGAGGATCGCACCGTGTCCTCGGTGATGGACCCCGAGGTTGCGTCGATCTCGCCCGATTCCACGGCGAGCGAGGTGGCGCGCCTGTTCGAGGGTCGCGACCTGCTGTCCGCGGCCGTCGTCGGTCCCGGCGGCCAGCTGCTAGGACGCGTCACCATAGACGACGTGGTCGACGTGGTGCGCGAGCAGGCCGAGCATCCGTTGCTGGCCGCGGCCGGCCTCGAGGACGAGGAAGACGTATTCGCCGGCGTGCGCCGGAGCGCCCGGCGGCGCGCCTTGTGGCTCGGCATCAACCTCGTCACCGCCTTCGTGGCGTCCTGGGTCGTCGGGCTGTTCGAGGCGACCATCGACCACGTCGTCGCCCTGGCCGTGCTGATGCCGGTGGTCGCGAGCATGGGGGGCATCGCCGGGACCCAGACCGTCACGCTCATCATCCGTGGCATCGCGCTCGGGCAGGTCGACGAGACCAATGCGCGCTGGCTGTTCTTCAAGGAACTCGGCGTGGGCGCCCTGAACGGCCTCGTCTGGGCGACGGTGGTCGCGCTCGCCACCTGGCTGTGGTTCGGCACCTGGCAGATCGCCGCGGTCATCTGTGCCGCCATCGTCATCAACCTGTCGGCGGCTGCGGTCGCCGGCGTGGTGATTCCGATCGCGCTGAAACGCCTCAGGATCGACCCGGCGCTGGCCGGCGGCGTGATCCTCACCACGATCACCGACATCGTCGGCTTCGCGGCGCTACTGGGCCTCGGCTCGCTGTTCCTGCTGTAGGGCCGCGTCGATGCCCAGGAACGCGCCGATCTCGTCGCGGCGCGCGCTCGCGTCCTCGAAGCCCATGTGCATGAGCGTGCGTGTGTACGCGCTCTCGAACAGCAGGTAGGACAGCAGCTGGCCGCCCGCCGGACTGGCCGCGCCCATCGCCCGGAGCAGCGCTCGCACGGTCCGCGGCATCTCCCGCGCATACTCCGCCGCGACCGCGGACAGGTCGCCGCGCGGAAGCACGAGCAGCGCCTCGACCCGGCGCAGTCCATGCGTCGAACGCATGTCGCCAGACGGCTCGAGCAGCGCATTGATCCGCTCGAGCCGCTCTAGGTCGGCATGCAGGCCCTCCATGAACAGCGTGTCGAGCATGAAGCCGAAGACCTGTCCGAAACTGGGCGGGCCGGCCACGGCGGCGCCGACCGGGGCCCGGCCGGGTTCGCGGATGCCGATCACCAGCAACCGGTCCGCGCCGAGGTGGACCGCTGGGGCGAGCGGCGTGATCTGGCGCATGGCGCCGTCCCCGTAGTGCGCGCCGGCCATGCGCACGGCCGGGAACAGGAACGGGATGGCCGCGCTGGCCATCAGGTGGTCGAGGGAGAGCTCTGCGGCGATGCCGCGGCGGCCTGCGCGCTCCCAGACGGGCACGTCGCCGGCCGCCTGCACGAAGGACACCGACTCGCCGCTCGCGAAGCTGGTGGCGGTAATGGCCAGCGCGTCCAGGGCGCCGCTGTCAATCGACTGGCGGATACGGGCGAAGTTGACGCTCCATTCCAGGAGACGACGCAGTGGAGTGTTGTTGAACAGCGAACGCGGCGGAGGCAGCAGCCAGCCACCCGAAGCCAGCGCCAGCAGCAGGTGCAGCCCGGACTGCATCATGCTTCGCGGGTCGGTGCTGAAGACGTGTTCGGAGCGGAAGTTCCGCCACACCCGGTCCAGTGCAACCGTGCCGCGCCGGAAGCGCGGGGCATAGGCGGCCAGCACCGAGCCTATGATCGCGCCCGCCGACGTGCCGCAGACGATCCGGAACGGCAGCGGCGTGCCCGGCGGATACCAGCTCGCGATCGCCTTGAGCACGCCCACCTGGTAGGCGGATCGTGCGCCGCCGCCGGGCAGCACCAGGCCGAACTTCGCACGCCCGGAAGGCACAGTGGTGACCGGCGCCGTCATCGCGGGGAACCCTCGCCGTCCGCGGCTGTCTCCATGGTCAGGTCCACGCTGGTATTCTAGGCCAACCCTTCCGGCCCCCTGGAGTCGTCCACATGTCTGCTGCGCCTCGCCTTGCGGGTTTCATCGCGTTTGCCTCCCTTGCAGTCGCCTCGGCGGCTGCGGCGCAGGAGCCGCCCGCCGTCGGATCACCCGCACCGGCGTTCCGCCTGCAGGACCAGGAAGGCGCCTGGCACTCGCTCGCCGACTACCGCGGCAAGTGGGTGGTGCTGTACTTCTACCCCAAGGACAACACCCCGGGCTGCACGACGCAGGCCTGCGAACTGCGGGACAACATCTTCGCATTCCGCGATGCGGGCGCCGTGATCCTCGGCGTCAGCGTCGACGATGTCGCCTCCCACAAGGACTTCGCCACCGAGCACAGCCTGCCCTTCTCCATCCTGGCCGACGCCGACAAGAAAGTCTCGACCAGCTACGGCGTGCTCACCAAGTTCCTCGGCATGATGGAACTCGCACGCCGCGACACCTTCATCATCGACCCGCAGGGCCGCATCGCCAAGCACTATGTCAAGGTCGACCCCAACGGGCACTCGCAGATGGTGCTCGCCGACCTCAAGAAGCTGGGCGCAGGCGCCCCGTCCAAGACCGAAGGCTGACGCCACCGACCCGACACCCTGCCGGTCCGGCCGCGCCGGTGCGGCCGCCGTCGTGGCGTGCCGTTATCATGGCGGCAACGGCCGGAGGACCATAGCCGATGACCAGACAGCGTTTCGAGGGCACCGACCGCTACGTCGCGACCGGCGAGCTCACGCTCGCCGTCAATGCCGCGGTGATGCTCGGCCGGCCGCTCCTGATCAAGGGCGAGCCAGGCACCGGCAAGACCCAGCTCGCGCAGGAGATCGCACGCTCGCTGGGCCACCCGCTGCACGAGTGGCACATCAAGTCGACCACCAAGGCGCAGCAGGGACTGTACGAATACGACGCCGTGTCGCGCCTGCGGGACTCGCAGCTCGGCGACGGGCGCGTCGCCGACATCGCCAACTACATCGTCAAGGGCACGCTGTGGCGCGCCTTCGAGAGCGATGAGCAGTCCGTGCTGCTCATCGACGAGATCGACAAGGCGGACATCGAGTTTCCCAACGACCTGCTGCGCGAACTCGACCGCATGGAGTTCTATGTCTACGAGACGCGCCAGCTGGTACGCGCGCGCCACCGCCCGATCGTGGTGATCACCAGCAACAACGAGAAGGAGCTGCCGGACGCGTTCCTGCGGCGCTGCTTCTTCCACTACATCCGCTTTCCCGAGCGGGAGACGATGGAGAGCATCGTCGCGGTCCACCATCCGGACCTGAAGAAGTCGCTGCTGAAGGAGGCGCTGGAGTCGTTCTACCGCCTGCGCGAGGTTCCCGGCCTGAAGAAGAAGCCCTCGACCTCGGAACTGCTCGACTGGATCAAGCTGCTGGTGGCCGAGGACATTCCGCCGGAGGCCCTGCGCAGCGACGACCAGAAGGCGTCGCTGCCGCCGCTGTACGGCGCGTTGCTCAAGAACGAGCAGGACGTGCACCTCTTTGAGCAGCTCATCTTCCTGCACCGGCGGGCCAGCCGCCCTTCCTGACCGGGTACGGGCCGCCACCGTGCTGATCCGCTTCTTCTACATGCTGCGCGCCGGTGGCGTGCCGGTGTCGATCACCGAGTTCCTGGCGCTGCTCGAGGCCCTCGAGGCGCGGATCGTCAGCCTGTCGGCCGAGGAATTCTACTGGCTCGCCCGCACCGTGCTGGTCAAGGACGAGCGCTATTACGATCGCTTCGATCGCGTGTTCGCGGCGCATTTCCAGGGACTCGAGCAGGCCTTCCAGACGCTCGTCGCCGAGTTGCCGGAGGAATGGCTGCGCCGATCGTCGGAGCTGTTCCTGAGCGACGAGGACAAGGCGCGCATCGAGGCGCTCGGCGGCTGGGACCGCCTGATGGAGACCCTGCGCCAGCGGCTTGAAGAACAGAAGGAGCGTCACCAGGGCGGCAACAAGTGGATCGGCACCGGCGGCACCTCTCCGTTCGGCGCCGACGGCTACAACCCCGAGGGCGTGCGCATCGGCCAGGAGGGGTCGCGCAACCGGCGCGCGGTCAAGGTGTGGGACCGGCGCGAGTTCAGGAACCTCGACGACTCGGTCGAGCTCGGCACGCGCAACATCAAGCTGGCGCTCAGGAGGCTGCGCCGCTTCGCCCGGCAGGGGGCGGCCGACCAGTTCGACCTCGAGGGCACGATCGACTCCACCGCGCGCAATGCCGGCATCCTCGACATCCGCATGCTGCCGGAGCGCCACAACGCGGTGAAGGTGCTGTTGTTCCTCGACGTCGGCGGTTCGATGGACGACCACGTGCGCATCTGCGAGGAGCTGTTCTCGGCCACCCGCAGCGAGTTCAAGCACCTGGAGTACTTCTACTTCCACAACTTCGTCTACGAGTCGCTGTGGAAGGACAACCGCCGCCGGCATGCAGAGCGCATCCCGACCATGGAGGTCATGCGCACCTACGGCGCGGACTACAAGCTGGTCTTCGTCGGCGACGCGACCATGAGCCCGTACGAGATCCTGCAGCCGGGTGGCAGCATCGAGCACTGGAACGAGGAGCCGGGCGCGGCCTGGGTGCGCCGGCTGCTCGCCTCCTATCCGCACCACGCCTGGCTGAACCCGGAGCCGGAGGACCGGTGGGACTGGACGCCGTCGGTGAAGATCACGCGCGAGCTGGTCGACGAGCGGATGTTCCCGTTGACGCTGGAGGGGCTCGACCGGGCAATGCGCGCGCTGAGCTGAGCATTGAGCCGCCGGCCGAGAGGCTTTGGGTCGGGACTGATTCGGGGGTAGGCACGGCAGCGACTAGGCGGACGGCCTACTCCTGTATGGTCCTCTGCGAGTTCGGAAGAGTCGGAAAACGAACTCGCAGAGGACCATACAGTCGTCTCCGCACGCCCGGCACGACCTTCACCGAGTCGGTCCTGCACGCGG
>CAZXAS010000099.1:0-10628 GCA_964638185.1 uncultured Steroidobacteraceae bacterium | reverse complement strand
TGCAGGACTGGGAGAACTACGGCCGCTACTACGTCGACACCCTGGCGGCATGGCAACGCCGCTTCGAGGAGAACTGGGAGCGGATCGCGCTGATCGACACGTCACCGCGCTTCGACGAGCGCTTCCGGCGCATGTTCAATTACTACTTCATGTCCTGCAAGGCGGCCTTCGACGTCGAGAGCATCTTCCTGTGGCATCTGGTCATGTCGCGCCGCGGCGACCGGGCCGGCGTCTATTCCAGGGTCAACCTCGCGCCCTGATGCGCGCCGTCGGCCTGCGGCGCCGCGTCGTTGCCGGAGTCGGGCGGCGCGCGGGGGCCCTGCAGCTGCCGGTCGTACCGCTCACCGAACATCATGTCGAAGCCGAAGCCCACGGACAGGCAGGCATTGCAGCGCTCCTCCGGGTCCTCGTCATAGGCCCAGAACACCCCGGCAGAGGTCTCCAGGAAGAACCAGTCCCGCCAGACGGAGCGGCGGTAGGTCGCCTTCACGGTGTACAGATCGGGATCGATCCCGTCGGACTGGCCGCGGACACCTGCCTCGTAGCGCATTGCGCTGGACGCGCCGAGTGCCTGGTACAGTGACACGCGGGACTTCCAGCGCACGCCCAGTGTCGTCTCGGAGAAGGTCCCGGTGTTGGCCCAGCGCAGCAGCCAGTCCTCCGATACCCGCCAGTCGCTGTCCGCACCGAGTGTCAGGCCGAAGCCGTCTTCGTTCTCCCAGAATGCGGTGGCGCGCAGGGTCACGCGCTGGTCGTCGCGTGGATCGATCAGGTAACGGTAGCGCGCCTTGACGTAGGGATTGAGCGGCGTGTCGACTTCGATGCCGGCACCCAGGTCGAACCTGCTGCGGCTGCTCTTCAGCGTGTTGTAGTTGACGCCCGCGTACCAGTTCGGGTCCGGGTCATCCGAGAACGAACCGGGGAGGTACCCGACATCGTCTATGTCGTCGTCGATGAAATTGTCGTCGGTCTCGCGACCGATCACCGCGTCGTATCGCTCGCCGAGCGCCGGCAGCGGGAAATTCGCGCGCAGGTGGCTGTCCACGCCGAACTCGTCCAGTTCATCCCAGACCACCCCGAGGCCGACCCGTCCATAGGTCTGACCATAGGCCTCGGCATACTCGCGTGGGTCGCCGAACAGGCCATCGAACCAGCGCGAGGTGGCGCAGACGCTGGTGAACACCCCGGCACGGACCCGCTCCAGACTGGCGCGTTCTTCCGGCCCGGGCTCCCGGCAAGGATCCGTTTCCTGCACCGGCCCATCGCCCGGATCCAGGTCCGGATTGGCCCCGGCAGGAAACGTGACTGCTGCAAGCAGCGACACGATGACCGCCGCCCACGAGCCGTCGGAATGGTTCGCTCCGGTGGCACCGACGTGGTGCATCGGGCGCGACACGGTCGTCAGTGCGAAACCGCGACCGGGCCACGCGGCGGCCCGCCACCGGGCACCGCCGCCGCATCCGCACCGCGCTCCTCGAGCGCGGCGACGAAGTTCGTGTGCCAGGCATGGATGTCATTCCTGGCCACGACCTCGAGCAACGACTCGTGGCGCTGGCGGCGCTCCGCGAGCGGCATGGACAGCGCCGCTTCGATCGCCTGGGCCACGCCGCGCGTGTCATACGGGTTCACCTGCAGCGCGTTGGTCAGTTCGCGCGCCGCGCCGGCCAGGGTCGAGAGGATGAGCACGCCCGGGTCCTGCGGGTCCTGCGCGGCGACGAACTCCTTGGCCACCAGGTTCATGCCGTCGCGTACCGGCGTGACCAGCGCGGCCTGGGCACAGCGCATGAAGCCCATCAGCGTGTCGTGGGCGAAGTTCCGGTTGAGGTAGCGCAGCGGAGTCCAGTCGGTGTCTGCGAAACGGCCATTGATGCGGCCGGCGAGACCCTCGAGCTGCTCACGGATCGACTCGTAGGCGCGCATGTCGGCCCGCGACAAAGGCGCAATCTGCATCAGCGTCACCTTGCCGTGACGGTCCGGATTGTCCTCCAGGAACCGGCGGAACGCATCGAAGCGCTCGACCAGCCCCTTGCTGTAGTCGAGCCGGTCGACGCCCACCACCAGCTTGCGCTGCTCGACCGACCTCGCCAGGCGCTGCACCGCTTCGCTGCCGTGGCTCGCCTCCGACTCGGCCCGGATGGATTCCACGTCGACCCCGATGGGAAAGACCTCCGCACGCAGGCGCCGGCCGTTGATCTGGACGAAACCCGGCTCGGCGACCGCATCGCGCCCCCAGACGTACTCGATCGAGCTGCGGAAGCTGTTGAGGTCGTTCGGCGTCTGGAAGCCCACCACGTCGTACGCGCACAGGTCGCGCAGGATCTCGGCATAGACCGGCAAGGCCCGCAGGACCTCGTAGTGCGGGAAGGGAATGTGCAGGAAGAAGCCGATCGGCATCGCAGCGCCACGTTCGCGAAGCATGCGCGCCATCGGGATCAGGTGGTAGTCGTGCACCCAGACCAGGTCGTCGGTCGCGAGCAAGGGGACGAGCCGGTCGACCAGGAAGTGATTCGCGTCCAGGTAGGCGTCGTAGTATTCATCCTTGTAGTGGAAGGTCTCCACGAAGTAGTGGAACAACGGCCACAGCATGCCATTGGCGAACCCGAAGTAGAACGGTTCGAACAAGTCGCGCCGCATGTCCGTGGTCGCGTAGGTGGCGCCCTGGCGGCGGACGACGTCGGTCTCGCCCGGCTCTTGGTCGGACAGTTCGCCGCTCCAGCCGAACCACAGGCCGCCACTCGACTTCATCGCGGCCAGCAGGCCGACCGCGAGGCCACCCGGGGCCGTCGACCTGCGCGGAATCGACACGCGGTTCGATACCGCCACGAGCCTGCTCATAGCGCCTCCTCCCAGCTGCGGCTCAGCCGCAGGGCACAGTCGACGATGCCGACCATGCTGTAGGTCTGGGGAAAATTCCCCCACAACTCGCCGCTCTTCGGATCGAGATCCTCGGACAGCAGGCCGAGCGCCGTCCGCCGTGACAGTACGTGCTCGAACAGCTCACGCGCCTCGTCGCGCCTGCCGATCGCCGCGAGTGCATTGATGTACCAGAAGGTGCACACGGTGAACGCCGTGTCGGGCTCGCCGAAGTCGTCCGGCTCACGGTAGCGCATCAACAGCACGCCCTCCTTCAGGTCGCGCTCGATGGCCTCCACGGTCGCCACGAACCGCGGGTCGTCGGCACGCACGAAGCCGACCTCCACCAGCAGCAGCGTGCTCGCGTCCAGCGCCGGATGGCCGAAGGCCCCGGTGAACGCGCGCACCTCGGGGTGCCAGGCTTGCTCGATGATGCGCTCTCGCATGACGTCTGCGTGCCCGCGCCAGTAGGCTTCCCGGTCGTCGAGTCCAAGGACTTCCGCCGCACGGGCGAGGCGATCGGCGGCAGCCCAGCACATGACCGCGGAGAATGTATGGGCCCGCTGGCGGCCCCGGTATTCCCAGATGCCGGCGTCCGGCTTCTCATAGACCTCGACTGCGCGCTCGCCGAAGGGTTCCAGTCGCCTGAACAGCGCGACGTCGCCGCGTATGGTCAGTCGCTGGTCGTGGAAGCCCTGCGCCAGCGCCAGGATCACCGAGCCGTAGACGTCGTGCTGCATCTGCTCGTGCGCCTGGTTGCCGATCCGTACCGGCCCCATGCCTCGGTATCCCGCCAGGCACTGTGCCACGCGCTCGGTCAGCACTGGTTCACCGCTGAGGCCGTAGAGCGGCTGCAACCCGGTCGAAGCGACGTGCGCCACGACGTTGTCCATGAAGTGCAGGTACGACTCCATGGTGGCTGTCGCGCCGAGGCGGTTCAGCGCGCGGATCACGAAGTAGGCGTCGCGCAGCCAGCAGTAGCGATAGTCCCAGTTGCGCGTGGAATGCGGCGCCTCCGGGATGGAGGTGGTGAGCGCGGCGAGCACGGCCCCGGTGTCCTCGTAGGTGCACAGCTTCAGCGTGATCGCGGCGCGTATGACCTCGGCCTGCCACTCGTAGGGAATTGCCAGTCCGCGCACCCAGTCGAGCCAGTAGTCGTGCGTATCCTCCAGGAACTGCCGGCCGAGCCGTGCCACGGACTCGGACAGTGGTTCGTCCGGCGTCAGCAGCAACGTGACCGGGCGGTCCAGCACGAACAGCCGTTCCTCGATGATGGCCTGGACGGACGCGTCCGTCGTGATGCGCCAGGCGTAGTCGCCACCGGCATACCGGACGTGGGTGCTGCCCCAGCTGACATCCGGCGCCTCGCAGCCATAGTTGCGGCGCGGCCTCACCCGCAGGCGGATCGCAGGGCGCCCACTGACCGGCTCGACGATCCGTACCAGCGATGCCGGGCGGAAGATCCGTCCACGCGCACGAAAGCGTGGACAGCAGTCGGTGACACGCACCGAGTTGCCGTTGCCGTCGGACAGCACGGTCTCGAGCACGGCGGTGTTCGGCAGGTAGCGCTGCGACACCGGCTGCGCTCCCTCGAAATCCACGGCGAGTTCGCCATTGCCCCCTGCCGAGCCGTCGTCGAGCAGCGTGCAGAAGACGGGATCGCGATCGGGACGCGGCAGGCACATCCACACCACACGCGCCATGCCGTCCACGAGCGCCGCCACCTGGCAATTGCCGACGACGGCCAGGTCGAGCGTGGCGCTCACGGGTGCACCTGCGGCGCCATCGTGGCGAAAGACTCGAGCCAGCCGAGTACCGCGCCGACATCGGGCAGCCCGAAGTCGGCACGGGTTCCCGGCCGTTCGCCGACGGCGATCGCGAGTCCCCCCATGGACTTCACGAGACCGAAACCGTCCTCGTCGGTCAGGTCATCGCCCAGGAAAACCGGCCCGCGCCCGGCGAACGGCTCCTCGCGCATGAACTCCGCGATGGCGGTCGCTTTCGTGACGCCCGCAGGCTTGATTTCCAGCACGCACTTGCCCTCCTGCAGAACGAAGTCGCCACCCATCCGCCCGACCTCGGCCTCCAGGCAGCGTCGCGCGGCCGAGGCCGCACCCGGCGCGAGCCGGTAGTGCAGCGCCAGCGCCGCACCCTTGTCCTCGACCAGTGTACCGGGATGCTCTGCCTCGAAGGCCGCCAGCGCGCCACGCAGCGCATCCAGCCGGCCGTTCGGGATGTGGCGGTGCAGAACGCCGCGGGCGTCACGACGCTCGGCGCCGTGGAGACCTGCCGCCGGCAGGATCTCGGGCTCGAACAGCCGATCCAGGTCCGCCACACTGCGCCCGCTCACCAGGGCAACGGCACCATCGTGGCGGCGAAGCAGGCTGCGCAGGAGACGCAGGATGCGGTCGTTCACCACCACCCGATGCGGCGCATCGGCGATGTCGAGGAGGGTCCCGTCGACGTCGAGAAAGACGGCCCACGAGTCCCCGGCGGGGACGGCCGGGAGGGGTAGCATCGGCCTAGTGTAAACCAATGCGGCGGCACGACCGTGACACAGGGCGCGTCAGGGATCGAGCAGCTCGCCGCGCGCCTCGTGGAAGTGTCGCCGGCACAGGGGCAGGTAGCGCTCGTTGCCGCCGATCTCGACCTGCGCGCCGTCGCGCTCGACACGACCGTCGGGTGCCGTGCGAACGACCATGGTCGCCTTGCGGCCGCAGTGGCAGATGGTCTTCAACTCGACCAGTTCATCGGCCACCGCCAGCAGGCGTGCGCTGCCGGGGAACAGCTCGCCCCGGAAGTCGGTACGCAGTCCGTAGCACAGCACGGGTATCCCGAGCTGGTCGACCACTGCGGCCAGCTGTCGCACGTGCGGTGGCTCGAGGAACTGCGCCTCGTCGACCAGGACACAGCTGAGGCGACTCGTGCCATGCTCACCCGCGACGTCACGGAAGAGATCCACACCCGGCCCGAACAATCGCGCCTCCCCGGACAGGCCGATGCGCGAATGCACGCGCCCGCTACCGGCCCGGACGTCCACCGAGGCGGTATAGATGAGCGTGCGCATGCCGCGCTCACGATAGTTGTGGCTCGACTGCAGCAACGCCGTCGACTTGCCGGCGTTCATGGTGGAGAAGTAGAAATAGAGCTTCGCCACGGCTACGTCACCCGGCCACGATGGAAACCACGGACGCGCTCATGAAGGTACCGAGGGTCGCCGCGAGCAGCGCCCGCGGAGCGAGCTCGCCGAGCTCGAGCTTGCGCTCCGGGCACATCGCGCCGATGCCGCCGATGAGTATGCCCATGCTGCTCAGGTTGGCAAACCCGCACAGCGCGTAGATGGTCACGAGCCGCGCGTGTTCGGACAGCACGCCCGCCTCGACACGGGCCAGCTCGATGTAGGCGATGAACTCGTTGAGGATGGTCTTGATGCCGATCAGCGAGCCGACGGTCGGCGCCTCGGCCCAGGTCACGCCCATGCACCAGGCGAGCGGCGCGAATATCCATCCGGCGACGCGCTCGAGCGACAGCGGCATCCCGCCCACGTCGGGCAAGAGGCCCACGATCGAGTTGGCCAGTGCAACGAAAGTGATCAGCACCAGCAGCATGGCGAGGATCCCGAGATAGATCTCCAGCCCGTCGGACGTGCCGCGGGTGACGGCATCCATGGTGCCGCCATAGATCCGTGGCGGCTCCGACATCTCGTGGTCCGGCGGCGGCTCCGGCAGCAGCACGTGCGCGAACAGGATTGCGGCGGGCACCGACATCACGGACTTGGTCAGGAGGTGGCCGAGCACGTCGTTGAACATGGCCCCCAGCATGCTCGCGTAGATGACCATGACCGACCCGGCGATCGTCGACATGCCGGCGGTCATCAGCAGCAGCAGCTCGTAGTGGGTCATGCGCGCGATGTAGGGCTTGACCAGCAGTGGCGCCTCCACCTGGCCGACGAAGATGTTGGCCGTGGCGACGAGGCCCGCCGGTCCCCGGGTGCCGAGGGTCTTCTCGAATACGCGGGAGATCGCGCGAACCACGACCGGCAGCACGCGCCAGTACCACAGCAGCGCCGACAGCGCCGACATGATGATGACGAGCGGCAGCACCTGGAAGGCGAAGGTCACCAGCGCGCCGGGATTGGCGACCTCGAACGGCGGCGCCCCTCCGCCCAGGTAACCGAAGATGAATGACGTTCCCCTGAGGGTGGCGGCCGACAGCGCGTTGACCGCCTGTGTCAGGTAGGCGAACCCGGTGCTGATGAACGGGACCTTCAGCAGCAGGAAGCAGATCGCGAACTGCAGGGCGATCGCCGACACCACCAGCCGCCAGTCGATGTTGCGGCGGGCCCGGCTGAACGGCAGCGCCAGGAGCACGAAGACTGCGATGCCGAGAAGGGCCTGGACGTACAGCATCCAATGCATGCGGGACTCCGTCTTTGGGGAGGTTCAGAGCAGCCGGATCTCGCGCAGGCGCTGCTGCAGGAAGGCGTCGGCGGTAATCGGTTCGGGATGATCCCCGGGACGGTCGGGGTCCACGCACTGTGGCAGTGTGCGTATCTCGAAGTCGGGGTTGAAGTGCAGGAAGAACGGCAGCGAGAAGCGAGCCCGGTGGGAGCGCTCCGGCGACGGGTTCACGACCCTGTGGGTCGTCGACGGCAGCCGGCCGTTGGTCAGCCGCTGGAGCATGTCACCGATGTTGCACACAAGCGACCCGGCTGGAGGGTTGATGTCGAGCCAGCGCCCGTCGCGATCGAGCAGTTGCAGGCCCGCCTCCTCGGCGCCGAGCAGCAGGGTGATGACGTTGATGTCCTCGTGCGCGCCCGCCCGCTGCCCGGTGCTGCCGGCCGCGACCGGCGGGTAGTGGATCACGCGCAGGACGCTGTTGCCCTCGCCAACCGTGTCGTCGAACCACCGCGACGGCAGTCCGAGGTGCATTGCGATGGCCGCGAGCAGCTCGCGGCCGAGCGCATCGAAAGCCTCCCACAGGGCCAGCGTGTCGTCGCGAAAGCCCTCGATCTCGCCGATCCACAGGTTGTCCGGCATGAACGGCCGGTAGCGGTGGCCCGGTGGCAGCTCCCGACCCACGTGCCAGAACTCCTTGAGGTCGTGGTGCTGTGCCCCCTTGGCGGTCTCGATCCCGAAGGGCGTGTAGCCGCGTGCGCCACCACCGCCGGGCTGGTGATAGCGCAGCTTGTCGGCCGTGGGCCAGCCGAAGAAGGTCTTGAAGCGGGCAAGGCAGGCGGTGATGAGGTCGTCCGGCAGGCCGTGCCGGGAGATGACCGCGAAGCCGTAGCGTTCGAAGCTGGCGCCGAGGTCGCTGGCGAATCCCGCCGCATCGGTGCGCCAGCGCTGGTAGTCGACAGCTTCGATTCCCCGGGTCATCGGCGCGCATTATCACCGATCGGGCGGCCGCGCGCCCTTCCGGTCGTCGCCCCGGTCTTGCATCATCGGCCGATGCCCGCACCCGAGCGCTGGTTCGTCGTGGTGAACCCGGCCGCTGGGGCGGGCCGGGGCGCACACGACTGGCCCGCGCTCGCCCGCGCGCTGGCGCGGCATGACGTGGACTACGACGCGGCGGCCACGAACGCGCCCGGCCACGCCACCCGACTCGCCCGCGATGCCGTCCAGCGCGGATTCCGCCGGGTGATGGCCGTCGGCGGCGACGGCGTGCTGCACGAGGTCGTCAATGGCGTGATGCAGCAGGACGCCGTTCCACCAGCGGCCGTTGCCGTCGGTGCACTGCCGCTCGGTTCCGGCAACGACTGGGCCCGCGGCCAGGGGATGCCTACGGACGTCGATGGCATGGCCCACGCGGCCGCGACCGGCACGATTGCGTTGCACGACGTCGGGCGGCTGCAGTTCCAGGCTGGCAGCGGCCAGGACTGTCATTTCATCAACGTCGCCGGGGCCGGCCTGGATGCCAGAGTCATCGAGCGTCTGCCGCGGCGAGGGCCGCGGCGCCTCGCCTACCTGGTCGGGCTCGCCCGTGCGCTGGCGGCCTTCACCGCGCCGGTGTTCGACCTCGGCACCGATGGCCGGGACGGGCGTCAGCGGTTGCTCCTGGTGCTGGCGGCCATCGGTCCGTACTGCGGGGGCGGCATGCGCCTCGCCCCGACGGCGCGTGGCGACGACGGTCTGCTCGACCTCGTGACGATCGCCCCGGTGCGCCTGCCAGCGGACCTGCTGCGGCTTGGGCGTCTGTTCGACGGGAAGTTGCTCGATGAGCCCTTCGTGCGACACCGCCTGGTCGCGGCTGCGGACCTCGAGGCTGACACCGCCGTCCCGGTACAGGCTGACGGCCAGCTGGTTGGTCACACGCCAGTGCGCATCAGCCTGCTCCCGGGGGCCATTCGGGTCCTGCGCCCCTGAGCCATCGCAAAGCCGGAATTGTGCGCCCCGCCGCAGGGCGGTTAAGGTGGCGTGTGCAGGAGGCAGCATGTCCGCAGGACCAGAGCCCGGAAGCGCCGCGGAACTCGAGCAATTCGCGACATTGCAGGCCCGCCTGCCCGACCTGTTCAAGGGCGTGTTCGAGGATCGTCTGGCGCCGCGCACCGTCGTCATCGTTCCCGGCCTGAGCCTCGATGCCGGGCAGCTGGCGCGCATACCCGGCGCGCTGCACTACGAGGAGCGCCAGCTGAGCATGCTGCTCCTGCTGCGGATGCCCAACACGCGACTGGTCTACGTCACCAGCCAGCCCCTGCATCCGCTGGTGGTCGACTACTACCTCAACATGCTGACCGGCATCCCGAGCTCGCACGCGCGCCGCCGGCTCACGCTGCTCAGCAGCTATGACGGCAGCCTGGTCTCCCTCACCCGCAAGATCCTCGACCGGCCTCGCCTGCTCGAGCGGCTGCGGGCCGCGATCGGCTCGCCGGCCACTGGCCATCTATCGGTGTTCAACTCCTCGCCGCTGGAACGCACGCTCGCGGTCAGCCTCGGCGTGCCGCTCTACGCCTGCGATCCGGCGCTGATGCACCTCGGCTCGAAGAGCGGAGGCCGACATCTGTTCCGTGAAGCCGGCGTCGCAATGCCGGCGGGAAGCGAGGACCTGCGCGACGCCGGTGACGTCGCGGCGGCGCTCGCCGAACTCAAGGGCCGGGATCGCGGTCTGCGCCGGGCCGTGGTCAAGCTGGACGAAGGCTTCTCGGGAGAGGGCAACGCCCTGTTCGACTTCGATGGAGCGCCGGACGGGCCGGACCTCGAGCCGTGGATCGTCCGGCAGCTGCCGCGGACGCTGCGCTACGAGGCCCCGGGCGAGGACTGGGACGGCTTCGTCGAGAAACTCTCTCGCATGCGCGGAATCGTCGAGGCGTGGATCGACGGAAAGGAAAAGCACTCGCCTTCGGCGCAGTTTCGCATCAATCCGCTGGGCGAGATCGAGCCGCTGTCGACCCATGACCAGGTGCTGGGCGGGCGCAGCAACCAGGTGTTCCTCGGAAGCACCTTCCCGGCGGGGGCCGAGTATCGCCAGGCCATCCAGGACGAGGGACTCAGGGTGGCCAAAGCCCTGCGCAGCCGCGGCGTGATCGGTCGCTTTGCCGTCGACTTCGTCGTGGCGCGCACCGGGACGGGCTGGGCCACCCACGCCATCGAGATCAACCTGCGCAAGGGCGGCACCACGCACCCGTTCCAGATGCTGCAGTTCCTGACCAACGGGAGCTACGATCCGGGTGACGGCCTGTTCCGCACCCAGACCGGGCAGGCCCGCTTCTACTACGCCACCGACAACCTGCAGGACGATGCGTACCGGCGCCTCACGCCGGACGACGTCATCGAGGT
>CAZXAS010000098.1:0-10775 GCA_964638185.1 uncultured Steroidobacteraceae bacterium | reverse complement strand
GCGCCGGTCACGCCGCCGGCGGGACCGGACATGAGCAGGTTGACCGGGTAGTCCTCGGCCGACTTCGCCGACGACAGTCCGCCGTCGGAGCGCAGGATGTGCAGCTTCACGGCGCCCGCCCGCGACGCCAGCTTGGTCTGGAGGTTGTGCACGTAGCGCTGCACGACCGGACGCACGTAGGAGTTCGCCACGGTCGTCACCGTGCGCTCGTACTCCTGCATCTCCGGCACCACTTCGGACGACAGCGACACCGGTACGCCCGGCAGCACCTCGCCGGCGATCTCCTTGATGCGCCGCTCGTGGCGGTCATTGGCGAAGGCGTTGATGAGCGAGACCGTCAACGCCTCGATGTTCTGGCCCTGCAGCTCCTTGAGCGAGCGCCGCAGCGCGGCTTCGTCGAGCGGGTGCACGACTTCGCCGCGCGAGCTCACCCGCTCGTCGGCCTCGATGGTCAGCTTGAGCGGCGCCATCGGCAGCGACTTGTTGTAGATGACCCAGCCGCCGAGCCCGCCGGGCACGAAGGACCGGGCGATCTGCAGCACCTGGCGATAGCCCTTGGTCGTCACCAGTCCGACCCGCGCACCGGAGCTGGTCAGCACGGTGTTGGTCGCGACCGTGGTGCCATGCATGACGTGGCTGATGAGCTTCGGGTCGATGCCCGCCTGGTCGCAGACCCGCGCCAGCCCGTTGAGCACGCCGATCGACTGGTCGGCCGGGGTGCTCGGCACCTTCGCACTCCAGGTCTTGCCGTTCTTCTCGTTGACGAGCAGCAGGTCGGTGAAGGTCCCGCCTACGTCCACCCCAAGTCGGTATGTCATGCATTCACCTGCGTCTGGCTGTTTGCTTTCAGAGTGTGCCGTCCGTCCGGCCGGGCGGACGGGGTGTTCGAGGTCGGGCACCGGGCCGCAGCGGATGCGCAGGTCCGGTGCGACACGAGTATCGGAGGTACCGGCGAGGCTGGCAACGCCCGGCCATTCAGGCGGCGTGCGCAGCGGCCCGCGGAAAGCCGCCGGCCTTCACCAGCATCCCCGGCACCGGCCGTCCGAGCTGGTCCTGCAGCCAGCGGCCGGTCGCGATGGTCTGCTCGAGGTCGACGCCCGTGGCGACGCCCATGCGCTCGAGCATGTAGAGCAGGTCCTCGGTCGGGATGTTTCCGGTGGCAGCCGGCGCGAACGGGCAGCCGCCGATGCCGCCGACACTCGCATCGAGCACGGTCGCGCCCGCCTCGACCGCGGCGTAGGCATTCGCGAGCCCGGTGTTGCGGGTATTGTGGAAGTGGCAGCGCAGGACCATGCCCGGGAGCGCATCGCGCAGGCGTCCGAGCAGGTCCGTGACCTGGCTCGGTACGCCCACGCCGATGGTGTCGGCAATGGCGATCTCGAAGGGATTGCCGTCGGCCACCTGACGCGCGACCTCGATGACACGTTCAGGCGCGATCTCGCCCTCGAACGGACAGCCAAAGGCCGCCGAGACCGTCACCTGCGGCCGGATACCGGCCGCGTGCGCGGCCGCGGCGATGTCGAGCCACGCGCGGATCGACTCGGCGGTGGTGACACCCTGGTTGCGCTGGTTGAAGGTGTCGCTCGCCACCACCGCCATGCCGATCTCGTTGCAGCCGGCGGCCGCGGCACGATCGAAACCCTTGCGGTTCAGCACCAGGCCGACGTAGTGCACGCCGGGCCGGCGCGGGAGCGCCTTGAGCACGTCCTCGGCATCGGCCATCTGCGGTACCCGCTTCGGATTGACGAAGCTGGTCACTTCCACACGCCGGGTTCCTGCGGCGATGACCCGTTCGATGAACGCGACCTTGGTCGCCGTGGAAACGACGGTCGCCTCGTTCTGCAGGCCGTCGCGCGGCCCCACCTCGACGATCTCGACCTGGCTCGTGGTCACCGCTTGGGACTCCGCCGTGGCGCTGCTGGGGGGTGGAGGCATTGTATACACGAAACGCCCCGGTTCCCAAGCTCTGGGACAAGCTTGACGGGTTCTGGGGCCGATTGTATACAGCCCGGACGACGCGCACTGTTTAGGCCCGCGCCCGTCCTGTTCCGAGGAGACGTCATGGCTGACACCGCCTTCAAGAATGGACCCCTGTCCGACCTGCGCGTCATCGAGATGGGAACCCTGCTGGCCGGGCCATTCTGCGGACAGATACTCGGCGACATGGGCGCTGAGGTCATCAAGGTCGAACCGCCGAACCAGGGCGACCCGATGCGTGTCTGGGGACGCCAGAAGCAGGGCGAACCCTCGCTGTGGTGGCCGGTGGTCGGCCGCAACAAGAAGGCGATCACGCTCGACCTGCGCCAGTCCGAAGGGCAGGAATTGCTCAAGGAGCTCGTCACCCGCGCAGATTTCGTCCTGGAGAACTTCCGCCCGGGCACCATGGAGAAATGGGGCCTCGGCTGGGAGCAGCTCTCCGCCATCAACCCGCGGCTCATCATGATCCGCGTGTCGGGCTTCGGCCAGACGGGACCCTATGCCCGCCAGGCCGGCTTCGGTGCCATCGGCGAGGCCATGGGCGGGTTGCGCTATGTGGTCGGCGACCCGTCGACCCCGCCATCGCGCATGGGGATCTCGATCGGCGATTCGCTGGCGGCGACGTTCGCGAGCGTGGGGGCGCTTTCGGCGCTGCACTACCGCGAGAAGACCGGACGCGGACAGGTGGTCGATTCGGCCATCTACGAGGCGGTCCTCAACATGATGGAGTCGCTGGTCACGGAGTACGACAAGACCGGCTACATACGCGAGCGCACCGGGGCGATCCTGCCCAACGTCGCGCCGTCGAACGTATATCCGACCCAGGACGGCCTGGTACTCATCGCCGCCAACCAGGACACGGTCTTTGGCCGCCTGTGCGAGGCGATGGGCCGGCCCGAGCTGCCGCAAAGCCAGGACTACAAGAGCCACCAGGCGCGTGGCGCGCACCAGAAGCAGCTCGACGAACTGATCGGCGCGTGGACATCGACGCTCACCACGCGCGCGGTCCTCGACCTGATGGACCATCACGGCGTGCCCGCTGGCCAGATCTACCGCGCGCCGGAGATGCTGGCCGACCCGCACTTCCAGGCGCGCGAGGCGATCGTCACCACCGATCACCCGCATTTCGGCAAACTGCGCATGCAGAACGTGGCGCCCAAGCTGTCGGAGACACCGGGCGGAATCCGCTCGCCGTCGCCGGCGCTCGGGCAGCACAACGAGGAGGTCTACCTCGAACTCCTCGGCATGGCGCGCGAGCGCTACGAGCAGTTGCAGCAGAAGAAGGTCATCTGACTTGACCGAGAGCCTGGAGCAGAACTACGCGCGCGGCGGGTTCAACCGCCGCCTCGAACCGGGCCGCGCACCGGCGCTTCTCGTCATCGACTTCGTCCGCGCCTACCTCGTCGAGGATTCGCCGCTCTACGGGGGCGATGGCTGTGCCGTGGCGCGCGAGGGGGCGATTCGCCTGCTCGCCGCGGCGCGGAACGCCGGCATTCCGGTCCTGCACACCAACGTCGAGTACCAGCCGGGCGGGCGCGATGGCGGCATTTTCTTCCGCAAGGTCCCGGCTCTCGCGAGCTTCGAGCGTGGTCGCAGTCCCGGGCTGGCGGCCTTCGCCGCGGGTCTCGAACCGGTTGCCGGCGAGACCGTCATCACCAAGCAGTATGCCAGCGCCTTCTTCGGCACCACGCTCGCCTCCACCCTGACCGCGCTCGGTCGCGACACCGTGGTCATCGCCGGCGTGTCGACCAGCGGCTGCGTGCGGGCGACCGCGGTCGACTGCTGCCAGCACGGATTCGTGCCGGTCGTGGTGCGCGACGCCGTCGGTGACCGGGCCGCCGGCCCGCATGAGGCCAACCTGTTCGACCTGCAGGCCAAGTACGCCGAGGTAATGGCGCTCGACTCGGTCGAGGCCTACCTGCGCGAACTGCCTGCGGAGGCCACGCCGCGATGACCGGCGACAGCGACATCCCGCGCCGGGCCCGGGGCGAGCGCCCGTACTTCTTCGACGATCCAGCCGTCGACCAGCTGTACGCCATGGTCCTGGCGCTCGCAGGCGAGCTGGCCGTGACCCGGGACCGGCTCGACACCCTCGAGCGCCAGCTTGCGGCGCGGGACCTCGTCGACATCGCCGACATCGAGGCCTACGAGCCCGACGCCGCGGCTGAGGCCGAGCGCGAAGCACGTCGCCGTGCCTTGATCGACCGGCTGCTGCGGGTCCTCGGCGGCGAAGCCGTGGAGCACTCGCCGGCGGCAGACATGCCGGCGTACACGCGCCTGATCGAGGAATTGAAGCGCGGCTGACCCCGCTCTGTGCCCGCCGTGTCCCGCAAATGCAAGGGGCCGCCCGGCTTGCGCCGGGCGGCCCCTTGGTCGTTCTCCGTGTCCCTGTGCCGGATCAGCCGCCGGCGACGTCCGCCCACAGGTTGGCGATGCCGGCGATCTTCGGATTGGCCTTGCCGGCCGCGGTAAACGCCGCCTTGGCCTGCTGCGGCTTCTTCAGTTCGTAGTAGCTGACGCCGAGCAGCATCTGCACCTGGTCGGTGCGATCGAGACGACCCTTCTGCAGGGCGCGCTCCGCAGCCTCGATGGCCTTGGTGTAGTTCCCCAGGGTGAACTGCGTGGTGGCGAGCCTCGCGTCGCGGTCACCCGCGGCGATGGCCTTGGCCTCGCGCTCCTGCTGCTCCAGGGTGGCCTTGGCGGACTCGACCTGCTGCTTCGCATCGGCGAGCAGCCGCTGGTTTCGGTCGTCCTGCTTGATGCCGCCGGCCTTCATGCCCTGCTCGATCATGGATGCGGCTTCGCCTGGGCTCATCAGGTCGAGCGCGGCATCGGCGTACTTGCCGTAGTGGTCCTTGGCCAGCACGTTCTTGCGGGCGCCCAGGCGGTAGAGGTTCAGCATGCCGACCGAGTCCACCTGTTCCTTGGTGTACTGGCTGACCAACTGCTCGAACACGCTGACCTTGGGCTGAACCAGCATCAGCTGGTGCAGGGTCTCGATGCGCTTGTCCTCGTTCTTCAGCTCGAAGTAGGCCGCGTTGAGCGTTTCCAGGACCTGCACCTGGGTCTTGACCGGCTTGCCGGCCCGGCGGGTGGCCGGGTAGGCCTTCTCGAGCGTCTGCGCGGCGGCGGCGTAGTTCTTCAGCAGGAACTGCGACTGGCCGAGCAGCACCAGGTCGTCGGCGGTCGCGGAGCCGCGGGCGTTGATGAGGCGCTGGGTCGCATCGGCCGCCTTGCCGTAATCCCGGGTGGTGAAGTAGGTCTTCGACAGGACGTCGAGCTTTTTGACGAGGTCGCCGCCCTTCACCCGTCCGGTGGCGAGGCGTTCCTCGATGGTGGCCTCGAGCAGGCCATAGTCGCGGGCGCTGCTGGCCGCCCAGATGAGCAATTCATTGATGCCCTGCTCTTCCTGGGGCGACATCGACCCCATCGCCTTGGCTTCCTTCAGGATGCGGATCGCCTCCTTGAAGTTGCCCTTGGTCCCGGCCTCCTGGGCGGCCTGGGCCTTCTCGGCCATCTCCTTGCGCCAGCCGTCGACCTTCTGTTGCGCCTCGGCCGGGGTCGCCGCGACGGTCGCCAGCAGTACGCCGGCCGGCATGGCCAGGGCTAGGGCGAGCATCGAGGCGGTCAGTTTGCGCATGTACACGTGGTCGGTCTCCTGGAGTCGGTTTGCGCGCGCGCCCGAGGGCGGAGCGGCCGCAATTTATACCAAAAACACCCTCGGACTGGCCATCAGGCCGCGCCCGTCCCACCGGCCTTGCGGTCCGCGAAGGCGCTCCACAGGGCGGCAATCCGCTGCATCACCGAGCCGGCCGGTGCCGCGGCAGCTGCCGCGGCGAAGGCCTGCCTGGCTTCCTCGTACTTGCCGAGTTCCACCAGCGCGGCGCCGAGCAGCAGGTTGGCATCGTCGACGCGCTTCACACCGCCCTTGCCGAGGCCACGATTCACCGCCTCGACCGCCTTGTCCCACTCCCCGAGGCTGTAGAAGCCGAGGCCGACCTTGACGTCGATCTCGCCCTTCGGGTTGGCAGCGGCGGTCTGCGCGTCCTTCGGCAGGTTCTTGCGATCGAGTCCGACGGCGGCCTTCGCCTCCTGCAGGGTCTGCTTGTTGCTGCCTTCGGACGGTACGATCCCGTCCGCCATGCCGCGCGTCAGCGCGCGCTCTGCCTCGCCGGGGCTCCCCAGCACCAGCGCATGGTCGGCATAGGTCAGGTACTGGCCCACGGTCTCGAGACCGGTGTCCGCCAGCACCAGCCGGAATGCATTGAGCATCACCGCGCGCTCGTCGTCGGACATCTGGGAATACAGCGCCAGCACGCGCGAGTAGTACTCGGCCTTCGGATAACGCTTGACGAGCTCCTCCAGGTTCGCGAGGCGCAGGTCCTGCTTTTCGAGATCGATGTAGATGCGGTCGCGCAACTGGTACCACAGTTCCTTGGGGGTCTCGCCCGCCTCCGTGGCCTTCGCGATCGCCTTATCCAGCCACTGGAGCGCGCCGGCGTTGTCACCGGACTGCAGCAGGAGCCGGGCAAGCGTCTCGTATTCGTCCGTGGTCGCGTCCGGGGTGGACTCCACGAACATCCGGTAGTGATAGACGGTCTTCTCCTGGTCCTTCTGCCCGCTGTACCAGGCGGCAAGCTGCTGGTGCAGGGCGCCGACCTGCTCCGGCGCGGCGTAGCCGGAATCGAGGAACTCCTGCACCACCTTGATGAAGGCTTCGCGGTCGCCGGTCGCCTGTGTCGCCGAGAGCTTCCAGCTCAGGATCACGCGCCGGTCATCGTCGGTCTTGTCTTCGATCGCCTCCAGCCTGGCGACGCCCTCGAGCACCGCCGGCCAGTCCTTTGCCTGCACACTCTCCTGGACCTTCGGTGCGAGCTTGCGGAAGCCCTTGCTGTACTCGGGCTGGCGCTCCTCGGCGGGCGCAGCCTCCTGGGCTTCGGCAGGAACTATCCCGAACGGCGTCATGCCTGAGAGCGCAAGGATGGCGAATGCAGCGGCGGCGAGACCGGCGCGACCCGACGACAGTATCGAACGCATCATTTCGTGGCACCTCTCGATGCGGCGGCCCATGACATATGTTGCTGGAGGGCCGGCCGGCGAAGCCGCGTCTTATAACCCAAAAGCGGGGCACCTGTCTCGTCTCAACCTGAAGACACAGACCGGCCGCTGCTGCAGATGGTTCCTGTTCATTGCCCGCGCGGACACGCCGGGACGGCCATCGGGCCGTCGTTCAGCGCGGGTTCAGCATGCGTCGGAGCGGCCGGCCCGGCCAAAAAAAGGCCCGCGTCACCGCGGGCCTCGTTCGAACAGGATGTTTGCTGCCGGCGTCCGTCAGCCGCCGCCGGGCGCCGGTGGTTCGGCGAGGAACCCGACCTTCATCAGGCCACCACGCTGCAGGGCGAACAGCACGCCGGCCACGTACTCGTAGCGCACCCGCTTGTCGGCACGGATGTGGACCTCGGGCTGGGGATCCTTGACGGCCTCCTGCAGCACGAGGTTCAGCAGCGTCTCCGAATCGACGGGGCCGTCGTTCCAGTAGATGGTGCCGTCGAAGTCGACCGAGACGTTGATGTTCTCCGGATTCGTCACCGTCGGCTTGTTGATCTCGATCGGCAGGTCGATCTTGACCGCCTGCGTGATCACCGGAATGGTGATGATGAAGATGATCAAGAGCACCAGCATGACGTCTACGAGCGGGATGACGTTCGGCTCCGCCATCGGATCCGAGCTGTCACCGGTGACCGAGACGGCCATGGCCTAGTTCCCCGAGCCCGACTGCACGCGCGAACCGGCGACCAGGGCCGCCTGCACGTCGTGCGAGAAGTAATTGACGCGCTCGATCAACGACTTGTTGGCGCGGGTGAGGGCGTTGAAGCCGAGCACCGCGGGCACCGCCACGGCCAGACCGATCGCGGTCATGATCAGCGCCTCGCCGATCGGGCCTGCGACCTTGTCGAGCGAAGCCTGACCGGCGATCGAGATCGCCACCAGCGCGTGATAGATGCCCCACACCGTGCCGAACAGGCCGACGAACGGCGCCGTCGCACCCACCGACGCGAGCACCACCATGCCGCGCTGCAGGCTGGACTGCAGCAGGTTGGCGCGCTTCTGCACGTGCGACTCGATCCAGTCGCCGAGGTCGATGTTGCTGGTGACGTCGCGCTGACCCTTCTTGTGGTGCTCGACGGCGCGGATGCCATCCTCGGCGATGTCGCGGAAGGGATTCACCTTGCCCTTCAGCTTGCCGATGCCTTCCTGCAGCGAGGCCGAGTTCCAGAAGTTCTTCTCGGCTTCGGCCGCGACCTTCTTCAGGCTGCGATGGTCGAGCCACTTGTTGATCATCACCCACCATGACCACAGGGACATGACTCCCAGGATGATGAACACGCCCTTGCCGACATAGTCGCTCTGGGTCCAGAGCGCCTGAATGCCATACGGGTTATCACTGCCCATTATTCGATTCCTCTAGCAGAAGCAAACATCCCAGGGTGGCTGCGCGCCCGGCGCGTCCCTCCCGACCTAACACCAGTAGTCGTCAAAACTATCGCCGGATCACTCGAGCTTGAACACGACCGGAAGCGTGGCCTGCGCCTCGACCGGCTGGCCGTCCCGCTTGCCAGGATTGAACTTGAGCTTGCGCACCACGCACTCCGCCGCGCCGTCCAGGCGATCGAAGCCGCTGCTCTGCGCCACCTGCAACGCCGACATGCGGCCGTCCGTGCCGATGGTGATGGTCACCAGCACCCGGCCTTCCTCGTTGAGGCGGCGCGAGGCGGACGGATAGCAGGTGTTGAGCGCATTGGCCAGTGCACGGGCGTTGTAGGCCGGTGACGGCGGCGTGATCTGGACCGGACGCGGCGCCGGAGCGGTGACCTTGGGCGCCGGTGCCGGCTTGTCGCGCACCTCGGCGGTGATTGCCGTCGTCGGCCCGGTGAAACTCGGCAGGTCGATGAGCGGCGGCGGCACGACCGGCGGCGGCAGGTCCGTCGGCGGCGGCGGCGGCGGCTCCTTCAGGTCCTCCGGCGGGGGTGGGGGCGGCGGCAGGTCGATGATGCCCACGTCCTGCGCGAGCTGCATCGCCTCACGGGCGAGACCGCTGACCAGCGCGAGATAGAACAGGAAGTGCAGGCCGATGATGCCGACCAGCACCGCCGTGCGTCTCGAGCCACCGCCACCGCCGTAGATGTCTGCCATAAATCAGTGGATCCCCTCGTTATCTGCCCTGCCCCGTCTGGCCCCGGGTGGGCGCCCGCCTCCGGGACCTGCGGGCGTCAGAACGCCCCGCGGCCCCACGGCAGGCCGCAACCTTAGCGGCCCCCGTTTGCAACTGCAAGCGTTGCATGCAACACCGGAACATGCGGCCGGGGCCCTCCAGAACGCCGGTCGTTCGTCGACCTGCAAGACCCCGTCCTTCGACCCCGGCAGGCAGAATTGCATGACATGATCGTGCGAACGCCGCGGCGACCCGAAACGGGTCAATCCCCGACCGGCAGGTCGGTCACCGCGCCGAGCGAAGCGCTGCTGACCGTTGCCGCGTACTTGGCCAGGACGCCGCGCACGGCATAGGGCTTGCGCGGGCGCCAGGCCGCCCTGCGGCGGCGCAACTCGGCGGCGCTCACGGCGAGTTCGATCGTGCGTCGTTCGGCATCGATGGTGATGCGGTCCCCGTTTCGCACCAGCGCGATGGCGCCCCCGTCGGCCGCCTCCGGCGTGATGTGCCCGACGACGAACCCGTGGCTGCCGCCTGAGAAACGCCCGTCGGTGATGAGGGCGACCTTGTCGCCGAGGCCACGGCCCATGATGGCGCTGGTCGGTGAGAGCATCTCACGCATTCCCGGCCCGCCGCGCGGCCCCTCGTTGCGGATGACGACGACGTCGCCTGCCCGGACCTTGCCGTCCAGGATCGCCTGCAGGCACTTCTCCTCACCGTCGTATACCCGTGCCGGGCCCGAGAACGCCAGCCCCTCCTTGCCGGTGATCTTGGCGACCGCGCCGTCCGGCGCGAGGTTGCCGCGCAGCACCACCAGATGGCTGTCGGGCTTGATCGGGTCGTCGAGGCTGCGGATGACCTGCTGGCCCGGCGGATAGGCCGCGACCGCATCGAGTTCCTCGGCCATCGTCCGCCCGGTGACGGTCAGGCACCCGCCGTGCAGCAGACCGGCATCCAGCAGTGTCTTCATCAGCGGCCGGATGCCGCCGATGGCAATGAGCTCCGACATCAGGTACCGGCCGCTCGGTCGCAGGTCGGCCAGCACCGGGACCCTGCGGCCGATGCGGGTGAAGTCGTCGAGCGTCAGCTTCACCCCGGCGGAATGGGCAATGGCCAGGAGGTGCAGCACCGCATTGGTGCTGCCCGCCAGCGCGATGACGACGGTGATCGCGTTCTCGAAGGCCTTGCGGGTGAGGATCTGGCGCGGCGTGATGCCGAGGCGAAGCAGGTTGACGGCCGCCTCGCCGGCGCGGAAACAGTCGTCGAGCTTCGAGTGCGACACGGCCTCCTGGGCCGAGCTGTTGGGCAGGCTCATGCCGAGCGCCTCGATGGCCGAGGCCATGGTGTTGGCCGTGTACATGCCGCCGCAGCTGCCCGGGCCGGGGATCGCCCGGCACTCGACGTCGTGCAGTTCCTGGTCGGAGACCGTGCCGCGGGCGTGTCCGCCGACGGCCTCGAACACCGAGACGATGTCCGTGTGGCCCGCGCCCGGACGGATCGTGCCGCCATAGACGAACACGGCCGGCCGGTCGAGGCGGGCCAGGGCCATCATGCAGCCGGGCATGTTCTTGTCGCAGCCGCCGATGGC
>CAZXAS010000097.1:7163-10828 GCA_964638185.1 uncultured Steroidobacteraceae bacterium | reverse complement strand
ACGAAGCCCCATGCCAGCCGGAAGGCAACCAGCACCAGCATGGCGTAGCCGGACCAGACGTGCCAGGCGAACCACTCGACCCCGAGTTCGTGGGTCGCCCACGACGCGGCGAAGCAGGCCACGATCGACCAGTGCACCACGCGCAGCGGAAGGTCCCAGACCAGTCGTTCCCCGGCGGTTGCAGGCAGCGTCATCGGTCGGTCAGTCCCGCTGGTTGAGCTCGAAGAAGTAGCCGTCCGGGTCGAAGAAACTGACCGTGGTCATGCCCACCATCGTACCGTCGGCGCCACGGACCTCGAAACGGTGCGGTGCGGCGAAGATGCGCGCGCCGGCCCCGACCAGGCGGCCGTGGATGGCGTCGAGCTCGGTGGTCTGCATCACGAACACGACGTCGCCGATGCCAAGCCGGTCCCGGGGCGCCGCCGGCGCCTCGAGTGGCGGGTCCTCCCAGTGCAGCAGGCCGATCATGCCGACCACGGGGTCCTCCGCGCGCATGATCACGAGCCGCGTGCGGTCGCCCGCCCCTCCGGCGGCCAGGCCGCGCCCGGACAGCACGATATGATCGTCGTACCAGACCGACAGGCCCAGCACGTCGCGATAGAACGCCAGTGACTTCTCGAGGTCCCGCACGATCAGGGTCGTGCGCTTGACGATGGTCGACATCGGTACCGCCTGCCAGCTGCTGCCCCGATTCTAGCAAGGGCACCGGCGCCGCCCCCGTATAGAATCCGGCCCATGCTGTCCCTCGATCCGGTCGTGCTGTTCTTCCTGCTCGGGCTCGGCGCCGGGCTCGCGCGCGCCGAACTCAGGCTGCCGCCGGCCGTGTACGAGTTCGTCAGCATGATCCTGCTCTTGGCGATCGGCCTGAAGGGCGGCGTGCAGCTCGCGCTGCAGCCGCTCGGCGCGTTGCTGCCACAAGCGCTGCTGGTCATCGCTATGGGCCTCTCGCTGCCGCTCGTCGCCTACCCGGTGCTGCGCCATGCCGGCCGCCTCCCACGTCCCGACGCGGCCTCCGTCGCCGCGCACTACGGGTCGGTCAGCGTCGGCACCTACGCCGTGGCCATTTCCTATGCGGCCAGCCAGTCGCTCGCGTACGAGGCGCACATGCCCCTGTTCGTGGTGCTGCTCGAAGTGCCGGCGATCCTGGTTGGCATCGTGCTGGCGCGTGGCCTTGGCGGGGGTACGCGCTGGCGGCCCCTGGCGCGCGAGATTTTCCTGGGCAAGAGCGTCGTGCTGCTGCTCGGTGGCCTGGTCATCGGCTGGGTCGCGGGACCAGTCGGGCTCGAGCCGCTCGAACCGCTGTTCTTCGACCTGTTCAAGGGCGTGCTGGCGCTGTTCCTGCTGGAGATGGGTCTGATCGCGAGTGCGCACCTGGCCGGTGCGCGGCGCTACGGCCTGTTCCTGCTGGCCTGGGGTGTCCTGGCGCCGGTCACCTTCGCCGTCATCGGCATGGGCTTCGGCTGGGCGATGGGGCTGTCGCCGGGCGGGGTGATGCTGCTCGCGACGCTCGCCGGCAGTGCCTCGTACATCGCCGCACCCGCTGCGCTGCGCACCGCGATCCCGGAGGCGAACCCGGCGATCTCGCTCACCGCATCGCTCGCGATCACGTTTCCGTTCAACATACTGGCCGGCATCCCGCTGTATCACCGCATGGTGCAGGCGTGGATGCCGGGGTGACACCATGGAACGACACGTCCGCCGACTGTTGACCGTCATCACCGAGGCGAGCCTCGAGCGCAGCCTGGTGGAGGACCTCGAGCGCCTCGGGGCACGGGGGTACACGATCACGGATGCGCGCGGCAAGGGCCACCGCGGCAAGCGCACGCTGGACTGGGAACATAGCGCCAACATCCGCCTCGAAGTCATCTGCGACAGCGGGCTGGCTGAGCGCCTGGTGGCGCACCTGCGCGAGCGGTACTACGACCACTACGCCATGATCCTGTTCGTGGCCGACGTCGAGGTCCTGCGCCCGGAGAAGTTCTGACCGCTGCCGGGTCTTGCCATGACCGGCCGGTCCCGACAGAATCCGGCGCCGCGGGCCGGCCGAGCGCGGCACGGAACTCCCGCGACACCTTGCAGTCACACACGCCCGTATGATCGAGGTCAGTCACCTCAGCAAGCGCTATGGCGCACTCACCGCGGTCGACGACCTGTCGTTCAGCGTCGGTCCCGGCGAGATACTCGGCTTCCTCGGCCCGAACGGCGCCGGCAAGTCCACCACCATGCGCGTGCTCGCCGGCTACCTGGCGCCGACGTCGGGCACCGTCACGGTCTGCGGCCACGATGTCGAGCGCGACCCGGTCGGTGCGCGCCGGGTGATGGGCTACCTGCCCGAGGGCGCGCCGGCCTGGTCGGAAATGACGGTGCGAGGGATGCTCGGGTTCATCGCCGACGTGCGCCGCCTGTCGCCGCCGCTGCGCGCGGCGCGGCTCGACCACGTCATAGGTCGTCTCGGCCTGGAGGGCGTGCTCGGTCAGACCATCGGCACTCTGTCGAAGGGCTTCCGGCGACGCGTCGGGCTCGCCCAGGCCATCCTGCACGACCCGGCGGTACTGATCCTCGACGAGCCGACCGACGGACTCGACCCCAACCAGAAGCACGAGGTCCGCGGGCTCATCAACGAGATGAGCCGCGACAAGATCATCATCGTTTCGACCCACATCCTCGAGGAAGTGGCGGCCGTCTGCTCTCGCGCGATCATCATCGCCCACGGACGCCTGCTCGCGGACGACACACCCGCAGGGCTCGAATCGCGTTCCCGCTACCACAACGCCGTGTCGCTCAGGTTCATGGATGCCGCCCAGGCCATGGAGGCTCGCACGGCCATCGCCGCACTCCCCGGTGTGCGCGAGGTGGAGTGGATCGAGCGCGAGAACCGGCTCAATGTGCTGCCCACCACCGGCGCGGCGCCGCTTGCAGCGATGCAGGCCATGGCCGACGGCCGGGGCTGGAGCCTCGCCGAATTGCACCTCGAGTCAGGCCGGCTGGACGAAGTGTTCCGCGAGATCACCGCCGGTGCCGGCCATGCGTGACGTCGCCGCGCTCTTCCGTCGCGAACTGGCCGGCTACTTCGCCACGCCGCTCGCCTACGTGTTCCTGTTCATCTTCCTGGTGCTGGCGGCTGCACTCGCCTTCTACCTCGGCGCGTGGTTCGAACGCGGCCAGGCCGACCTGCTGCCCTTCTTCACCTTCCACCCCTGGCTGTACCTGTTCCTGGTCCCGGCGATCTCCATGCGGCTGTGGGCCGAGGAGCGCAACAGCGGCACGCTCGAACTCCTGCTGACGCTGCCGATCACGTTGGGGCAGGCGGTCGTGGCCAAGTTTCTGGCGGCATGGGCGTTCATCGCCGTGGCGCTCGCGTTCACCTTCCCGATGTGGCTCACCGCCAATTACCTGGGCGATCCCGACAACGGCGTGATCCTGGCCGCCTATCTCGGCAGCCTGGGCCTGGCCGGCTGTTTCCTCGCGATCGGCAGCTGCATGTCGGCCGCCACGCGCAGCCAGGTGGTCGCGTTCGTGACCACGGTGGTGGCCTGCTTCCTGCTCCTGCTCGCCGGGTACGACCTGGTGCTGGAGGCGTTCCGCAACTGGGCCCCGGCGGTGCTCGTCGACGGCATCGCCTCGCTGTCGTTGCTGGCTCACTTCCAGGCGATCTCGCGCGGCGT
>CAZXAS010000097.1:0-7063 GCA_964638185.1 uncultured Steroidobacteraceae bacterium | reverse complement strand
CTCGACGAGCCGGTCAACCTGTACTTCTACTTCTCGCGCGAGGCCGCGCAGGCCGAACCGCAGTTGCGGACCTACGGCACCCGGGTCCGGGAGCTGCTCGAGGAGATCGCCGCCGCCAGCGCCGGCAAGGTGAGGCTCGAGGTCATCGACCCGCAACCGTTCTCGGAGGACGAGGACCGCGCCGCGGAGTTCGGGCTGCAGCCTGCGCCGCTCGGCCAGGGTGGCAGCAGCTTCTATTTCGGCCTGGCCGGCACCAACTCCACGGATGGCCGCGCCGTCATCGAGTTCTTCCAGCCGGCCAAGGAGCGGTTGCTCGAGTACGACATCGCACGGCTGATCCAGGAACTCGGACGCACGGACAAGCCGGTGGTCGGGCTGCTTACGCGCCTGCCGATGACCTTCGGCTACGACCCGGCGAGCCAGCGCATGCGCGAGCCCTGGGTCATCGTGTCGCAGCTGCAGCAGTCCTTCGAGCTCAGGAACATCGAACCGCAGGCGGCCGCCATCCCGGACGATGTCGATGTCCTGATGCTGGTGCACCCGAAGAACCTCTCCGATGACACGCTGTTCGCGATCGACCAGTTCGTGCTGCGCGGCGGGCGCCTGTTCGCGTTCATCGATCCGTCCGCCGAGCAGGACCTCGCCGGTGGCAACCCGATGGACCCGTTCGGCGGCGACGGTCGCGCATCGGACCTGGGACCGCTCCTCGAGGCGTGGGGCGTGCGCTTCGATCCCGGCCAGGTGATCGGTGACGACGAATTCGCACTGGCCGTGTCCTCGGGCGCCCAGCCGGTCCGGCACCTGGGCTTCCTCGGCATGCGTGGCGATGCACTGGCCCCGGACGATCCGGCGACCGCGGTGCTCGACCTGGTCAACTTCGCGACCGCCGGATTCCTGCGCCCGGTCGACGGCGCCGCGTCCACGTTCCAGCCGCTCGTGACCTCGAGCGCGCGCGCGGCGCCCATTGCCGCGGCGCGGTTTGCGATGGCAGGGGACCCATCCACCCTCTACGAGGGTTTCGAACCGACCGGTGAGCGCTACGTGCTGGCCGCGCGCGTGAGCGGACGATTCAAGACGGCGTTCCCCGAGCGCGCAGCCGGCCCGGACGCCGCCACGGCTCTGGTCGAATCGGCCGAGGTCGCCAACGTGGTGATCGTGGCCGATACCGACGTGCTGGCGGACATGCTGTGGACGCGGGCGCAGTCGTTCCTGGGACAGCGTTTCGTCGAGGCCTGGGCCAACAACGGCGACCTGGTGTTCAACACGCTCGACAACCTGACCGGCAGCCCCGAGCTCATCAGCATCCGCGGACGCGCCAGCTTCGTCCGCCCGTTCGACCGCGTCGAAGCGCTGCGGCGGTCTGCCGATGAACGCCTGCGGTCCACGGAATCCGAGCTCGAGCGCAGGCTCGACGAGACCGAGCAGCGCCTGGTGGAACTGCAGTCGCGCCGCGAGGACCAGTCATCCCTGATCCTCACCCCGGAACAGGAGGCGGAACTCGAGCGCTTCCGCGACGAGCGTACGCGCATCCGCAAGGAGCTGCGCGACGTCCGCCTCGACCTCGACCGCGAGATCGAGGCACTGGGCAAGCGTCTCAAGCTCGCCAATATCCTCCTGCTTCCGGCGGCACTGGTGTTGCTGGTGCTCTTCGCGGTCCGCCTGCGCCGCCGGCACGGTTGAGGCAGGCGGCATGGCATCGCGCGGCCTGACCTCGTTGCTCGTCCTCACCGCCGTCGTCGTGGTCGCCGCGGTCGTGGTCGTGCACGACCGTGACCGGGCGGGCGCGACCCCAGGCGACGAGCTGGCGCTGCCGGAGCTGGGCGAGCGGCTGAACGACATCGAGGCCATCCACATCGACGGGCCCGGCGAGACTCGCGCCGTGACGCTCGAGCGCAGCGGCGACCGCTGGGTCGTGGCGGAGCGCGACGGATACCCCGCCGACGCCGTCAAGGTCCGGCGGTTCGTGCTCGACCTTGCCGCACTCCGGATCCGCGAGCACAAGACCGCCGAGCCCACGCGCTACGCCGACATAGGCGTGCAGGACCTGGATACCGCGCAGGCCGATGGCGCGCGCATCACCGTCGTGCTGCCCGACGCCACGCTGGCCCTGATCGCAGGCAAGCCCGCCGGCTCGCGCGGCACCTACGTCCGCCGCGTCGGCGAGTCGCGCAGCGCGCTGGTGGAGCCCGCGATCAGCCCCGATCGCGATCCGCGGCTGTGGCTGGACCGGAGCCTGTTGCGCATTCCGCCGGACAGGATCCGGGCGATCGAGGTACGCCCGCGCGGCCGACCCGCCTACGCGATCACGCGCGAGGGGGACGGGGAGTTCGTGTTCACCGGCCGGCAGCCCGGTCCGGGCGCGGACCCCGCCGCCGCGGGTGCCGCACTGGCCCAGGCCATCGCCGCGCTGGATGTCGAGGACCTGCGCCGCAGCAACGACGGTCGCGACGCCGCGGCAGTATCGACGGTGACCTACCGGACCCTCGACGGGCTCGTGCTGTCGATCGACGGCTGGAAGGACGAGGACGGCGCATGGATCGTGCTCAGGGCCGCCGCGGACGGCGACCAGTCGAGCGAGGCGGCCCGCACCGAGGCAGACAGTCTCCAGGCCCGACATGCCGGGTGGCAGTATCGCGTGCCCGGCTACATCCACGATGGCATCTTCCGCCCGATCGGCGACGATACGGCGGGATGAGCACCCGACCGCCGTCACTGCCGGCAGGGCCCCCCGCGGGTCCCCTGCGCCGCCTCGCCGTCCTCGTCTATGACGGCCTGCTGCTCGTCGCCGTGCTGTTCCTCGCGACCCTGCTGCTGCTGCCCCTGACGGACGGCGAAGCCATCCTGGCAGGCGACCCGGGTCCGGCAGGGGTCGGCTTCAGCGCCTTCGTGGCGCTGCTCACGCTCGGCTTCTTCGGGTTCTCCTGGATACGTCGTGGCCAGACGCTCGGGATGATGTCCTGGCGCGTCCGCCTCGAGCGCCAGGAAGGCCGGCGCATCGGCTGGGCCTGGAGTGCGCTGCGCGTCGCCATCGGCTATGGCATCGTCGCCAGTGCGAGCGCTGGACTCTGGCTCGCCAGCGACGCCGCGGGCGGCATCGGCGGCCGGTTGCTGCCAGTCGCGCTGCTCGCCCCGCTCGCGGCCAATTACCTTTGGATGGCCTTCGACGCCGAGTCCCGCACCCTGCAGGACGTCCTCACGCGCAGCCGCATGGTCCGGCTGGCCTGACTTCCGCCCTCAGCGCGTACGCCAGATCGCGACCCCCGTGGCAAGCGCGAGGATCGCGGTCGGCGCCCAGGCCGCCAGCACCGGGTCGAAGCCGTAGACCTGCCCGCTGTTCTCCAGCGTGCGGTTCACCAGGAAGAACAACACGCCGACCATGATGCCCGCGACGGTCCTGGCGCCGGCGCCGGAGGAACGCAGCGGGCCGAAGGCGAAGGGCACCGCCAGCATGCACACCAGCACGACCGCCGTGGTCCGCGCGATGCGCGACCACAGCGCGATCTCGAAGGGTCGCGACTCGAGGCTGTTCGCCTTGAGGTGGGACACGTAGGCGAACAGGCCGCGCACCGGCAGGGCGGAGGGCTCGATCACGGCGAGACCCAGGAAGTCGCGATTGATGCCCACCTCGACCTCGCGGCGCGCACTCTGCTCGGGCACGGTCCTTCCGTCCTGGAAACGGGTCTCCGCATAGTTCTCGAAAAGCCAGCTGCGCCCGCCCTGGTAGGTCGCGATGTCCGCGCGTCCAACCCGCGACAGTTCCCGCGTGGCATCGAACTCGAACACGAAGACGCCGCCGAACATGTTCTCGGCCGTCTGCTGCTGGACGTTCACGAAGCGCGACCCGTCCTTGACCCAGGAACTCCGATTGCCCGCGGCGTTGAACTCCGAGAACTTGCTGAAGATCTTCAGCTGGCGGGCGTACTGGTCCGCCGGCGGTGCGATGTACTCACCGAGCAGCGCCATCGCCGCCAGCAGCACGACGCCGGCGAGTCCGGCGCTCACCGCCAGCCGCCAGACCGACACGCCGGCCGCGCGCATGACCGTCAGCTCGCTGTCCCGGGCGAGGTTGCCGAGGCCCAGGATGGCGCCGATCAGGGCAGCGATCGGCAGGCTCTCGAAGACCTGCTGCGGCAGTGACAGCGCCGTGAAGACAAAGGCATCCGCCACGTCGTAGGCGCCCACGCCGATGTCGTCCTGTTCGCCTATGAAGGTGAAAAGGGTGGCAAGCGCAACCAGCACGATCATCACCAGCAGCGTGTACCAGAGCACCGTACGCGCGATGTAGCGATCGAGCAGGTTCATCGCGGCCGTCTCGCCAGCAGCAGGTGCAGCGGGCTCTGCCAGTGCAGCAGGACCAGCGCCAGCAACACGACCAGGCCGTGGACCCACCACATTCCGAGACGAGGATCGACCTGGCCCTTCTCGACCCACACCTGCGCGGCCGAGATCAGGTTCGAGTAGATGAGGTAGACGAAGATCGCGAGCGCCACCCGGGCGTAACGCCCCTGCCGGGGACGCAGCATGGACAACGGCACGGCCAGGAAGGCGAGCACCACCACCATGACCGGAAGCGAGATTCGCCACTGCAGTTCGGCCACGTCGGCCGGATCGTTGCTCTGCATGAGTTCCAGGGTCGGCTTCTGTTCGCGGCGGCGCTTGCCTGCCTCTGGGTCGGGCACCCGCACCGGGATGCCGTGTTCGACGAAGCGGACCACGCGAAACGAGGCCTTCCCCGGGACGCCCTCGTAACGCACGCCGTCGTACAGGACGACCACGTGCAGGCGTCCGTCGTCCTCGATGCGGTGCACTGCCCGCTCGGCAGTGGCGATCTCGATCCCCTCGCCGACCTGGCGTTCGAGGAAGACGCTGTGCAGGGTGCCGTCCGGATCGGCGCGTTCGGCGTAGAACACCGCGGTGCCGCCGGCAAAGGTGCGGAACTTGCCCGGCTCCAGGCGTCCGAACTGGGCGTTGCGCAGCGCCTCCCGGCGCAGTTCCAGCGCTCCGGCATAGGCTCCCGGCGCCACGTCGAAGGCCAGCCAGGCCACCGCCGCGGCCACCGGCAGCGCCAGCGCCATCACCGGCAGGTACAGCCGTTCCGGGCCGCTGCCGGCGGCACGGACTGCCGCCATCTCGCTCTCGTGATACATGCGTCCGAGGGCCATGGTCACGGCGAGAAGCATGCCGATGGGGACCAGCACGGTCAGGTACTGGAGCGAGGTGAGGCCCATGAGCCGGAACACGACCTGCTGCGGGAAGCCATTGGCCGCCGCAAGCCCGAGGATGCGCGCCAGCTGGTTACTGACCAGGATGATCAGCAGGATGCTGGTGACCCCGACCCAGGCGATGGTCACCTCGCGCAACACGTAGCGATCCAGGATCCGGAACAATTCGCCTCGCGACGCACCCGGCCGCCGGGCTGCATTTGGTCTAAACTAGCGCCACTTCCACCGGGCGCGGGCCACAGGGTCGGGTCGCACGGTGTACGTTAAACCACTGCCGCCGCGGCCTCAACGCAATCTCACGTGCGTGGTCCGGACGCAGCATCGAGGGGAAAGCAGCATCATGCAGTTCTTTGCCACCGGCGCGTCGGCCGCGCGCCAGCGAACCGCCTGCGCGGTCGTTGGAATCTACGAGAAGGGCGAGCTGTCGGCCGCGGCGCGCGCACTCGACGAGAAGTGCGGCGGCCTGATTCGCCGGGTCGTGCGGCGTGGCGACTTCAGCGGAAAGGCCGGGGAGGCCCTGCCGCTCGCGGAGCTTCCGGGCGCCCCGGCCGAGCGCGCGCTGCTGGTCGGCCTGGGCGCACGGCAGGACTTCGGGCGCAAGCCCTATCGCAAGGCGCTGGCCGCTGCGATCCAGTGGCTGGCGAAGGCCGGCGCCCGTGACGCCGTGATCTATCTTGCCCAGGAGAAGATCCCGGGCGTCGACCCCTACTACGCGGGTCGCTATGCGGCGGAGTCCATCGCGGGGGCGCTGTATCGCATCCCGGACCTGAAGTCCGGCAAGAAGCCGCCCCGGCCGAAACTCGCCCGGGTCGGGCTCGCGGTCGCCGATCGTGGCGAGATCGCCGCCGCACGCCGCGGCCTCGACGCGGGCGCGGGCATCGCCGCCGGCATGGCGGTCACGCGCGACCTCGCCAACCTCCCGGCCAACGTGTGCACGCCCGTGCACCTGGCCGGGCGCGCCCGGCAGATGGCGCGCGAGCACAAGTCGCTGCGCGTGCGCATCGTCGCCGAACCGGAGCTGAAGCGTCTCAAGATGGGCTCGTTCCTGTCGGTCACCAACGGCTCGGACCAGCCAGCGCGACTCATCGTCATCGAGTACCGCGGCGCCAAGCCCTCGCTCGCGCCGCTGGCGCTCATCGGCAAGGGCGTCACCTTCGACACCGGCGGCATCTCGCTCAAGCAGCCGCAGGGCATGGACGAGATGAAGTTCGACATGACCGGCGCGGCCAGCGTGTTCGGCGCCATGGAGTCGCTCGCCCGGCTGGGCCCGGCGATCAACGTCGTCGGCATCGTGCCGGCCTGCGAGAACATGCCGAGCGGTCGTGCGACCAAGCCAGGGGACGTCGTCACTTCGATGTCCGGGCAGACCATCGAGGTGCTGAACACCGACGCCGAGGGCCGGCTGATCCTGTGCGACGCGATCACCTACGCCCGGCGCTACAAGCCGCGCGCCGTGGTCGACATCGCGACGCTGACCGGTGCCTGCGTGATCGCCCTCGGCGCCCATTACTCCGGGCTGTTCTCCAACGACGACGGGCTCGCCGAGGAACTCGAGGCGGCGGGCAAGCGCGCCGACGACGTCGCCTGGCATATGCCGGTCGCCGAGGAATACACCGAGCAGCTCAAGAGCAACTTCGCGGACATGGCCAACGTGGCCGGGCGCGAGGGCGGCGCGATCACGGCCGCGTGTTTCCTCGGCAAGTTCGCCGAGGACCTCAGGTGGGCGCACCTGGACATCGCCGGCACCGCCTACCTGACCGGCGCGAAGAAGGGCAGCACCGGGCGGCCGGTGCCCCTGCTCGTCGACTGGCTGCTCAGTCGCGCCTGATGGCCATGGCGGC
>CAZXAS010000096.1:0-10901 GCA_964638185.1 uncultured Steroidobacteraceae bacterium | reverse complement strand
GCACGGCGCTTCGCGCCTCGCCGGCCAGCGCGTCCGCGGGCACCTTCTCGGCGACCCCGTCGATGACGCACCAGGCCTTGCCGGCGATGGCCTCTGGCGTCGCGACGGCATCGAGCCTCAGCAGGAACACCTGTTCCTCGTCGATGCCACCCGCGCCGTCACCCGGCAACGAGGCACGGACGGCCGGCCCGCCGGTGTCGAACTCGAAGACGCGCCGGCCGCCGAGCACCCTGCCATCGAGCGTCGCGATGCCGGGCAGCAGTTCGAAGCGGCAGCGCACGGCGCCCGGCAGGTCGGCGTCGAAGTCATACACCCAGTTACGCGTGTCGGCCCAGCGGCCCTTGCCCGGCGCCGGGCAGTCCACGCGGAACGGGTCCGGCACCCGCGGATCGCCGAGGGCGACCATCGGCGCGCTGAAGCGCGCGCGCGCCTGGCGCACAGCCTTGACGCTGCCCCGGGGCGAGAACGACTGCACTTCCGGCGGTGCCGCGGCCGGCCCGTCCTCTGCGGCAACCGCGGCCGGGACCGGCAGAATCATGACAATCGCAGTCAGTATCAGGCCACCCGCTTGCCGCATGCCGTCGCTCCCCGTGTCCCCCGGTTTGATCGCTGTCGAATGCCGGCTGCCCGGCAGGCGCCCTACATCTCCGGCACTGCTGCGTCGCGTGGCGTGATGGCACAGTTCACCAGGAGCCACTTCAGGTTGGCGCCGATGCGCGTGGCCGAGGCGTCGGTGAAGGCGTAGCCATGCTCCTTCACCGAGCCGTCGGCCAACCGCTCCATCACGTAGAGCACGAGCGAGTTGCGGTTGAAGTTGCCGTTGCGCTCGTTCAGCACATGCCAGGTCACGGCCTGCAGCGAAATGCCGATCTCGCGCGCTTCGGCCTCGCGCGTCCGGAACCAGTGGGCGCCGCCCTTGTCGTGGAGCGAGATGCCGTCGTAGCGCTCGAAAGGAATGTCGCGCCCGCCCCCGACACCGGGCATGTCGACGTAGCAATGGAAGCGTCGCGCGCGCTCGAGCCAGAAGGGCTCGCCCGAGGCGACGCCGGTGATGCGCTCGCCGGTCGCCGTGACGTACTTGTGGTCGACGAACCACAGGCTCGAGGCCGCAAGCTCGATGGTGTTGTCGGTATGGACGGGCCGGCCGTCCCAGTCGAAGCGGCATGCCCCGGCCACCTGGCTGCCGCGAAAGTGGTCGGCGCGACGCTTGAAGAAATAGTCGCAGCCCTCGGTGCGTTGCAGGTCCTCCGGGCGCAGCGTGGCGAGCTCCGCCTCGGTGATCGGCCCGTCCATGCGCAGGTAGTGGCGCATGGTCACCTCGTCGTCGCCCCCGTCGGCCGCCAGCGTCGCGATGCGGTAGGAGACACGTTCGGCCTCGCCCACGGTCGTCCGGTTGACCCACAGGAAGGCCTGCGCGCCGAAGGCCGGTGCATCGACCCTCGCGATCGTGGTGTGCATGCGCGGGTGACGATCCTCGTCGGGCAGGCCGCGGCGCCGGTCGAAGTAGTGCTGGTTGGCGTTGTCGTACTCGCCAGGCAGCATCTGTGCCATGACGAGCAGGTTGCGCTCCGCCGGCGTCGAGTCCTGACCCTGGCCCAGGGCCGCGGAGGAACACAACACGAGCAGTGTCGCGACCCGGCGCACGGATCGACCAGGCATGATTCCCACTGAGACTCCCCCCACGGCGCAGCCGGGCGCGGCCGCGCCCGAAGTCTAGCGCGGCACGGGGCGCCGGGGATCAGTCGAGCGGCTTGACGAACTTCAGCGTGAACCGGTCCGACTCGCCGATGCCGAGATAGCGATCGCGGTCCTGGTCGCCGAGGGCGAGGGTCGGCGGCAGTGTCCAGACGCCGGAAGGATAGTCACGGGTATCGGCCGGGTTGGCATTGATCTCGCTGCTCGCCGCCAGTTTGAAACCGGCGGCCTCGGCCAGCGCGACGGTGCGCTCGACGGAGATGTAGCCGTTCCTGGCCAGCGGGTCCTCCGTGGACGGGTCCGGCCAGCGATGGTCGACGACGCCCAGCACGCCGCCCGGCTTCAAAGCCGCGTACATGGCGTCGAACGCGAGCCGGCCGAAGTGCGCACCCTCGAACTGCGGGCCGACCCAGTTGTGGACGTTGCGGAAGGTCAGGACCATGTCGACGCTGCCAGCCGGCGCCAGTTCGAGCTCGAACGGATAGCCGAACTCGCTGACACGGACCTGGCGATAGACGTCGGGCTTGGCGCCGAGCAGGCTGAAGAACGTGCCGAGGGACCGGCGCTGGTAGCCGTAGGGTGCATCGAGGTCGAAGTGCGCGGCGTACAGGCGGCCCTTGTCCTTGAGGACCTGCGCCAGGATCTCGGTATACCAGCCGTTGCCGGGCCAGATCTCCACGACTGTCATGTCGGGCTCGAGGCCAAAGAACCTGAGCGTCTCGACCGGATGACGGGCGGCATCCCGTGCACGATTCGCCTCGCTGCGATGCGCGCTCGCGACCGCCGCGACGATGGCGTCGTCCGCCGCCGTCGCGGGCGCCGGCCAGGCGCAGATGCTGCCAAGCAGCATGAGTGTCGCGACCCTCAAACGACGCTGCGGTCCCATTGCCTCGCTCCCCGGTGACTGCCCTGGCACCCGAAGTTAGCGCATTCGCAGGCCCGATGGGTGCGCCGCGGGACGAACGCCCGTGCGCACCGCGACGAGCGGTCGCTGATGCTATACATTGGACATGCGCGCCCATGCCTGCCACTGCCCCGCGGCGACCCGCTCCGCCCTGCTCGCCGGAGTCGCGCTTGCCGCCCTGGTCCCTGTGGTATCGGCACAGGCGTCGGTCGCCGGCGCGGCATCGCCCGCGGTCGTACCGCCAGAGCCGCTTCCAGAGGTCGTGGTCGCAGCCCCGGAGCCGCGTTTCGTCGCGCCGACGCGGCGTGATCGCATCGGGCGCATCTGGGCGCCGGTACTGATCGATGGCCAGGGACCGTTTCGCCTCGTGCTCGACACCGGCGCCAGCCGCTCGGCCGTGACCCGGCGCGTTGCCGAATCGCTGGGCTTGCCGATCGCCGAGAGCACGGTGCGGCTGCGCGGGGTCACCGGCACCGCCATCGTCGGCAGCATCGAGGTCGGCAGCCTCGAGGTCGGCGAACTGCTGGTGGCCGGCACCACGCTGCCGATCGTCGCGGACGCGTTCGGCGGCGCCGAGGGCGTGCTGGGCGCGGAGGGACTCGCGGACAAGCGCATCGTGATCGAGTTCCTCGCCGATCGCATCACCATTGCCCGCTCCCGCCGCGAGACGGCGCCGACCGGGTTCGCCAGCGTGCCCTTCAAGTTCCACCGCCAGCGCGGCATGCGCATCGAGGCCCTGGTCGGCAACGTCCCGGTCACCGCGCTCATCGACACCGGCGCCCAGCTCAGTGTCGGCAACCTGGCGCTGCACGCGGCGCTGCGCGCGCGGCCGCGCGGGGACGGCGAGCCGACCGAGGCGGTCATCGGCGTGACCGAGGACGTCCAGCACGGCTCGCGGGTCGCGGTCCCGACCATCACGGCCGGCAACCTGTACGTCCGCAATGCGCACATCACCTTCGCCGACCTGTTCATCTTCGGGCACTGGAAGCTCGAGTCACGGCCCGCCCTGCTCGTCGGCATGGACATCCTCGGTGTCCTCGACACGCTGATCATCGACTACCGGCAGCGCGAGCTGCAGCTGCGACCCCCGCGCTGAGTCATTCCGCGCCGGCCGTCGCGCCTTGGGTACAATGGCGTTCCGCTCGCCCCGCCGGGTGAAAGGACGCCATCCGTGCAGTCGGTCATCTCCATCACCGGGCTGGGCAAGACCTACGCCTCGGGCTTCCAGGCGCTCAGGAACGTCAACCTGCAGATCCGCCGCGGCGAGATCTTCGCCCTGCTCGGCCCGAACGGCGCCGGCAAGACGACGCTCATCAACATCGTCTGCGGCATCGTCAATGCCACCACCGGCACGGTCCTGGCCGACGGCTTCGACGTGGTCAGCAACTATCGCGCCGCGCGTTCCAGGATCGGCCTCGTGCCGCAGGAACTGACCACGGACGCGTTCGAGACGGTGCAGGACACCGTGCGCTTCAGCCGCGGCCTGTTCGGCAAGCCGCCGGACCCGGCCCTGATCGAACGGGTGCTGCGCGATCTTGCACTGTGGGACAAGCGCGATGCGAAGATCATCACCCTTTCGGGCGGCATGAAGCGGCGCGTGATGATCGCCAAGGCGCTGAGCCACGAACCGCAGATCCTGTTCCTGGACGAACCGACGGCCGGCGTCGACGTCGAGCTCAGGCGCGACATGTGGGCCATGGTGCAGGGCCTGCGCGAACGCGGCGTCACCATCATCCTGACCACGCACTACATCGAGGAAGCGGAGGAGATGGCCGACCGCATCGGCGTGATCAACCACGGGGAGATCATCCTGGTCGAGGACAAGTCGGTGCTGATGCAGAAGCTCGGCAAGCGGCGCCTGACCCTGCAGGTGCAGGTGCCGCTCACGGCGCTGCCGCCGGCGCTCGCCGCCTATGACCTGGTGCTGTCGGCCGACGGCCAGCAGCTCACCTATACCTTCGACGCCCAGTCCGAGGGCACCGGCATCGCCGGCCTGCTGCGCCGCCTGGGCGAGCACGGCATCGACTTCAAGGACCTGCACACCGACCAGAGCTCGCTGGAGGAGATCTTCGTGAACCTGGTCAGGAAGCGGCCATGAACCTGCACGCCGTCCGCGCCATCTACACCTTCGAGATGGCCCGCATGGGCCGCACGCTCATGCAGAGCGTCGCTTCGCCGGTGATCTCCACGTCGCTCTATTTCGTGGTGTTCGGCGCCGCCATCGGCTCGCGGATCGCCGAGATCGACGGCGTCAGCTACGGCGCCTTCATCGTGCCGGGCCTGATCATGCTGGCGATCCTGACCGAGAGCATCTCGAATGCCTCCTTCGGGATCTACATGCCACGCTTCTCGGGCACGATCTACGAAGTGCTCTCCGCACCGCTGTCGCCGCTCGAGATCGTGCTCGGCTACGTCGGCGCCGCGGCCACCAAGTCGGTGATCCTGGGGCTGATCATCCTCGCCACGGCGCGGCTGTTCGTCGACTTCCCGGTGCTGCACCCGGGCTGGATGATCGCCTTCCTGGTGCTGACGTCGATCACCTTCTGCCTGTTCGGCTTCGTGGTCGGCATCTGGGCGGACGGCTGGGAGAAGCTGACGATCGTGCCCGCGCTGATCGTCGCGCCGCTCGCCTTCCTCGGCGGCAGCTTCTACTCCATCAGCATGCTGCCGCCGCTGTGGCAGAAGATCACGCTGCTGAACCCGGTGGTGTACCTGGTGAGCGCGTTCCGCTGGAGCTTCTACGGGGTGTCGGACGTCAGCGTCGGCACGAGCCTCGGCATGACCGTCCTGTTCCTGCTCGCATGCCTCGCCATGGTGTGGTGGGTCTTCCGCACCGGCTACAAGCTCAAGTCCTGAGGGCCGCGACCGGGCCCGGGGGGCGCGACGCGCCGCCGGGCTCCCGGGTCGCGCCGCCTGGCGTCACTTGAGCAGGCTGCGCAGCATCCACGCCGTCTTCTCGTGGACCTGCAGCCGCTGGGTGAGCAGGTCCGCGGTGGACTCGTCGCTCGCCTTCTCGACCGCCGGGAACACCGCGCGCGAGGTGCGCGCCACCGCCTCGTGGCCGGCGACAAGCAGGCGCACCATCTCCATGGCCTCCGGCACCCCGTCCGTTTCCTCGATCGAGGTCAGCGTGGCGAATTCACGGTAGGTGCCAGGCGCGGGGTAGCCGAGCGAGCGAATGCGCTCTGCAATCGCGTCGAGCGCGGTCCACAGTTCCGTGTACTGCTCCATGAACATCAGGTGCAGCGTGTTGAACATCGGCCCTTCCACGTTCCAGTGGAAGTTGTGCGTCTTGAGGTAGAGCGAGTAGGTGTCCGCCAGCACCCGCGACAGGCCGGCGGCAATCTTCGCGCGGTCCTTGTCGCCGATGCCGATGTCGATCCGCGGCGCCGCGACTGCGGCCCGCCCGGCCATGTTCTTCGCCATGACAGGCTCCTTGCATGAGTGATGCCCGAGCTTAGCAGGCGGCGCCCATGGTGGACCGGCGCATCACGGCCCGTTGCGGGTGAAGTTTCCTATCGGCGCGATAGACGCGGCCGATGAACGGGCGACGGCGCTGCGATCAGACGCGGGCCGCCGCAAAACCCACCAGCCGGCCGAGGTCCTCGTCCCACAGCTTGAGCCCGGCACAACGCAGGCTGCGCCACAGCGTCAGCCGCGGCACCGCCTGCAGCAGCGGACTCGACTCGAAGCACTCGCGCAACCGGTAGTTCGGGATGCGCACGTCGAGATGGTGGATGTGGTGATAGCCGATGTTGCCGGTGTACCAGTGCAGGACACGCGGCAGGTCATAGAACGAGCTGCCCGCCATCGCCGCGGATTGCGCGCTCCAGCTCTCGTGCCCGGCCCAGTAGGTGTCCTCGAACTGGTGCTGGACGTAGAAGAGCCACACGCCCATTGCGCCGGCCACGACCAGCATCGGAACCTGCACCATGAGCACCGGCTGCCAGCCGAAGCCCAGGAACAGCGCCGTCAGCATCACGGCCAGGGCCAGGTTGTTCCACAGCACGCTGGCCCACTCCCTGCGCCACGCCCACGGCAGGTCGAAGGGGAACCGATGCTTGACCACGAACTGGTACAGCGGCCCGATGCCGAGCAGCACCGGCATGCTGCGGTACAGCCGATAGGCGAGCCGGCCCGTGGCCGGCAGCGCCTGGTACTCGCGCACCGTCAGTGTCTGGATGTCGCCGAGCCCGCGCCGGTCGAGGTCGCCCGAAGTACTGTGGTGAATCGCGTGCGTGCGCTTCCAGTAGGCGAACGGAAACAGCGTCATCAGGCCGATGCAGGCGCCGACCAGGCGATTGGCCCGGGCACTCGTGAAGAACGAACCATGCCCGCAGTCGTGCTGGATGATGAACAGCCGCACGTAGAGCCCCGCGGTCGGCAGCAGCAGCAGCAGCGACCAGCCGCCGCTCCAGCGCACCGTCAGCACCATCGCGAGCCACAACAGCAGGAAGGGCACCAACGTGCCCGCGAGCTGCCAGGACGCCCTGCGATCGTCCGCCGTGGCGAACGGCGCGGTCAGGCGACGAAGCTCCGCCGCCGATGGAATCGCAGTCGAGGTGGTCAACGCCGGGCTCCCGGCTGTTGCGGCAAGGGGCTCACAGCATACAGGCATGCCGGGCCCGCTACATGATCGCCGCGCGGGACTGTGACTTCAGGCCGCCGGCGGGCGGCGTTCGTCGCGGTACATCCGCAGGATGAACTGGCCGGAAGGCCGCTGCCTGAATGCCAGCACCTCGTCCCGCCACGCTGCGGGCAGCGCGTCGGGCGCCGGGAAGCGCGTCGTGAGCGCGCCACCGCCATAGTCGTCCGGCAGGACCGCGAGCGCGCCGAGGCTCGCGAAGACGATGTCGACGTAGCTCAGCGTGTCGCCCATCAGGTAACGGCGGCCGTCGGCGAGACGCGCGTCCATCTCGTCGAAGACCCGCTGCGTGCGCTCCAGCGCCCGTACGGCAGTCGTCGGCGTGACATGCAGCATGCGCCGCACCGCAGCACGCAGCAGCGGGCGCAACAACGGCAGGAGCGCGCGCTGCCACCGAGGCACCTTCGGCTCGCCGTGACCCCAGACCCGCAAGGTGAGTTCGGGATCCTCGAAGACGCGAAAGTACACCCAGCGCCGCACCTGCTCGCCGAGCGCCTGGTCGAGGTGCCGCTCGAGTTCGACAGCCTCGGCGGTGGGACGCAGGAACGCCACGCGACCGGTCGCGTCGAGCCCGTCACGGCCCCACAGGAAGCGGAGGATCTCGGCCGAGTTCCCGATGCTGGTGCGCGCCGCCGGCAGTTCCAGCGTCGGCACCGTGCGGCCGAGCAACAGCACGCCCAGCACGCCGACGCTGGGCAGTTCCTCGTAGTCGACCCCGGCGCGGCTCAGGCACCAGCGGACCTTCTCGACGTAGTGCGAGTAGGAGATGGTGTGCAGCCTGGGGCGTGTCGCCGTACCGGCCACGACCGGGCGCAGTCGCAGGTAGATTCCCAGGATCGCCATGCCGAGCGCCATTGCACTCGCCGCGCCGACGCCCCATCCGGCACCTGCCACCAGCACCGGCAGCAGGTACAACGCCAGCCCGTGCAGCGTTCGCGCATCGTCGAGACGCATGGCTTGCTCCTCGAGGCGGCGGGCGCCGCGCTACTTCGACATCCCGGGCGGCACCGCGACCACGCACTCGACCTCGACGCGCGCACCGAGCGCGAGCCCGTTGGCGCCGAGAGCGCTGCGCGCCGGATAGGGGCTGGTGAAGAAGGTCTTGTAGACATCGTTGAACGCGCCCCACTCCGCGATGTCGGCGAGCATCACGGTGCACTTCACGACGTCGCGCAGCGTAAAGCCGTGCGCCTCGAGCGTCGTGCGGATGTTCTCGAGCGTCTGCCGCGCCTCGGCCTCCATTCCGCCCTCGACGAGCTCGCTGGTGCCGGGCTTCACGCCGATCTGTCCCGACAGGTACACCGTGCGGCCGACACGGACCGCCTCGGAGAATGGCAGGCCCGGAGGGACGACCTTGCCCGAGTTCAGGAACTCCGGGGTGTCCGATGGACCGGCCAGGACCGGGCCGGCAGCGAGCGCCGCGACAACGGCGAATCCCACCATCCAGTCATGAATTCGCATGTGCACCTCCAGCATCCTGCGGTCGTTGCCGGATTCTACGCCCGCGGCGGGCCCGTGCACGAACCAGGGTATCGCGTTAGGCTTCGGCCGCGGAGGTCGCCATGTTCGTCGTCGTCTACTGGTGGCGTGTCAAGCCCGGCAAGGAGGAGCAGTTCCGCGAGGCCTGGCGACGCGGCACGCGCGAGATCGCGCGGATCTACGGCGGCCTCGGTTCGCGCCTGCATCGTGAACGCGACGGCCGCTTCGTCGCCGTCGCGGAATGGCCCGACTACGACACCTGGAAACGCGCCTTCGACGCAAAGATGGTCTACGACGACCAGGAGGCGCGCGCGATGTTCGTCGATGCCATCGCCGAGGTGCCGCCCGGCAACGCGCCGGCATTCACGATGGAGGTCACCGACGACCTGCTGGCCCGCACTGGCGGCGCGTAGCGACAGCACGCGCCCGCTTGCTGGCCGCGCATGGGTCTGGGATGCTGGCGGCCGGCCGATGCATCGCCGGGGGGAACAAGTCATGCCAGGAATTCGGGGCCTCGTCTTCGCGCTGCTCTTCGTCGCGGGCGGCGCACATGCCGATGAAATCACGCGCGAGGGCGCCGAGGCGATCGCCTGGCGCGCCAAGATGACCTGCGGCACCACCGAGTCGGGCGTGGTCCGCTACGGCTTCTGGGAGGGCCGGCTGTGGAGCCGCGTCCCCGGTGAACGCGACCGGCACCTGTTCGACGTCATCGGCATCAACACGCGCCAGTGCGCCATGCTGGAAGATGCCGGTCGCGGTGCCGGCTTTCGCAGCGTGTCGCGCGAGATCATGGTGTATCTCGACCCGGCCACCGGCGAGGTCATCGACAGCTGGCAGAATCCCTGGACCGGCAAGACCGTGAAGGTCATGCACGTTGCCAACGACCCGGTGAACATGCGCGCGCCGGCCTACGCCTTCGACGAGGCCGGCCAACCGGTCCGGCTGAAACTGCGCCGCTACGAGGACACGCTGGTGTCCTCCTCCGAGATCCCGCTCTTCTACGTGAACCCGCTCGCCGGCGATTACCAGGACTACGTGGGCGGGCAGTACCACGCCATGGAGATCTTCAACACCTTCTACCAGGCCGCCGGATTCCTCGACGCCGCCGCAACCCGGGTCGCCGACTCGCGCCTGTCCTGGCAGCGTGTGTCCAAGTTCATGCCCTGGATGGAGATGGGCGACCGGCCTGGCCTGATGATCTTCAACGCGACCGGATTCTCGACCTTCGACCCGGCCCGCGTGCCTGACAGGTTGTGGACGGTGCTCGACGCGCGCTACCCGGCGTATCGCGAGCCGCCGCCGGTCGACGACGCACGCCCCAACGAGACCACCTGGACAGTGTTCAAGAAGCAGCTGGACGCGAAGCCGAAGGGAGAATGACCGCTGCCGTGCACGGTCGCGAGCGGCCCGGCGCGCGCTACCGCGCGAGCCAGCCGATCTCCGCGGCGGTCTCGCGCCCGACGACGACATAGTCGAGGTCGGGCGGCATCTCCGCTTCGTCAGGATCGATCGCGATGCGCCCGGCCATGATCTCCGCGAGTTGCTGCGGGTAGCGCGACGGCGCGTCCGGCTCGCCGTAGCCCTGCGGATACAGTGGCAGGTTGGTCACCGGATCGTACTTGTCGCTCGCCCCGAGGGTGTGCAGCAACTCGTGCGCGATGACGATGTTGTTGGTGGCATGCGCCGCCGGTTCGGCGTAGGCATGGACGATGCCCAGCAGGCCCTTCTGCAGCCCGAGCGAATGCGGCACGGCCTCGGTGTGGTCCGGGTCGTGGTACAGCACGAACAGCCGGATGTCGGCCAGCGCGTCGCCGGCGACGCGCCAGGAGTAGTAGCGCGTCCGCAGGCTCCACAGGATGCGGGCGGGCAGGCCCGAGCCGGCCTCGAGTCGCGGCGGCAGCTCGGTCACCCGCGGATGCAGGTCGATGCGCACCGGGCGCGGCAGCGACACGCCGTAGTCTCCGGCCTCGCGCTGGAAGAACTCCTCGATGTCGGCGAACTGCCCGGGCTCGAGCGCATCGATGAAGGCATCGGTCGCCGGCTGTCCGTCGGCATTGACGGGGAAGATCCCCACCCACAGCGAGTCGTTCCAGTCGGTCGTGCGCAACCGGTCGCCGAGTGTCCCGAGCGCGACGAACACGAGTACGGCCAGCAGGATCGCGATCCGGATTCGACGCC